>NZ_JAOPXI010000157.1 GCF_025965215.1 Marmoricola sp.
GTGACCTGGGTCTTGCCGTCGGGACGCAGGTAGTCCAGCGTGCCGTCCTTGCGGACCGCGGTGAGCTTCTCGGCAAGGCGCTGCGCGATGCTGATCGGGAGCGGCATGAGCTCCTTGGTGTCGTCGCACGCGTAGCCGAACATCAGGCCCTGGTCGCCGGCACCCTGGCTGTCGAGCTCGTCACCGGAGCCGTCGACACGGGCCTCGAAGCCCTTGTCGACGCCCTGGGCGATGTCCGGGGACTGCTGGCCGAGGGCGATCTGCACGCCGCAGGAGTTGCCGTCGAAGCCCTTGACCGAGGAGTCGTAGCCGATCTCGAGGATCTTGGCACGGACGAGCTGCGCGATCGGGGCATAGGTCTTCGTGGTCACCTCACCGGCGACGACGACCAGACCCGTGGTGATCAGGGTTTCGCAAGCCACACGGCTGTCCGGGTCGTCGGCCAGCAGCGCGTCCAGAACGGTGTCGCTGATCGCGTCGGCGATCTTGTCCGGGTGTCCCTCGGTGACAGATTCCGAGGTGAACAGACGTCCAGTCACTTGTTGTCTCCTGCAGTTCTCCGGTCGGTGCAAACGAGCCGGTAAGTCATGGATTGGCTGGTGCACGGACAGCCTAACTGACCGTCCTTATGGTGAGACGGCATCTCACGAATTGCGACGCGTCGGCCTCAACGCGCCTCGAGCAGCAGGACCACGCGGTCCCAGATCACCTGCGCCACAGCGCTCTTCGAGCCGCGCTGCACCGGAGTCGAGGAGCCGTCGGCGCCGAGGACGACGGCTTCGTTGTCCTCGGACCCGAAGACCTTGCCGCCGCCCACGTCGTTGACCACGAGCAGGTCGCAGCCCTTGCGGGCCAGCTTCGTACGGGCGTGGTCCATCACCGACCCGGCGGCATCCCCGGTCTCGGCCGCGAAGCCGACCACGACCAGGTCCGGGCGCGGACGGTCGTGGGCCAGGCTCGCCAGGATGTCCGGGTTCTGCGTCAGCCGGATCTCGGGAACCGACCCGTCCTCGGCCTTCTTGATCTTGGAGTCGGTGAACCTCTCGGGGCGGAAGTCTGCCGGCGCGGCAGCCATCACCACGACGTCGGCACCCGGCGCCGCGGCCATCACCTGGGACTGCAGCTCCGCGGTGGTCTCGACCCGCACCACCTTCACGCCTGCCGGATCAGGCAGGGTCACGTTGGCGGCGATCAGGGTGACCTCGGCTCCACGCGCGACCGCGGTACGGGCCAGGGCGTAGCCCTGGAGCCCGGAGGAGCGGTTGCCCAGGAAGCGGACCGGATCGAGGTACTCCCGGGTGCCGCCGGCCGAGACGACGACGTGCTTCCCGGCGAGGTCCTGGGACCGGCTGCCGCCGCGGGCGAGCAGGTCGGTGGCGATCGCGTAGATCTCGGCAGGGTCGGGAAGTCGGCCTTTGCCAGTGTCAGCGCCGGTCAACCGACCCTCGGCGGGCTCGATGACCAGGGCACCGCGCTCGCGCAGGGTGGCGACGTTGGCCGCCGTCGCCGGGTGCTCCCACATCTCGGTGTGCATCGCGGGTGCGAAGACGATCGGGCAGCGTGCGGTGAGCAGCGTGTTGGTCAGGAGGTCATCGGCCAGACCGTGCGCGGCCTTGGCGAGCAGATCCGCAGTGGCCGGGGCGATCACCAGCAGGTCGGCGGTCTGCCCGATCCGCACGTGCGGCACCTCGTGGACGTCGCTCCAGACCTCGGTGCTCACCGGCTTGCCGCTCAGGGCGGACCAGGTCGGCGCACCGACGAACCTCAGCGCGGCCGCCGTCGGGACGACCGTCACGTCGTACCCGGACTCGGTGAAGCGGCGGAGCAGCTCACAGGCCTTGTACGCAGCAATCCCGCCGCTCACGCCGAGGACGACATGAGGACGGGACTGAGCAGTGTTCATCAGCGAGTGCGCGTCACTTGGCCGCAGACTCCGCTGCGGCCTCGTCGGGGTCGATGTCCTCGCAGACCAGCAGGTCCTCGTTGATCTCGCGCATGGCGATCGAGAGGGGCTTCTCCTGGACGTGGGTGTCCACCAGCGGGCCGACGTACTCCAGCAGGCCCTCGCCGAGCTGGGAGTAGTACGCGTTGATCTGCCGAGCACGCTTGGCGCTGTAGAGCACCAGCTTGTACTTGGAGTCGGTCTTGGTCAGCAGGTCGTCGATCGGGGGATTCGTGATCCCCAGGGCGACGGGCTGGGTGCCGGACACGCTCATGCGGGCCTCTCGAGAGGTTGAAAGGGGTGAGTCCGAGGCAAATGTGCCTCAGGACCGCATTAACTCTACCAACTCTTGGACCGCAGCGGGAATCGTGTGGTTCACCACGGTCGCGTCGAACTCCGGCTCGGCGGCCATCTCGGCCTTCGCGGAGTCCAGGCGGCGCTCGCGTTCGGCCTCGTCCTCGGTCCCCCGTCCGACCAGGCGGCGGACCAGCTCGTCCCAGGACGGCGGCGCCAGGAAGACGAACCGCGCTGCCGGCATCGTCTCGCGGACCTGGCGCGCACCCTGGAGGTCGATCTCCAGCAGCGCCAGCCGACCCTCGGCCAGGGCCGCGACGACGGGCTGCCTCGGCGTTCCGTACCGGGCCTGGCGATGCACCACGGCCCACTCGAGGAGGTCCTGGGCAGCGATCAGGCGGTCGAACTCCGCGTCGTCGACGAAGTGGTAGTGCACGCCGTCGACCTCGCCCGGACGCTGCTTGCGGGTCGTCACGGACACCGAGATCCAGACCTCCGGGTGGTGCTCGCGCAGGTACGCCGTGACGGTGCCCTTGCCGACCGCGGTCGGACCGGCGAGGACGGTCAGCCGAGCCGTGCCCGACGTCGGGTCACTCACCGGAGGGGAACTCGGCGACGAGCGCCGCGACCTGCTTCGCACCGAGACCGCGGACACGGCGGCTCTCCGAGATCTTCAGCCGCTCCATGACCTGGGCAGCACGCACCTTGCCGAGGCCGGGCATCGATTGCAGCAGCTCGCTGACGCGCATCTTGCCGATGACCTCGTTGCGCTCGCTCTCGGCGAGCACCTCGGCGATCGAGGCACCGGAGTGCTTGAGCCGGTTCTTCACCGCAGCACGTTCGCGACGCGACGCCGCGGCCTTGTCCAGAGCAGCCTGACGCTGTTCGGGAGTGAGCGGCGGCAGAGCCACGTGGACGACCTCTTCTCGATGCTGGGTGCGGTGGAGAGCAATCTAGTCAGCACTGCTCGTCGGCTGCAACGCAGGCCGGGTTTCGGGACGGGTGCCGGGCGCGGTCAGGACAGGCCGAGCTGCAACTTGCAGACGTCGCGCGCCTGCTGGCCGATGCCCTCGAGGGCGTCGTCGACCGCAGGGGCCGACAACCCGTTGGCCGCGTTCTTGATCGCGTCCCACTGAGCGTCCGAGACCCCCGACGGCGGCTTGCCCCCGGAGATGTCGCCCGGCTTCACGT
>NZ_JAOPXI010000048.1 GCF_025965215.1 Marmoricola sp.
TCGGTCCTCGGCGGCCTGGCCACGACCTGGCTGCTCTACGAGCGGGTGCTGCCGTTCTCCGGAGCGCTGGGCTTCTTCGTCTCCTGGTACCTGGTGTTCCTTGCCTTCTACGCCGGCCTGACGGCGGTCAACCGGCCGCGTGCGGTCGTCGTCGACCGGGTGATGACCTCGCTGGTCATCGCCGCGCCGTCGGTGGTCGGGTTGGCACTGGCGAGCACCGTCGTGGTGACCCTCTCCCACGGGCTGCCTGCGCTCCTGCACGCGAACTTCTACACCCACGACATGTCCGGGGTCCGGCCGAGCGACCAGTACACCACCGGCGGCGCGCTCGCCGCGTTGGTAGGCACCCTGATCGAGGTGTCGATCGCGGTCGCGATCGCCTTGCCCCTCGGCGTGATCACCGCGGTCTACATGTCCGAGGTCGGGGGTCGCGGTGCCCGGCTCGTGCGCACCATCATCGAGTCGATGACCGCGTTGCCCTCGATCGTGGCCGGCCTCTTCATCTACTCGGTGTTCATCGCCCACTTCCACATGCCGAGGTGCGGGTTCGCCGCCGCGCTGGCGCTCGCGGTGATGGGCCTGCCGATCATGGCCCGGGCCAGCGACGTGGTGCTCCGGGTCGTCCCTGGCGGACTGCGCGAGGCCTCCTACGCCCTGGGTGCCGGCAGGTTCCAGACCGTGTGGCGTGTGGTCCTGCCGACTGCGCGACCCGGGCTGGCCACCGCGCTGATCCTAGGCATCGCCCGGATGGTCGGGGAGACCTCACCGCTCCTGCTGACCTCGGGTGCCTCGTCGTTCCTGAACTGGAACCCGCTGCGCAACCCGATGAACTCGCTCCCGCTGTACATCTTCGACGCCGTCAAGTCGGGGGAGCCGCGCAACGAGGTGCGTGGCTACGCCGCAGCGGTGGTGCTGCTGGTGATCGTGCTCGCGCTGTTCCTGCTCGCCCGACTGGTTGCCCGTGGAAGGAACCGAGGATGACCCGCCTGACCAAGCGAGGACTGCTCGCCGTCGTACTCCTGCTCATCGCGCTGATGACCCCAGCGGTCGCGGACGCGAGCTCGAGCCACACCCTGATCCAGGGGTCCGGGTCGAGCTGGGCCGCCAACGCGATCAACCAGTGGGTCGCCGACGTCGCCAACTCCGGCGAGCAGGTCGTCTTCACCGCGAACGGTGCGGCCCAGGGGCGCAAGGACTTCGCCAACGAGGCCAACGACTTCGGCGTCTCCGACGTCCCGTTCCTCGGCAAGGACCCGACCACCGGCCAGGCCGACACCTCCGAGGGGCGTGCGTATGCCTACCTCCCGATCGCGGCCGGCGGTACGGCGTTCCCGTACCACGTCGAGGTCGGCGGCAAGCTGGTGCGCAACATCCGGCTGTCGGGTCAGACCGTGGCGAAGATCTTCACCAGCACCATCACCAACTGGGACGACCCGGCGATCACCAAGGACAACAACGGCCTCGCACTTCCCTCGATCCCGATCATCCCGGTGGTGCACTCCGAAGGTGCCGGTGTCACCAACCAGTTCACCCGCTGGGTGGCCAAGGAGTACCCGTCGATCTGGGCGCCGTGCAACGGCGGGATCGATGCACAGACGGAGTACTTCCCGCTGAACTGCGGGAAGTCCTCGGGCAACGAGAAGGCGCAGTCGGGCTCTGACGGCGTCATGAACTTCATCAAGAGCTCGGGCGCCAACGGCTCGATCGGCATGGAGGAGTACTCCTACCCGCTGCTCTCGAACTTCCCGGCGGCGAAGCTCCTCAACAAGGCTGGGTACTACACGCTGCCGACCCAGTACAACGTCGCCGTCGCCCTGACCCGGGCCGTGATCGACAACAACCCGGCGTCGCCGACGTACCTGACCCAGAACCTGGATCACGTCTACACCAACCCGGACAAGCGTGCCTACCCGCTCTCGTCCTACGTCTACGCCATCATCCCGACGTCGGCCACCGACCCGCGGATGACCACGGCCAAGCGGCAGACGGTCGCGGACTTCCTCTACTACTCGATCTGCCAGGGCCAGTCCGAGATCGGGCCGATCGGCTACTCCTCGCTGCCGATCAACCTGGTCACCGCGGGCTTCTCCCAGATCGCGAAGCTCAAGGCGGCCGACGCCGGCGTCAATCTGACCAACCGCAACGTGAGCACCTGCCACAACCCGACCTTCATCGCTGGCGAGCCGAAGGTGAACCACCTGGCCCAGATCGCGCCACAGCCTCCGGCCTGCGACCGGCTCGGTGCCGGTCCGTGCGCTGCCGGTGTCGGCGCCTACAACGGCAGCAAGCCGTCGAACGCCGCGAACAGCACTGCTACCGGCGGCACCACCACCGGATCCGGCGCGGTAACCCCCCGTACGCCGGTCGCCGCCGGCTCGCCCGCCGGAGGAGAGCTCGGCGGGACGGGGACGTCCGACGGCGCCGCGCTCGCCCAGACCGGTGCGGTGGTTCCGGCAACGCTCGGCGCTGACGCGAATTCCGGGCCCTCGACACTGCTGACCGTCGTACTGGTCGGATTGTTCGGCCTGGTGGTCGCGGTGCCGGCCGGACTCGGTGCCCTGCTCGTACGCCGCCGGGGGCCGATCTCATGACCCGTCTGCGCCTCAAGACCAGCCCGCGACGCTCGGCCGTCGCCCTGGTCGCGCTGACCCTGGGCCTGGCCGGGGTGGGCATCGCCGCGCCCGGCCAGGCCGCCGTCGAGCCGGCCAGCACAGTGGTGAGCAGGCCGGCATCCGGGACCAGTGCCGTGACCAGGACCGAGACCGTCGTGCGCCAGTCCTTCGCCGCCGACGGATCCACCACCCAGGTGGACCGTCGTACGGTCAGGCTCGCGGTCTCGGCCACCACCAACCTGCGCGGGCGCCAAGAGCTCAACGTCACCTGGACCGGCGCGCACCCGACCGGGGGACTGGTCAGCGACGTGAACTCCTCGGCAGGCGTCAACGAGGAGTACCCGTTCGTGCTGCTGGAGTGCCGCGGCGTGGACTCGACCGGCGTGCCGGCGGCCAAGCAGCTCAGTCCGGAGACCTGCTGGACACAGACCTCGGTCGAGCGCTACAACAGCAACCTCAACACCACCTACCCGGCCTGGCGTTCGGACGCGTTCGAGACCGACGCGAACCGGGCGCGCATCGTCGGTGCGCCGTCGCCGCGTCCGCACGCGTGCCCCAGGGCTGCGGCCGCCGAGCGCTGGATCCCGATGATCGCCGCGAGCGGGACCGTCTACGAAGGCGGCGACTTCGGCTGCGCCGGGCAGGCGCCGGAGGCCTCGAACATCGGCGGGACCGGCCTGCCCAGCAACGCGACGTACGGGATCACCGGCACCGACGGCGGCGGCAGCGCCGAGTTCAGTGCCTGGACCGAGGACGAGAATGCGACCCTCGGCTGCAGCAGCTCGGTGCCGTGCGCGCTGGTGGCGATCCCGATCATGGGGATCAGCTGCGACGGCTACGGCACCCGGCTGCCGGCGGCCGACCGGCCCGACTCGGCGACCGGCTCGGACGCCCAGGCCCAGTGCCAGAGCCCCGACGTGTTCAGTCCCGGTCAGATCGCCGTCCCGGGGACCCAGCCGAACCTGGCCACCTCGGGGGCGTTGTGGTGGTCGGCATCGAATTGGCGCAACCGGATCACGGTGCCGCTGCAGTTCGCGGTGTCCTCCAACGTCTGCTCGGTGGTCTCGAAGGAGAAGCCACTGGCGATCTACGGGTCGACGCTCCTCAATGAGCTGACGGCCCAGTGGGAGCCGAAATTCTGCACCGACGAGAAGCTGTTCCCGTTCGTGCACGTCCAGACCGCAGAGGACTCGGCGAGGACGCTGCTCAACGTCGGCAACGTCGAGGGCGCCTTCGGCAGCCGGATGCCGGACGGCGGGTTCGGAAGACCCGTGGTGCAGGCGCCGATCGCGGTGACGGGCTTCGCGATCAGCTACGTCATCGACGACGCGAACGGACGGCCGTACGACAAGCTGCGCCTGGACCCGCGGTTGCTGGCCAAGCTGCTCAGCCAGTCCTATCCGGTGAACTCGATCGGCAAGGGCTCGGATCCCGCGATCGCAGCCAACCCGGTCAACATCACCGAGGACCCGGAGTTCCAGGCACTGAACCCCGGGCTTCCGCACTACACCGCTGTCGAAGCGGCTTCGACGCTGCTGACTCTGTCCTCGGACGCCGACATGGTCTACGCGCTGACCAGCTACCTCAACGACGATCCCGATGCGCGGGCGTTCCTGGACGGCAAGGCCGACCCGTGGGGGATGGTCGTCAACCCGGCGTACAAGCAGGTCCGGCTGCCGGTCTACTCCTGGCCGCTGCAGGACGACAACCTCGCGACGAGTGCGTACATCAGCGGTGGGAACAACCCGTGCTACACCCACAGCCCGGGGCCGTATCTGTCGCTGGTCGCGAACCCGACCGCCTTCGTGTCCACGATCGTGCTGAACATGCAGTACGCGATCTCCAACGTCGGGATCGCCTGCCCCAACGGCGACCCGAACGACGTGTCCACCCTCAAGCTCTCGACCCAGGGTCGGCAGCAGCCGGGGTTCCGGTTCGTACTCGGGATCGTGCCGCTGAGCTCCATCGCCCGCTACAACCTCACCGCTGCCTCGTTGCGGTCCGGACCGCCGCCGACGACCGCGGGCGGCTCGGCGGCACGTGCGGCCGACACCGTGAGCGCGGGGACCTACGTCGCGCCCGACAACGCCGGGCTCAGGGCCGCAGCCGCGCTGTTCACGGCCGACAAGGCCGCCAAGACCTGGAAGGTCGACTACGACGCTTTACAGACCGCTGCCGCCAGGACCGCCTATCCCGGCACCCTGCCGGTGTACGCCGATATCCCGACCACGGGACTGCCCGCGGCCGATGCGAGCAAGTTCGCGACGTTCCTGACCTACGCCGCCGGCGCGGGGCAGACCGCGGGTCTGCTCAACGGCCAGCTGCCGCCGGGCTACCTGCCGATGACCAGGGCCAACGGGCTTGGCGCCCTGGCCGGGTACACCGCGCGGGCCGCGCTCGCGGTCAAGGCGCAGCGGGGCTTCGTGCCCTCGCTGGACGCGGCGGACGACGTGACCACGCCAACGAGCCAGGGCGGCACGGGTCCGTCGAGCCCGAGCGCGCCGATCCCGGGCGCCACGCCGGGGTCCCCGGCCGGAAGCCCGGCCCTCGGCTCCGCGGCCGCGCCGTCGACCTCGGTCGCGTTGTTCAGGACGGTCGGTCACGACAGCCCGCTGGGCCGTCTCGGCCTGCCGCTGATGCTGCTCACGTTCCTGCTGCTCGGTGCGGCCGGGATGCTGCTGCGCTGGTCCGAAGTCATCGTTCCGGTCGTGGTCTCGGCCGGCCGGGTCGCGAGACCCCGTACTCCGGGCAAGCGGAAGGGCTCGTCATGACCATCCAGGTCGTCGAAGCACCGACACCGCGCACTGTCGTACGGACCGAGGCTCCGATCGACGGCAAGCCGCCGGCGCGCTATCCACGCGCCGAGGTGCAGCTCGCGGTGTCGCGAGCCATGATCGTGATCGCTCTCTTCGCCGCCTGGATCCTGGTCTACCTGACGGTTTTCAGCGGGTTCGAACAGAACCACGAGCAGAGCCGGCTCTACGGCCGGATGCGAACCGAGCTGGCGCTCGGCGTGGCTCCGACCGGAGCCCCGATCGCGGCCGGCGCCCCGGTCGCAGTTCTCTCGATACCGCGGCTCGGCCTGAAGAACGAGGTCGTCGTCGAGGGGACCGCGACGAGCCAGCTGCAGGACGGGCCGGGCCACCTGCGCGGCTCGGTGCTCCCCGGGCAGCACGGTGTCAGCGAGCTGTTGGGACGCGCGCTGTCGTTCGGGGCGCCGTTCGGCTCGCTGGACACGCTCCGAGCCGGTGACCCGATCACGGTGACCACCGGTCAAGGCACCTTCACCTACCTGGTCTCAGGTGCCCGTCACCAGGGCGACCCCGTACCGGCGGCCCCGGCGGCGAACGACGGCCGGCTGACCCTGGTCAGTGCGGTGGGCTCGGGCTTCCTCGCACGGCTGGCGCCGTCGGAGACGATCTACGTGGACGCGACGCTGACCGGCAAGGCCGTCGGGGCCGGACCGGTGACCGACCAGATCGCCACCGAGCAGCCGATGAGCACGCACGTCACCAGCGGCGCCCTCGCGTTCCTGGCCCTGAACCTCCAGCTGCTGCTGATCGTCCTGCTCGCGACAGCGTGGCTGCGGGCCCGCTGGTCCTCGCTCGGTGGTTGGGTCGTCGGCACGCCGATGGTGCTGGCCGCGCTCTGGGCCGTCTCGTCCCTGGCCAGCCAGCTGCTGCCCAACCTGGTCTGAGCCGACATCGGAACGTCCGGTGTGGGCCGCATCACGTTGTACTCGTTTAAGTTGACAGGATTTATAAACAATGATGAGATTCGAGCACACCAGCGAGCAGGCATGGGGCGGATCGGGCCGCCGCTCGCTGAGAGGGCGCCTGCGGCATGCCCACGGTTCCGATGCCTGTGCTCGTAGAACCACCCCGACTTCCGCACCACAGCCCGCGCCTGCGTGGGCACCCACTCTCCAAGGAAAGGCAGAACCCATGTCGAAGAGACGGATCGCCGTAGGCGCCTCGTTGCTCGCCGCCGTGCTGGCCGGAGGTCTCGCAGCCAGCCAGATCCCCGCCAACGCAGACGGGGCTCCGCAGACGGACGACGTCGTCGGCGTCGGTTCGGACGTCATGCAGACGTCGCTGAACTTCCTGGCCGACGGCTTCGGCTCGGACCCGGGCTACAACACGGCGGGGAACAAGAACCGGATCTTCAGCTTCGACGCCAGCGGTGACGCGAACGGTCGCAAGACCTTCACCGACCCGGCGCTGGGCACCTCAGGCGTCCTGAACAGCACGATCATCCTGCGCGCCGGTACCAAGCCGGTGCAGCGGCCCAATGGCGGCTCGGTCGGGCTCGCGGCGCTTCTGGCCGACGGGGGCGCCAACCGGATCAGCTTCGCCCGGAGCCCCAACCTGCCCACGGCCACGCAGCAGACCAACGCGCAGAAGACGGTGGCCCAGGGTGGGCTCGGCAGCGCGCTGCACTCGGTCCAGATCGCCACCGACATCGACTACATCGCCACTGCGACGACCACCAACGCGCCCGCGCACCTCTCGGGCACCGACCTGGTCAACATCTACAACGGCACCTACACCACCTGGGGTCAGATCCCGGGCTACTCCGGAACGTCCACCCAGGCCGCCCAGCCGATCAAGGCGCTCATCCCGCAGGTCGGCGCCGGCATGCGGACGATCTTCCTGAACGGCCTCAAGGCATTCAATGGTGGCAACGCAGTCACCGTGCCCGCCGGGATCACCCAGGTACAGCAGAACGACCCGACCGCGATCACAAGCCTGTCCGCCACGGATCAGCCGAACGCGATCGTGCCGTTCCCGCTCGGTCGGTACAACCTGCTGAGCAACGGCTACTTCCTGAACCCGGACACCGCCTACTCGGCCAGCAACCCGGCAGCCCCGCTGACCACGGCGGGCATCAGCCTGATCACGGACGGCACCACCGGCGCGACGCCGACGGCGTGGTCGGTCACCTTCCCCTACTACGTCATCTTCCGTCAGTCGGACCTCGACAACGACCCCGCCTGGCAGCCCGGCGGCACCCTGAACTGGGTCCAGACCCTGTTCAGCGATGCCGGCGGTCCGGTGCCGTTCGTGAACACGGCGCCCGGCAAGGCCCTGCTGACCGATGCCGGCGTCACGCCGGCGTACTCGGACCTGGGCTCCACCACCAGCGGTCCGTAGAACCTGCCCGGGGCGGACCTGCCACCGCCCCGGAGCAGGCCCGACCGACGTGATCCGATCGATCTGAGGAACCCTCCATGAGCAACGCCACCACCGAGAAGCCCGGCACCGCGCCGATCCTCGGGACGCCTGCCTCGCGCCGGCTCCCGGTCCTCGTCGGTGCCGTCGTCGTGGTGCTGATCGTGACGGTGGTCGCGGTCAGGCTCGTGGGTTCCTCGAACGCCAAGGTCCCGTACGTCGATGCCCGGTCTGCCGGTCCGCTCACGCTGTGCGGGGCTGACGGCCAGCCGGTCACGTCGGGCTCGACGACGCAGAAGCCGTTCGTCTCCAGGGCCGTGGGCGCGACCGCGGTGCCCGGGCCGGCGGCGGGAAGCGGCAGGACGGCCACGCTGTACGCGTTCCAGCCACGCAACGGCGCCGAGAGCGAGGAGTGGAGCGGTCAGCTGCTCACGGCGGCGTCGTCGTACACGAACACCCGGCACCCGATGGCTCAGGCCACCGCTGCGGACATCGCGCTCAAGGAGTTCCTGATCGCGTTCCCGCCGCGGTGGAACCACCTGATCCAGCTCCGGCTGTACGTCGCGTCACCCGCGTCCGGTATCGCGGCGACCTACGACACCACGACCATCAGGATCGACGGCGACTCCTGGAAGGTCGTCGGAAAGGCCGGCACCGCCAGCTGTACCGACGGCAGCGCCACCTCGAACGAAACCTCGGCCCACGTCCAGTGACGTCGCCGTCCCGACCCCTAGCGCACATCGCATGCAGATGAGAGGAACACCGTGACCAGCACCAACAGGTTTGGCCGAGCGAGAAGCTTCCGGGTTGCCGCCCTGACCCTCGTGCTGGCGACCGTGGCCACCACCGGCCTGATCGTCAGCCAGGGCGCGAACGCCGCCTCCCCGTCCTCGCCGCCGTGGCAGACCGGCACCGGCACCAGCTTCCAGCAGACGGACCCGGACGAGGTCGGCACGCTGAAGTTCTACGACGCTGCGGGCACCCAGATCTTCGGGGGCAGCACGACGACCGCCCCGTTCGCGGCGTACGTGCAGTCCTCGGTCACGATCCGCGGCGGTGACAACCGCGCCGAGCTCTTCGCCTACCAGCCGAACGCCGGCGACTACCCCGGCAACTGGTCCGGCTCCCTGCTCAGCGCGGCCTCGACCTACCCGGTCGCCACGCCTCCGGGCTCGGTCGACGCAGCGCTGCCCGCAGTCACCGGGGCGTCGGGCGACACCACGCT
This sequence comes from Marmoricola sp., assembly GCF_025965215.1. Taxonomy (GTDB): domain Bacteria; phylum Actinomycetota; class Actinomycetes; order Propionibacteriales; family Nocardioidaceae; genus Marmoricola. The sequence continues at coordinate 9,009 of NZ_JAOPXI010000048.1, forward strand.
GTCCGACTTCCTCACGGCCTACCCGCTGACCGACACCACCTCGGGCTACCAGGGTGTCCTGGAGCTGAGGTTGCGCACCGGCAAGGCCGGGGCCGACGAGACCTCCTCGACCAGCTACGCCGTCGCGGACATCGTCGTCACCGGCAGCACCTGGGAGGTGTACGGCACCAAGGCCGACTCGACCACCAACGAGACCGTGCCCGCCAGCGCGACCTACGGCGCCGGCTTCCAGGTGACCGCCTCGGTCGTCGGCGCGGGTGCGACCCCGACCGGGACCGCCACCCTCAAGGACGGCTCGACCACGGTCGGGAGCGCGGTCGGTCTCGACGGCTCCGGTGCCGCGACGTTCAACGTCAGCGGCACCGCCCTGGCCGCTGGGGTCCACAACCTGACGGTGACCTACAGCGGCGACCCGGCGTACAACACCTCCACGTCGACCTCGAGCCCGATCACCATCGCCAAGGCCGCGACGACCACGACGTCCTCGGTGCCGACCAGGGCGACCTACGGCACTGCGTTCCACGTCACCGCGACCATCGGCGGACCGGGGACCCGCACCGGAAGCGCCACCCTCACGCAGGGAAGCACGACGCTGTACACGGTGAACCTGGTGTCGGGCACAGCGAGCTTCACCGTCGCCGGCACCAGACTGGCGCCGGGCACCCACCCGCTGACGGTCACCTACAACGGCTCGGTCTCGCTGCTGACCAGCACCTCGACCTCGAAGTCGGTCGTGATCGGCAAGGCGGTCGGCCACGCGGTCAACACGCTGAACCCGAAGACGATCAGCCACACCAAGCGGGCGAAGCTGATCGTCAAGGTCACCGCGACCGGCGTCGTGCCCACCGGCACGGTCACGATCTACGACGGCACGAAGGTGATCGGTCACGCGACCCTGAGCAGGGGCACCGTGACCTTCCTGCTGCCGAGGCTCCGGCGCGGTCTGCACCGGATCCACGTCCGGTACGGCGGCTCCGCGTACGTCAGCGCTGCGACGGCAGCAACCGTGACCCTGAAATCCACGTAGGACCAACGGCCCCCTTCGCAGGAGGAGACCAGTCATGACCGAAGTACTCGACCGCACCGCAGCGGTGCCGTCCGTCGCCGGACCGGCATCGCTGGAGGCTCGCCGGGTGTCAGCCTGGTTCGGGCACCGCAAGGTGCTCGACCGGGTCTCCCTCGAGATGGCTCCTGGGCAGGTCACCGCGCTGATCGGCCCGTCGGGCTGCGGGAAGTCGACCTTCCTGCGGATCCTGAACCGGATGCACGAGCTGGTGCCGGCGGCTCGCCTCGCCGGTGCGGTGCACCTGGACGGAGTCGACATCTATGACCCCGAGCGGCGACTGACCGATGCGCGGCACCAGATCGGGATGGTCTTCCAGAAGCCCAACCCGTTCCCGGCGATGTCGATCGCGGACAACGTCCTGGCGGGCCTGAAGATCACCGGGAGGACGATCGCGAAGTCGGACCGGGAGGCGTTGATCGAGGACAGCCTGACCCGCGCCGGTCTGTGGACCGAGGTGCGCGACCGCCTCAAGGCTCCCGGCGCGACGCTCTCGGGTGGACAGCAGCAGCGCCTGTGCATCGCGCGATCGCTCGCGGTCCGTCCGCGAGTCCTGCTGATGGACGAGCCGTGCTCGGCGCTCGACCCGACCTCGACCCGGGTCGTCGAGGAGACGATCAGCGAGATCTCGAGAGACGTGACGATCGTGATCGTGACCCACAACATGCAGCAGGCGGCACGGGTCTCCGACCAGTGCGCGTTCTTCCTGGCCGAGCACGGCACCCCTGGCGTGATCGTCGAGCAGGGCCCGACCGATGCGATGTTCGGCGAGCCCCAGGACCGGCGTACGGCTGACTACGTCAACGGCCGCTTCGGCTGACCCCACGATCACCTCACGGCCGGCGGGGGACCTGGTCAAGATCCCGCCGGCCGTGGGGGTTGTCGCCGGGCTCCGGTGGTTGAGGAACGCCGGCACGGCCTGTCTCGAAACCTCTCACAACATCTTCTGGTAGATCCCGACGTCGATCATCCGGCCCTGCTTGTCTCCGACCTCGCGCATGGTCCCGGCCAGCTCGAAGCCGTGCTGTTCGTGCAGGCGGTTGCTACCCGGGTTCGGCTGGGCGATCAGGGCGAGGGCGGTGTGGAAGCCGCGGGTGCGCAGCTGGCTGAGAAGCTCGGCGTACAGCAGAGTGCCGAAGCCCTCGCGGCGTGCGGACCGGTGCAGGTACACCGAGGTCTCCCGGGTCCGGTGGTACGCCGGCCGGTCGCGGAACGGCGAGGCGTAGGCGAACCCGAGCACGCTGCTGTCCTGCACTGCGACGACGAACGGGTCGCCGCTATCGAGCTTGTGCCGCCAGTCGGCCAGGGGCCGTTCCGCGGTCTCGAAGGTCGAGTAGGCGTACAGCGACTCGTGGGTGTAGATCTCCGCGACCGCAGGCAGATCCGACGCGATCGCGTTCCGGATCGCCACGGCCCTGCCGTCGGCGTTCATGGACCGAATAATCCCATCGGAGGAGTTGAGCCGGTACGGCAGACTGCTGCCGTGGCCATCGACCGTCCCATCGAACCTGACACCAAGGACTGGACCTGGGTCCTCGAGAAGCCCTGCCCGGAGTGCGGTTTCGACCCGACCACGATCGCCGTCGAGGATCTCCCGGACGCGATTCACCGCAACACCCGCGGCTGGTTCGGAGCCCTCGACGTTGCGGACGCGACCGTGCGTCCCGACGAGACCACCTGGTCGCGGCTCGAGTATGCCTGCCACGTGCGCGACGTGCACCGGATCTTCCGCGAGCGCGTCCAGCTGATGCTGCGCGAGAACGACCCGCAGTTCGAGAACTGGGACCAGGACGCCACGGCCATCGAGGACCGGTACGGCGAGCAGGACCCGAGCATCGTGGTCGTCGAGCTGGTCGAAGCGGCTGCCGACATCGCCGGAACCTACGCAGGCGTGGCGGGCGAGCAGTGGGACCGGCGGGGTCGCCGCAGCAACGGCTCCGCCTTCACGGTCGCCTCGATCGGGCGCTACCACCTGCACGACATCGTGCATCACCTGCACGACATCGGCGTCGCGGGACCGTCGTGAGGCACCCTTCTTGAGACACACCGAGTTCTGGGAGCGGCTCGACCATGCCCTCGGGCCCGCCTACTCGCGATCCTGGGCGCGCCTGTTCGTGATGGCGGACCTGGGTGGACGCACGGCCGAGGAGGCGCTGGCCGCCGGGGTGTCGCCCAAGGAGGTCTGGCGCGCGGTCTGGGCGGCCCTGGAGCTGCCGGCCAGCGAACGATGACGAACCGCACCGCCTGAGCGCGCTTCGTACTGGTTTGCGGTAGTCATCGCCCGGGTAGTGGTGCGGGGACGGGGCGCCCTCTCCCTCCCCTCATACCAGGGCGCTCCGTCGTGGGGTCGTGCCCGCCCCGTCGGTCCGCGACACACCGGGCCGAGGTGCTGTGATCGAACACCTGTTCGTACTACGGTTGCGTCCACAGGCAGGGTCGGCCAGCCGTTCTCCACCGGTCAAGAACGATCGGGAGCGAGTGTCGGTGGCCGCGCCTAACGTCTGGCGGGACACGGAGCTGCACGACAGTGGCAGGACCTCGAGACAGGACGAAGACGATGGCTGGACACGACAAGGACAAGGCGCTCGACGTAGCGCTCGCAAACATCGAGAAGCAGTACGGCAAGGGCTCGGTGATGCGACTGGGTGACGAGACCCGTGCGCCGCTCGAGGTGATCCCGACCGGTTCCATCGCCCTCGACATCGCGCTCGGCCTCGGTGGCCTGCCGCGTGGCCGCGTGGTCGAGATCTACGGCCCGGAGTCCTCCGGCAAGACCACGGTGGCCCTGCACGCGGTCGCCAACGCCCAGGCTGCCGGCGGCATCGTGGCCTTCATCGACGCCGAGCACGCGCTCGACCCCGACTACGCCGCAGCGCTCGGTGTCGACACCGACGCCCTGCTGGTCTCGCAGCCCGACTCCGGCGAGCAGGCGCTCGAGATCGCCGACATGCTGATCCGCTCGGGCGCGCTCGACCTGGTCGTCATCGACTCGGTGGCGGCGCTGGTACCCCGCGCCGAGATCGAGGGCGAGATGGGTGACAGCCACGTCGGCCTGCAGGCTCGACTGATGAGCCAGGCACTGCGCAAGATGACCGGTGCCCTGAGCAACTCCAACACGACGATGATCTTCATCAACCAGCTGCGCGAGAAGATCGGTGTGATGTTCGGGTCGCCGGAGACCACCACCGGTGGGAAGGCGCTGAAGTTCTACGCCTCGGTGCGCCTCGACGTCCGCCGGATCGAGACCCTCAAGGACGGCACCGACATGGTCGGCAACCGGACCCGGGTCAAGGTCGTGAAGAACAAGGTGGCCCCGCCGTTCAAGCAGGCCGAGTTCGACATCATGTACGGCAAGGGCATCTCCCGCGAGGGTGGCCTGATCGACGTCGGTGTCGACGCGGGCCTCGTCCGCAAGGCCGGCGCCTGGTACACCTACGAGGGCGACCAGCTCGGCCAGGGCAAGGAGAACGCCCGGGCCTTCCTGAAGGACAACCCGGACCTGGCCAACGAGCTGGAGAAGCGGATCCTCGAGAAGCTCGGCATCGGCCCCACAGTCGATGCCCCCGCAGCGGTCGAGAAGGTCATCGACCCCGACGGCATCGACTTCTGATGCCAGCGCCGGTGGTGGAGGAAGGCGCCCTGGCGCCTGTCTCGAAACCCGCTGAACAGCAATGAGTCGAGACTTCGGAGAGGGCGGGCGTCGGCGGCGCCCGCCCTCTGCCGAACCTCCGTCGGACGACGCCGACCTCGGCCCCGAGGCCGACCCGGAGTCGGTGGGGCGCAAGATCCTGCTCGACCAGCTGACCGGGCGCGCTCGCAGTCGGTCCGACCTCGCTGCCAAGCTCGCCCAGCGCGACGTACCGGACGAGATTGCGACCCGGCTCCTGGACCGGTTCGAAGAGGTCGGCCTCATCGACGACACCGCGTTCGCCTCCGAGTGGGTCGCCCAGCGCCAGGAGGGCAAGGGCCTCGCCAAGCGGGCCCTGGCCCAGGAGCTGCGTCGCGAGGGTATCGACGACAAGGTCGCCCGCGACGCCCTTGATTCGCTGAACGAGGAGGACGAGGTCGCTGCCGCCCGCGTCCTGGTCCAACGCAAGCTTCGTACGATGCGTGGCCTCGACCAGCAGGTGGCGATCCGTCGACTCGTCGGCATGCTCGCCCGCAAGGGGTACTCCAGCGGGGTGGCTTTCCGGGTCGTGCGCGAAGAGCTCGATGCAGATATCAACGATCCGGAGCACATGGGGTTGTGATAGTGCTGTGGGGTTCCGCCTTCGGCGGGAGTGCAGCGGCGGGCTGTGATCACCGGTGCGGGGTGTGCCGGTGAGGGCGCCTCGCGCCATCGGCTTACCGCGTCGACACACTGCCTGGTTCGCTGCCGCCGGCCCTGTTTCGTGTCGCCGCGCTGCGCTTGATGCTGGCCGCTCCGGGCCCTCCCCGTCCCACCCCGCCTGACGGGCACAGCCAGTGGGTGGTTGAGAGATCTCGGTTGGGCTCCTCGGCATTTGCCCCTCACCAAGGTGACCCGAGCGCGGGGTCGACGGGCAGGCCGCCGCTGCGGCCAGCATCAAGCGCAGCGCGGCGCTGCACGACTAGGTCGGGCACCGCGCAGAAGTCGCAGCGAGGCGGTAAGCCGATGGCGCAAGGGGGTCTGGACGGCGTCCCCGCACCCCGGACCACCACAGCCCGCCGCTGCACTCCGCCGAAGGCGGAACTATCCTCCCAACGCCGCCAGCATCTTCTTGCCGACATCGCTGAGGGTCCCGTGCGCGTCCGCAACCCGACACCACTCACGCGTCATCGCCGCGAACTTCGCGGGGTTGTAGATGTCCTCCTCGCGGATCAGGTTGCCCGCGTCGTCGAAGGTCAGGATCGTGATGTTGGATTCCTCGTGGACCGAGCCGTCTCCTGGGTCGCGCATGATGTTGCGGACATCGAGGATGACCCGATTAGTCGGCGGGTCGAGAACGAACCAGGCCGGCGGAAAGCCGATCATCTCGTTGCCGGGGAAGTCCGTCATCGTCTTGACGATCCAGGTGCGAATCTCCTCGCGCCCGTTGAAGTCACCGTAGACGTGCTCGCTGTAGGTGGCGTCCTCGCTGAACATGTCGGCGAAAGCAGACCAATCGCGCGTCTCGCAGATCTCTTCGACCTTGGCAAGGTAGCGGTCGAAGGCGGACTGCAACGTGTTCTCGTTTTGGGTCACCGCGCCATCAAACCATTCACGGCAGACTGAGGGAATGCACATCGAGTTTCTGCGCTCGCAGGTGAGCGCGGGGGAGTCCTGGGCCGAGCGGGCCGATCGATCTCTGACCGGGGTGGGGCCGGTGCTGGCCCTCGACCTTTCAGGCGACCCGTTGAAGTTCCGGATCGATGCCGAGCACCGGTTGTCGGTGCGTCAGATGACCCCGGGAGATTTGGCTGACGTGACCCGGTGGGTCAACACGTCGCACGTGGCCACGTGGTGGGACCAGTACCGGACCCAGGAGCAGGTCGAGGCGTTCTACGGGCCGGCTCTGCGTGGTGAGGACCCGACGCGGCTGTGGATCTTCGAGGTCAACGGCCGTTCGGTCGGGTTCTGCCAGGACTACCGGATCGCCGACCATCCCGAGTGGGCGCTGCTCTGCTCGCGACCGGACGCCGTCGGGTTCGACTACGCGATCGGGGAGCCTGCCTGGGTCGGCCGCGGCATCGGGACGAGCCTGTTGTGGGTCTTCCTGCGCGACATCGTTTGGCCGGCGTACCCGGGGGTGCGGGAGTTCTTCGCGGCACCGGACCACCGCAACGCCGCATCGCTCCGGTTGCTCGCCAAGCTGGGCTTCACCCAGGGCGTCTGGTTCGACGAGCCGAACCCGGACGGCACCGCGGACACGATGATCGGGTGTTCGCTCGATGTGGCGCAGGTCATGGGTCTGGCAGGGTCGACGTCCACAGTTACTCGGGAGTAACATCGGGCCATGCCCACCGTTGCTGATCTGTACAAGCTGTCCTCGCAGGTCCCGCTCGTCGGCGAGCGGCTGTTCTCGCTCGCGTTCGCGCAGAAGGCCCCGTACTTCGCGACGATCCACCCCCGCTTCACCCGGATCGAGCCGAACTACGCCTCGCTGGTCATCCCCAAGCGTCGGTCCGTGCAGAACCACATCGGCACTGTGCACGCCATCGCGCTGTGCAACGGCCTCGAGGCCGCAATGGGTGCCCTGGCCGAGTCCACGATCCCGAGCAACAAGCGCTGGATCCCCAAGGGGATGGACATCAGCTACACGGCCAAGGCGACCTCGGACATCACCTGCATCGCCGAGACCGACCCGGAGCAGTGGACCGGCGACAACCCGGACCTGCACGTGCGGGTCAAGGGCGTTCGCGATGACGGAACCACCGTCATCGAAGGCGTCATCAAGCTCTGGGTGACCGAGAAACCCCGAACGAAGTGAGGTGCTTCGGCGTCGGGACTACGGCTGAGCCTGGGAGACCGTAAGGACGCGACGGGCCCCGGTCGTCGAGCTTGCCGAGACGTCGAACTAACGCGCTGGCTCGCGTCGCGCCGGAGCCTTGAGATCACAACTGGAAGTCGCCGTGCACGCTGGCGAAACTCGACCCGATCCGGCCGACCCTGAGGACCGCCCGGTCCAGCTGGCTCGCGGTCACGTCGAAGACGACCTGGAAACGCACCGTGCCACCACGTCGTGCGGTCGTGGGCCAGTGCGCGTACACCGCCGGCGGTGACGTTCCCGCCGCCGGGATCGCGGTGCCGCGACGAGGGGCGAGCTGCCAGTCGAGGTCGTTCAGCACATCGGCCGAGCGGTGCGCGCCGGTGTAGGTCGCTTCATAGGTGACCAGGGCGTACTGGTGCTGGGGTGTCGTCACGAACCCGCCGCTTGCCGCGATGATCGCGTGCGTCGCATCGTCTCGTACGGCGCTGAGCTGCACCGTCCAGTCAGGGATCTTGACGATCTCGCCGAGGCCTACCGCGGCTTGCGATGGCGGCGTGCTCGACGGCGTCGCTGACGTCGGAGTCGGCGTCCTCGTGGGCACAGCCCTCAGGGTCGGGCTCGACGGGATGGGCGATGAGCTGCTCGCGCTGGGGGTAGGCGCGAAGGCTGAGGGCGTCGGGCCTCCGCAGCCGGCTGTCAGGGCCAGCACTGTCGTCAGGGCGAGGGTGCCGGGTAGGCGCTCGATCAACGGGTCTCCCCGCGGCTGGGTGCTCGCGCGCCATTATCGCGCTGACGGTCAATCCGGCTCCGAGAATGAACCTCCTGTGGGACCGCCGTACCCTTGACCGGTCATGACTGAACCGCGCACCTACCAGGTCCGCACCTACGGGTGCCAGATGAACGTCCACGACTCCGAACGCCTGACCGGCCTGCTCGAGAACGCCGGCTACGTGGCAGCGCCCGAGGACGCCCAGGCCGACGTCGTCGTCTTCAACACGTGCGCCGTGCGGGAGAACGCGGACAACAAGCTGTACGGCAACCTCGGTCACCTGGCCTCGGTCAAGGAGAAGCACCCCGGGATGCAGATCGCGGTGGGCGGATGCCTGGCGCAGAAGGACCGCACCACGATCACCGACCGGGCTCCCTGGGTCGACGTCGTCTTCGGTACGCACAACATCGGTTCGCTGCCGGTCCTGCTCGAGCGCGCCCGGTCGCTGGAGGAGGCCCAGGTCGAGATCCTCGAGTCGCTCGACGTCTTCCCCTCGACGCTGCCGACCAAGCGCGAGTCGGCCTACGCCGCCTGGGTGTCGATCTCGGTGGGCTGCAACAACACCTGCACATTCTGCATCGTGCCGTCGCTGCGCGGGACCGAGAAGGACCGTCGGCCCGGCGAGATCCTGGCCGAGATCGAGGCACTCGTCGCTGAGGGCGTCACCGAGGTGACCCTGCTGGGCCAGAACGTGAACACCTACGGTGTCGAGTTCACAGACAAGCTGGCGTTCGGCAAGCTGCTGCGTGCCTGCGGCCAGATCGAGGGCCTCGAGCGGGTCCGGTTCACCTCCCCGCACCCGGCCGCGTTCACCGACGACGTCATCGAGGCGATGGCCGAGACCCCGAACGTGATGCACCAGCTGCACATGCCGCTCCAGTCCGGCTCGGACAAGGTCCTGCGCGCGATGCGTCGTTCGTACCGGCAGGAGCGCTACCTCGGCATCATCGAGCGGGTCCGCGCGGCGATGCCCGACGCGGCGATCACCACCGACATCATCGTCGGCTTCCCGGGCGAGACCGAGGAAGACTTCCAGGCCACCCTCGACGTGGTCCGCAAGGCCCGGTTCGCGAACGCCTTCACGTTCCAGTACTCCAAGCGTCCGGGCACTCCGGCTGCCGACCTTCCGGACCAGATCGCACCCGAGGTCGTCACCGATCGCTACCAGCGCCTGGCTGAGGTGGTCAACGAGATCGCCTGGGCCGAGAACCGGAAGCACGAAGGCCAGGTCCTCGAGCTGATGGTGGCCGAGGGCGAAGGGCGCAAGGACGCGGAGACGCTCCGGCTCTCCGGTCGAGCGCGCGACAACCGGCTGGTGCACTTCACCCCCATCGCCCCTCCGTTGGTTGAGCCTTGTACGGAGGAAGGCGGGCAGCGCGCGTCTCGACGTGAGGGCGCGCCAGCGGCCGTCTCGAAACCCCTGGACGTCCGCCCCGGTGACATGGTCGACGTCCTGATCACCCACGCGGCTCCCCACCACCTGGTGGCCGACGGTCCGGTGAACTCGGTACGCCGCACCCGGGCGGGTGATGCCTGGGAGGCGCGGTCAGAGACCAGGGCGGCCGGGGTGTCTCTCGGGCTGCCGACCGTCGGCGTACCCGCTCCGCTGGCTGACGCCCCTGCCTGCCGTTGACCTGAACTCAGGCAGACGGTTCGGCGCTCGGATCCTCGACGTTCGCCTCGGAGTCAGGCTTCTCGGGTTGCTGGATCTCGTCGGGGACCCGGTCGTCGGTCAGCTGTGCCGACAACGGTACGTCTGGGGTGACCGGTGGGGTCACCGTGTCGTCTTCGACAGCGTCCGTGCCGCCGACTTCGTTGCCAGGATCGGGGTCAGCGTCGATCGAGGGGACGGGCACGATCGAGGGCACCTGTGTACGAGTCATACCGTGACTATGCCCCTGGCTGTCCAGGCCAACCCCAGTGCGCGATGTGCCCCGGTCAGCGACGGACCCGCCACACGCTCGGCGACTCGCCGTACAGGCGCTTGAAGGCACGGCTGAACGCTTCCTCGGACTCGTAGCCGATCCGCCGCGCGATCGCGACCAGGCCGAGATCGGTCGAGGTGAGCAGGTCCTGCGCGAGGTGCATCCGCCAGCCGGTCAGGTAGCGGATCGGCGCCATCCCCAGCTCGCGACGGAACCGTTCGTCGAGCAGCGACACCGAGACGTTGCCAAGACCAGCGAGGTCCGCCACCGTCCACTTGCGCTCTGGCGCCGCATGGATCAGGCCCATCGCGTGCGCGACGAGCGGATCGTTCAACGCCCGCACGAAGCCGCGCTCGCCCGCCGGGGCACTGGCGAGATGCATCGTGAGCACCTCGCGCAGCAGCAGCTCGGGCAGCACCGTGGGAGCCTGGAACGTCCCGGCCTGGTCGCGCGCGACCTGCCCGGCGGCGTAGTCGATGCTGGCCCGCACCCAACCGGCGGCAGGCTCATCGGGTCGGACCACGAAGACCGGAGGGAAGGCTCGGAACTGCGGGTCGAAGAGAGGGGCGTCGCAGCGCATGTAGCCGCAGACGACGTGCGTGCGCGCGCCGCCTTCGCCGTGTTGGATGTACGGCATCTCGTCGTCCGGCGGGGGCGTGATCAGGGTCTCGACGTCGACGACGACCGCATCCTTGGAGCCGCCCATGGTGTGGACGTCGCCGTAGGGGAGGACGACCACGTCTCCGGCCTCTGCCCAGTGCCGTTCGCCGTCTCCGACCGTCACCCAGCACCTGCCCTCGGAGATCAGGTGGAACAGCAGCAGGCTCCTGGCGCCGGGGGCCATCAAGGCTGCGATGTCCTCCACAGGCGACGACCGGTAGGCCCATCCTTCGGTGTACATCCCGTGCAGGAACAGAGCGCCCTGCAGATGCAGGCCACTCAGTGCGTCGATCAGTCCGGATCTGGCGTCCTGGTCAGGTACGGCGGCGACGCGGTCATGGTCAGGCACAGCACCACCCACGAGGCTGATCCTGACAGAACCCCGCTACCAAGGAGCCACAAATGCCTCTCTTCATGGATGTCCACGAAACGATGCCCGAAGGCGCCACCGCCGCCGATGTCGCGGGTGCGCACGCCGAGGATCTGAAGATCCAGGACAAGTACGGCGTCAACTACAAGAGCTACTGGGTCGACGAAGCCGCCCGCAAGATCTTCTGCCTGGTCGAGGCGCCCGACGCCGAAGCCGCCAACACCGTGCACCGCGAGGCCCACGGCCTGGTTGCCGACCACATCCACCTGGTGACCGAAGGGTCCTGACCGCCTCGGGGACGGCGGCGTCGCTGGGCCGATGCGGCCGTCAGTGCGTCGCGACACCTTGGCAGACTGCAGCCATGTCCTCACTCCCGATCGTGGCTGTCGTCGGAGCGACCGCATCGGGCAAGTCCGACCTCGCGCTGGCGCTTGCAGAACGCCTCGGCGGTGAGATCGTCAACACCGACGCGATGCAGGTCTACCGCGGCATGGACATCGGTACGGCGAAGCATCCGGTCGCCGAACGGCGGAGCATCCCGCACCACCTGCTGGACCTGATGGAGGTCACCGAAGCCGCGACGGTCGCCGACTTCCAGGTGCTCGCGCGCGAGGTGATCACCGACTGCCGGTCCCGCGGCGTCGTGCCCGTGCTGGTCGGGGGGTCGGCGCTGTACACCCGCGCCATCCTGGACGTCTTCGAGTTCCCGGGTACCGATCCCGAGATCCGCGCTGCGCTTGAGGCCGAGCTCGCTGATCTAGGACCCGAAACCCTGCACGCGCGGCTGGCGGCGATGGACCCGGAGGCTGCCGGCGGGATCGGCCCCCAGAACGGCCGACGGATCGTCCGCGCGCTCGAGGTCATCACGCTGACCGGCAGCCCGTTCGGTGCGGGGCTCCCCGAGCCGTCGTACGCCGACCCGGACTCGCTCCAGATCGGGGTCGACATCGACCGCCCGACCCTCGATGACCGGATCGCGCTCCGGGTGCGCCAGATGTGGGCAGACGGGCTCGTCGACGAGGTGCGCACGCTGATCGACCGGGGCCTGCGCCACGGCGTCACGGCGTCCCGCGCGATCGGGTACCAGCAGGCGCTCGCGTACCTCGACGGCGCGCTCACCGCGGAGCAGGCCCAGGACAGGACGATCTCGGCGACACGTCGCTTCGCGCGTCGCCAGGACGGCTGGTTCCGCAAGGACCCACGGGTGAACTGGGTGGCCTACGACGACCAGGACCGGGTCGAGAAAGCCGTCGACCTGGCCCGACGGCTGTGAGGGTCGCCGTGCACAATCGGGGTATGGAATTCCGATACCTCGGCAACAGCGGCCTGAAGATCTCCGAAATCACCTACGGGAACTGGATCACGCACGGCTCCCAGGTTGAGAACGACGTCGCCACCCGGTGCGTGCGCGCCGCCCTCGACGCCGGCATCACGACGTTCGACACCGCAGACGTCTATGCGAACACGGCAGCGGAGACGGTCCTGGGCGATGCCCTGGTCGGTGAGCGCCGCGAGTCGCTGGAGATCTTCACCAAGGTCTACTGGCCCACCGGGCCCGGCGGACCCAACGACAGCGGCCTGTCGCGCAAGCACATCCTCGAGTCGATCAACGGCTCGCTGCGCCGACTGCGGACCGACTACGTCGACCTCTACCAGGCGCACCGGTTCGACACCGAGACACCGCTGGAGGAGACGATGCAGGCGTTCGCCGATGTCGTCCGGGCCGGCAAGGTGCTCTACATCGGCGTCAGCGAGTGGACGGCCGACCAGATCCGGGCGGCTTCGGCGCTCGCCTCCGATCTCGGGATTCAGCTGATCTCGAGCCAGCCGCAGTACTCGATGCTGTGGCGCGTGATCGAGGGCGAGGTGGTGCCGACCTGCGAGGAGCTCGGCATCTCCCAGATCGTCTGGTCCCCGATCGCCCAGGGCGTCCTGACCGGCAAGTACCTGCCGGGTCAGCCGCCGCCCGCAGGGTCGCGCGCCACCGACGAGAACGGTGCGAACTTCATCCAGCGGCTGATGGCCGAGCCGATCCTCGAAGCGGTCCAGCGGTTGAAGCCCGTCGCCGAGGAGGTCGACCTGACCCTCGCCCAGCTCGCCGTCGCGTGGGTGTTGCAGAACCCGAACGTCGCCTCGGCCCTGGTCGGTGCCTCGCGTCCGGAACAGGTCGAGGAGAACGTCAAGGCGGCCGGCGTGGTACTGCCCGCCGCGACGATGAAGCAGATCGATGACGTCCTGGGCGACGTCGTGGTCCGCGATCCGTCGATGACTGCCCGCAGCGCGCCGGCCGGACGCCCGAGCTGATCCCGGCTGATCCCGGCTGATGCCGGGCTGATCCCGTGCTGACCCAGTACTACACCGCCTCGAGCCTCGACGGCTTCATCGCCGCCGAGCCCGAGGACGGCCTGGCCTGGCTGCTCGGTCGTGACATCGACAGCGAGGGTCCGCAGTCGTTCGACGAGTTCATCGCCGAGGTCGGCGCGATCGTGATGGGCGCGTCGACGTACGCGTGGATCCAGACGCACCATCCCGACGAGTGGTACTACCAGGTGCCGAGCTGGGTGATGACGCACCGGACCTTCGCGCCGCACCCGACCGCCGACGTCCGGTTCACCTCGGCACCGGTGCCCGAGGTCCACGCTGCGATGGTCGAGGCCGCTGCGGGCAAGAACCTCTGGCTGGCCGGCGGGGGAGACCTCGTCGGCCAGTTCCACGATCACGGGCTGCTGGACGAGGTGTGGATCCAGTACGCGCCGGTGACGCTCGGCGCGGGCGCACCTCTGCTGCCGCGTCGCATCGAGTTCGAGCAGATCGCCCTGGACCAGAACCGCGACTTCGCGTGCCGCCGCTTGAAGGTCAAGCGCTGAGCTGAACTGAACTCAGGCCGGCTCGGGGAGGCGGCGCAGGATCTCGGCGAGTACCTGGCCATCCTCGTCGAGGATCTGGGTGTGCTCGGTCAGCGTGACTCGAATCGCCGTGGTCTCGTCCCTGATCAGGTCGTAGAGGGCCACTACCTCATTCTCCAGCCGATCAACCCGGCGTGCCATTGATGGATCGGCGGTCATGCGTTTCAACCTACGCAGCCGACGCGGGCGTGTGCCCCAGACCGAGCGGCGCCTGTGGAAAGAGCCGCGTGTTGGTCAGCCATAGACTGAGCCTGTGGACTACTCCTTCGTCAAGGGACACGGCACCGAGAACGACTTCGTGCTGATCCCCGATGCCAACGGCCGTCACGAGCTCACTGCCGAGCAGGTGACGCGGCTGTGCGACCGCCGAGCCGGGATCGGGGCTGATGGCGTGATCCGGGTCGTTCGCACCGACGCGACGGAGGATCCTGCGGCGGTCGCCGCGCGCGGTGAGGCGCGCTGGTTCATGGACTACCGCAACAGCGACGGCTCGCTCTCGGAGATGTGCGGCAACGGCATCCGGGTAGTGGGCCTCTACCTGGCCACGCACGCCGACGTGGACACCCGAGAGCCGCTCCCGATCGCCACGCGAGCCGGCATCAAGGTGCTCACCTTCGACCGGGACCGGATCACGGTCGACATGGGTACGCCCGAGCTCCTCGGCGAGGCCAAGGTGACCGTCGGTGATCGCGCGTGGGTCGCAGCCCGGATTTCGATGGGCAACCCGCATGCGGTCGTGTTCGTCGAGGACCTCGACGACGCCGGTTCCCTGCTCACTCCTCCGGGACACGACCCGGTCGACTTCCCCGACGGTGTCAACGTCGAGTTCGTCGTACGGCGCGGCGAGCACCACCTGGCGATGCGCGTGCACGAGCGCGGCTCCGGCGAGACCCGGTCGTGCGGCACCGGCGCCTGCGCCGTGATGGTCGCGGCATCACTGGCCGACGGCGCCCAGCGCGGGACGCCGTACGTCGTGGACCTGCCCGGTGGCACCCTGGAGATCGTCTGGACCGAGGACGACCGGATCCTGATGACCGGCCCGGCCGTCCTGGTCGCCGAAGGCGTCACCGACCTCTAGGCCGCGTCGCGTCCACCTTGGTTGAGGAAGACGCGCAGCGCCTGTCTCGAGACTCTTGTCCACACGCAGTGCAGCCTGTCCGGCATGTCCTGGAGCTACATCCTCGAGGTTTCGAGATGGGCGCTAGGGCGCCCTTCTCAACCGCCCGGACCGCTCAGGTACCGAGGATCAGGCAGGTCGTGGTGCCGTGCGCGATCAGCGTGCCGCTGACGTCGTACAGCTTTCCTTCGGCGGTGCTCTGCCTGCGTCCGCGGTGCATGACGGTCCCGGTTGCCCGGACCGGACCCATGCCCGGCTGCATCGCGCGCAGGTAGTGCAGGTTCAGCTGGGCGGTCGTGTAGCCCTGGCCGGGTGCGAGCGTGGTGTGCACCGCGCAGCCCATGCACGAGTCGAGGATCGTGGCCGCGATCCCGCCGTGGATGCTGCCGATCGGGTTCATCATCCGCTCATCCGGCGTCAGCTCGAAGGTCGCAGCGCCGTCCGCCACGTCGACCAGACGCATCCCGAGCAGAACCGCGATCCGCGGCGGCGGAAGCTCTCCGGTGACGATCAGCTGCATCTGGTCGAGCCCGGACAGGGTGTCGAGACTGGTCGTCATGCTGCCTCTCCGATCGGCGATGGAACGAGGTCGACGGTCGGCTCCAGGGCTACCACCTTCGCCTTGCGCGGCAGCGCCATCGCCGCGAGCGAGGTCAGCACGCCGCAGATCACCAGCATCCACCACACCCGCTGGAAGTGATCGAGCGCGTTCAGGGGAGTGACGGTACCGAGCAGGGCGACGGTCAGGGCGACCCCGAAGGTGGCGCCGAACTGCCGGATCGCCTGGTTGACCGCGGACCCCGTCCCGAACGCGTCAGCGGGCAGGCCCTGGACGGCAGCACTGGTCAGGTGCGGGATCACCATGGAGACGCCGAGTCCGGTCAGCAGGGAGCCGGGCAGCAGGTCGCTCGCGTAGTGCGGGGTGGTGCCGAGCCGGCTCAGCATCCAGATCGCCGCCGAGGCGTAGACGAGTCCGCCGGGGACGAGCAGGGTGCGCTGGCCGAGCTTGCCGGCCAGCCGGCCGAACTGGGGCGCCAGCACCATCACCACGATCGGACCGGGCATCATCGCCAGGCCGGCACGCACGATGCTGTAGCCCCAGACCCCGACGAGGAACTGGATCGAGGCGAAGAACGTCGCGGTGAAGCCGATCGTGAACGCGGCCGTCGCGATGTTCGCCCACCGGAAGGACCGGTCCCCGAAGAGGGTCAGGTCGAGTGCGGGGTGCGGGTGCTCCAGGGTCCGTACGACGAACCAGGCCAAGACCAGCGCCCCTGCCCCGAACGCGCCGATCGTCCGGACCGAGATCCAGTGCCACTGGTCGCTCTGCACGATGCCCAGTGCGACGAGCGTCAGTGCGCCCGCCAGCAGGAGGGTGCCGAGCGGATCGGGGAAGCGCGCACGGGTGTGCTCCTTGGACTCAGGGAGCAGTCGCCAGCCGAAGGCGAACGCGATCGCGCCGACCGGGACGTTGACCAGGAAGACCGCGCGCCAGTCCCAGTGGTTGACGAGCAGCGCGCCGACGGTGGGCCCGACCGCTGCGGCGAGCGCCGCGATCGCACCCCAGATGGCGACCGCGACCGGCACCTTCGCCGGTGGGAACACCGAGAGCAGGATCGCCAGCGAGGCCGGGATGAGCGCCGCCGCCCCGAGTGCCTGGACCACGCGGAAGACGACCAGGAGGCCCGCGCTGGGCGCCAGCGCGCACAGCGCCGAGGCGAGCGTGAACGACACCAACCCGATCATGAAGACCCGCTTGCGGCCGAACCGGTCGGCCATCCGGCCTGCCGGCACCAGCGCCGCTGCGAGCGCGATCGTGTACGCCGACAGGGTCCACGACATCGTCGCGAAGGAGACTGACGGGAAGCTCGCCCGGATGTCGTTGAACGCGACGAAGAGGACCTGGGTGTCGAGGAAGACCATGAACGAGGCAAGGCTCGCCACGGTCAGGACGGCCCACGGGCTGACGGTTCGCCCGGAGGTGTGCTGGCTGGGGGTCATGTGCAGGAACCTAAACGCAATGGTTTAGAAAATCAAGCACTTGATAAAGAATCACAACTCTTCTAGGCTGACGCCGTGTCGACGAAGACCTACGACCAGTACTGCGGGATCGCTGCGGCCCTCGACGTGATCGGGGACCGCTGGACGATCCTGATCCTCCGCGAGCTCTCGTTCGGCGAGCAGCGCTTCACGGACCTGCGCACCGGACTTCCGGGGATCGCGACGAACCTGCTCTCTGAGCGGCTCCGGTCACTGGAGGATGCGGGACTGGTCGAGCAGCGCGAGCTGCCTGCCCCCGCGGCCCGGATGGTGTACGCGCTGACGAAGACCGGTCGGCGGATCAACCCGGTGCTGCGGTCACTGGCCGAGTTCGGACTGCCGTTCCTCGACGAGCCGCTCGAGGGCCACGTCCGCCCGCGGATGGCGATCTTCGGTGGCCTCGCGTCCCTCCTCGATCCCGTCGCAGCAGGCGGCCTCGATCTGCGGATCCGGTTCGACCTCGACGGCGAGGAGCACTGGCTCGAGGTGCGCCAGGGGAGGTTGGTGCGCGCGGATCCCACCGCGACACCGGACCTGACCTTCACCGGCAGCGCTGCCGCACTGGTCGAGCTGTGCCGGGGTGCGACCCCCGAGGCACTCGGCGACCGACTCCTGATCGAGGGGAGCGCCGAGGCCCGCGAGGCGTTCGCGCGCTGCTTCCTCGCCAAAGCTTCCCGGATCATGGCCCTGCGCTGAGTCCCGGCGACGTCCGCCTCTAGGATCGCGGCCATGGACATCAGTGGAAAGAGTGCAATCGTCACCGGTGGCGCCTCCGGCATCGGGGCAGCCGCCGCCCGCCAGCTCGCCGCCAGGGGCGCCGTGGTCGTCATCGCCGACCTGAACGCCGAGGCAGGCGAGGCGCTGGCCAAGGAGATCGGTGGCGCGTTCGTGACCGTCGACGTGACCAACACCGAGCAGATCCAGACCGCGGTCAATACCGCCGTCGAGCTCGCCCCACTGTGGGCGCTGGTGAACTCGGCCGGGATCGGCTGGGCCCAGCGCACCATCGGGCGCGACGGCAACCCCGACTCGGCGCACAACCTGGACGCCTTCAAGAAGGTCATCTCGATCAACCTGATCGGCACCTTCGACGCCGTCCGCCTCGCGGCCACCGCGATGAGCCTGAACGAGCCGAACGAGAGCGGCGAACGCGGCGCGATCGTCAACATGGCCTCGGTCGCAGCGTTCGACGGCCAGATCGGCCAGGCGTCGTACTCGGCCTCCAAAGGTGGCGTGGTCGGCATGACCCTGCCGGTCGCGCGCGACCTGTCAGCTGCCGGCATCCGTCTCAACACGATCGCGCCGGGCCTGATCGACACCCCGATCTACGGCGAGGGTCCGGAGTCGGAGGCCTTCAAGGCCAACCTCGGCCAGAACGTGCTGTTCCCCAAGCGTCTCGGCCAGGCCAGCGAGCTGGCGAGCATGGTCGTCGAGCTCGTCACGAACTCCTACATGAACGCCGAGACCGTCCGCGTCGACGGCGGCATCCGGATGCCTCCCAAGTAGCCCGCCACGATCGACCGAACGCCCGGCCGGCCCACTGCGCAGTGCGTAACTGCGTTTGCGGACCTGTCGGGCGTTCGTGGTGCCGCCTGCTCTGTACCTACCCCCGCCGGCGGCGTTTCATGCGCGCCCCGGAGCAACTCGTTCGCGCCGGACGGCCCGCGTCCTTACTCTTGAGGACATATGACGAACGCACCTGAAGACTTCGACCTCGAGGCAGAGCTCGCCGAGACCGCCGACTGGGATTCCGAGGTCGACCCCGAGGAGCGCACCGAGGAGCGCACCGACCAGACGACGACCGGCTCGATGGACCTGGCCGAGCGGCACGCTTTGCGGCGCGTCGTCGGCCTGTCCACCGAGCTCGAGGACATCTCCGAGGTCGAGTATCGCCAGCTGCGGCTCGAGCGCGTCGTCCTGGTCGGCGTCTGGACCGAGGGCACGGTGGCGGACGCCGAGAACTCCATGGCCGAGCTCGCAGCCCTCGCCGAGACGGCCGGCTCCCAGGTGCTCGAGAACGTCTACCAGCGTCGTGACAAGCCCGATCCGGCGACCTACATCGGCCGGGGCAAGGTCGAGGGCGTCCGCGAGATCGTCCAGGCCACCGGCGCCGACACCGTGATCATGGACGGAGAGCTTGCGCCGAGCCAACTGAGGAACCTCGAGGACAAGCTCAAGGTGAAGGTGGTCGACCGGACCGCGCTGATCCTCGACATCTTCGCCCAGCACGCGAAGTCCAAGGAGGGTCAGGCGCAGGTCGAGCTGGCCCAGCTGTCCTACATGAAGCAGCGCCTGCGCGGGTGGGGCAGCAGTCTGTCGCGCCAGGCCGGTGGCATCGGTGGACGTGGTCCCGGTGAGACCAAGATCGTGACCGACCGGCGGCGGATCAACGACAAGGTCGCCAAGCTGCGCCGAGAGCTCAAGGAGCTGCGCGGCACCCGCGACGTCCAGCGCCAGTCGCGCCGCCGCAACCACATCCCCAGCGTCGCGATCGCCGGCTACACCAACGCCGGCAAGTCCTCCCTCCTCAACCGGCTGACCGACGCC
>NZ_JAOPXI010000194.1 GCF_025965215.1 Marmoricola sp.
GGCGTCGGCGACCTGATCCAAACCCGCATGAACGCCTGGAGCCTCACCGGGGTAACTGGCCGGGCCGACGCTAACCGGGACGTCTGGCACGTCGTCGGACGCTCCGAGGCGGGCGTGCGGGTGGAGCTGGAGCAGGACCGCACGGTGACGGTGACGCTGCCCCCGGAGTACGTCCAAACCGACGTGACCTTGGCGTACGCGACGACGAGTTACGCCGCGCAGGGTCGCACCGTCGACACCGGGCACAGCCTGGTCGACGTCAGCATGACCCGGGGCGAGCTGTACCCGAACCTCACCCGAGGCCGGGACTGGAACGGCGCCTACGTTGTCACCCAAGCGGAGCGGGACGACGAGCAGGGCAACGAGGCGCTACGCAGCAACCGCGTCGCGGTCCTCTCAGAGGTCCTCGACCGGGACACCGCGCAACACGCCGCGCTGCAAGTGATGAGGGAGGAGAACGAAGGATCCCACTCTCTCGCGTCGATGGGGACGATGTGGGCGAAGGTCGTCGGTGAGCAGGCCCGGGACCGGTACAGCGACGTCCTCCTGGGCGCGCTGGGCGCTGAACAGATGGACCGCCTGTCGCGGGAGCAGGGTGTGAACCGGTTGTTCCGCGCGGTGCGTGATGCGGAGTTGGCAGGTCACGACCCTCAGGTGGCTCTCCAGGCTGCCGTGGAGCGCGGTGACCTCACCGACGCGGACTCAGTGTCCGATGTGCTCCGTTGGCGGTTGACGCACGCCACCAGTGACGGCCGGGGCCAGGTCCAGTCATGGCAGGACCGCACCCCCATCGTCGACTCGGAAATCGGCCGGTACACGCGGGAGCTGGCGGAGGCGATGGACCGTCGGCAAGCCGACCTCGGGGAGCGCGCGGCGGAGGACCTCCCGGAGTGGGCTCGGCAGCACCTGGGGCCGGTGCCCGTGGAGCCGGGAGAGCGCGCGGAGTGGGTGCAGCGCGCCGGGACGGTCGCTGGGTGGCGTGAGCTGAGCAACGTCCGCGGCCCGTCAGTCCTTGGTCCGGCACCGTCGCGGGAGATGCCGGAGCAGCGCGCGGCGTGGCACGGCGCGTACACCGCGCTCGGGGCGGAAGAGGCGGGCCGGGACTACGCGGCCGCGTCGGACGACGAGCTGCGGGCACTGGTGGCGCAGCACGAACGGGAACGGGCATGGGCGCCTGCGTACGTCGGGGACCAGTTGGGGCGCGCGGAGCGCAACACTGCCCGGTACGAGCGGCAAGCGGTGCTGCGTCGCGCTGAAGCCGCCGCCGCCACCACCGACGACGCAGCGCGGGAGAGGCTGGAGCGTTCGGCCGTAGCCGCTGAGACACTCGCCGCGCATCAGGCCGCTCAGGCTGCCCGGTATGAGGCCATCCACGAGGCGCGGGGTTTGTGGCGGGACCACACGTGGGCCAACCGTGAAGCCGCGGAAATGTCCCGCAGGGAGCTAGATCGGCGTGAGGGCGTCGAGGTGGAGCCACCCGCCCCCGAGAACGACCTGCGGGACGCCGGCACCACCGAAGCGGACCTTGACGCTGCTGCGGCTCGGGCCGCTACGTCCCGGGAGCGAATCGACGCCTACAACGAGGCGTGGGACGCGGAGAGTGCCCGGCGGGAAGCGGAGCTGGTGGAGCTAGCTGAGCGCGACCAAAGCGTCCGAGAGTCCGTGGGTGCCGCGTCAGCGGCTGCGGACCAGCTCGTCGCCCAGCAGGAGGCACGGCGGGCGGCGGGCGAGGAGTCCGGGCAGAGATTGCTGAATGAGGAGCCGCAGCGAGTGGGGGCGGATCGGTCCATGACGGAACGCGACGACGGGGGGATGGAGCGGTGACGCCCGCTAGAAGCGGTTCGGGTCCAGCCGTGGCGCGGGAGGTGGGGGTAGGCGTACCTGCACGGTCGAGCCGAATCTCCACCCGAGATGCTCGTCGGCGCCCTGGACTACGTCCTCCCGGATTCGCTCCGACACGTTGTCGGCGTACCGGCGGGCGGCGGCGTAGTCCTCTACTTCGATCTCAAGTTCGATTGTGTACTTCATGGTGGGCCCCTTCCTGGGGTCACCGTACCTTTCGGTGCCGCCATTTCCGACCGGCTTGCCAGGGAACCGGGTGGGGCGCCTTCGGCGCGCTGTCCCCTTGGACCCCTCACCCGGGCGGGGATCGTCTTACACCGTCCTCACCTGTCAAGAGTGCTAGTGCGCGGGGACCCCTACCCCGCACACCGCATCCCTACGGGACGCCTTCGGCGCTCTTGACAGGCTCCGGGCGGTGCAACGGGCCGCCTATATCGGGTGAGGGGGAGGACCGGTGATTGGACCTGACCTAGAGGGCGCTCTGCCGGAGTAACCCCCCGGGCCAGGTCACTAAGTACGCCCATCCAGTTAGCAGCCAGGAGGCGCACCATGTCGCATGATGTCAGAGTTCCAGGTCAACGCCAGTACGACCCGACCGAGGCGTTCGGGCGCCTACTGAGCCGCGTCGACGCTGACCAGCCACTAGCGGAGGACCTAGCGCAAAATGCGTTCCTCTTCGCGTGGGGGTACATCGGCCGGACTGAGTTCCACTCCCGCAACATCCGGTCTCGGTTGGTGGCGATCGCCCGGTGTCTGATGGGGAGGTCCGTGACGTCCGCGCGCCGCCCTTGATGCCCCCGAGGAGAGGGTAGGCGCGGGGCGGTACCTCGCCCGCGAAGGAAGGACCGCCCCGCTGCCCTGGGCAAGCCTGGTTTCCCGACCACCCTTGGGGAAGCTACCAGTAACCCGCTCCTCCTTCATGGGCCCCGCCGTTGCCGTTCCGACCGAGACGGTGACGGCGGGGTCTCCCACTTCCCCGCGCCTTCCAAGTGTCAAGGTCCCTCACTCTCGGGCGTGAAGATGCAGCCCCCGAGGGGTGAAGGTCGAGCTGGCGCACGCTCCCGGTGCCGGCGCGCGCAGCAACGTTGGGGGTGTGACCCGCGAAGACGAGCCCCACGCCCTGAGAAGCCCCGGCGAGTACCTGACGGTCGCGGACGGCTTCCTAGCTTGGGCCGCCGGGGACGCCAACATCGGCGGTCGTGACCCGGGCGCGTGGCCGGTGATGGTGCCCCGCGTGGAACTGGCCTTGCGGGTAGCTGAGGGCCACATGCGGATGGCTGAGCTACTGCTAGCGGTCCGACGCCTGGAGGGCGGTCGATGAACCCAGCCGAGCACGACGCCCACTACCGCAGAGTCATCGAGGCCCTCGCGGAGATGGCCGAGGCGGAGGCCGACGCCCACCTCACCGAACAGGCCGGTGTCACGAAAGCCATCCTCGCCCTGATGTACGAGCTGCGCCGCCAAGACATCGGTGCGGA
>NZ_JAOPXI010000162.1 GCF_025965215.1 Marmoricola sp.
CGGCTCCGCAGCCGTAGCTAGAACATCAGGGTCGAGAACGTCGTGGTCTGGGTGAAGCCGACCTTGGCGTACGCCGCCCGGGCCGGCAGGTTGTGCGCGTTGACGTAGAGGGCGACGGTCGGCGCGACCTCGCGCCGCGCGAACTCGACGACGCTGGCCATCCCCCGTGCACCGAGCCCTTGACCGCGGTGCGCCGGGTCGACGTACACACCCTGGACCTGGCAGGCAGCCGGCGAGGCGCAGGCGATCTCCGCCTTGAAGAGCACCTTCCCGTTCTCGATCCGGGAGAACGACCAGCCACGGTTGACCAGCTGCGAGACCCGCGCCCGGTACAGGTTGCGCCCGCCGTCCGTCTCGGGCGAGACCCCCACCTCCTCGGTGTACATCGCGACGCAGGCGGGATACAGGTCCTCGGTCTCGCCGGGCTCTGTACGCCGTACCGCCGGATCGGTCTCGATCTGCGCCGCCGAGCTGATCGCGAGGTGTGGCTGGTCCCAGCGCTCGTCGCGCGCCGGGCCCCAGCTCGATCCCAGGGCCGCCCACAGCCGGGACACCGCGTCCTGCGGACCGACGATCGTGGAGCTCAGCCGGCGCTGCCGCAGCGCACGCGCGGCGAACGCCGCGCACGCTTCCTCGCCGGCCTGCACCGGCACCAGGTTGGCCCCGACGTGGCACAGGGCGGTGAGCTCGCCATCCTCGAGGTAGCCCCACATCTGGCCGCCCAGCCACCGCTGGTCGAGCTGGGTGATCCGGCTGCGGTACTCGGCGAAGACATTCGTGACCGGGTCCTTGGCCAGCACCTCGAGGGCTGCGGGAAGGTCGGCCGGCCCGAGGACCCGGACGCCCGAGGCGCGCCCCTGGGCTCGGACGGCGCGGGGACCCTGGTCCGGGCCCTGGGAAGTGAGCACGGGCCGAGCCTAGGTCCGCCATGCGGCCTCGCGCCATCGCCCGATTCCCCGGCGCGGCCGATAACGTGGCCCCATGCCTCGTCAGAACCGCCGCCCGAGCCCGCGGGCCGCGGTGGTCTTGGCCGTGGCCCTGGCGCTGATCGCGAGCGGCTGCGGCGCGCATCGCGCTCACGCGTCGACCGAGTTGCGGGCACTGCAGCAGTGCCGTGCCCAGTGGCGCGACGTGGCCCAGAGCGTCGCCGGCCTCGACGGCGACACCAATCCGTCGGCCCTTGCGACCCGATGGACCACGGTGATCGCCACGGTCGCCTACTACCAGGACACCGCGAGCGCCAAGGGCTGCCGGGCGAGGGTCGCGACCCAGGTCCGGGCGATCACGACGCTGCGTGACTTCAGCGCCCAGCTGCGGCCCTACGACATGGCCTACCAGGCCGAGGCGGTCGCCCCGGCGGTCGACCTGTACCTGCACGACGCGCTGCCTGCTCCGGTCCGCAGCAGCCGGGGCAAGAAGATCGCGCCGCCTTCCAAGCAGGCCGTGACCGCCGCCGCCGCGACGTTGAGCGAGCACGCCGCACAGGCCAACGCCGATCTGGCGCCGGCGTGGGAGCAGTTCGCCTCTGTCGAGATCACCGACGAGGCCACGGTCAGATCGGCCATGGCCGACCTGGACTCGCTCGCGCGGTCCAGCGCCGACTGGACGGCGTGCGACCAGGCACTGCAGGTGATCCTCACCGCTGAGCGTGACCAGCAGGGCGCTGCGCCTCCCCAGCCGACCAGTACGCCGACCGGATGACTCCGCACCGAGGAGTCGATCAGGAGACCGAGACCTCGGCGCCTGATCCCTCGACCGGTTCCATCTCCTCGGCCATGCGCATCGCCTCTTCGATCAGCGTCTCCACGATCATCGACTCCGGCACGGTCTTGATGACCTCGCCGCGGACGAAGATCTGACCCTTGCCGTTGCCGGACGCGACGCCGAGGTCGGCCTCGCGGGCCTCACCGGGGCCGTTGACGACGCAGCCCATCACGGCGACGCGCAACGGGACCTCCAGACCCTCCAGGCCTGCGGTCACACGCTCGGCCAACGTGTAGACGTCGACCTGGGCGCGACCGCACGACGGGCACGAGACGATCTCGAGCTTGCGCGGACGCAGGTTGAGCGACTGGAGGATCTGGATGCCGACCTTGACCTCTTCGACCGGCGGCGCGGAGAGCGAGACCCGGATCGTGTCACCGATGCCCTGGGACAACAGGGCGCCGAAGGCGGTGGCGGACTTGATGGTGCCCTGGAACGCCGGGCCGGCCTCGGTGACCCCGAGGTGCAGCGGCCAGTCCCCGGCTTCGGCGAGCAGCTCGTAGGCCCGGACCATGACGACCGGGTCGTTGTGCTTGACCGAGATCTTGAAGTCGTGGAATTCGTGCTCCTCGAAGAGGGAGGCCTCCCACTTGGCGGACTCGACCAGCGCCTCGGGGGTCGCCTTGCCGTACTTGGCCAGCAACCGGGGGTCGAGGGATCCGGCGTTGACGCCGATCCTGATCGAGGTGCCGTGGTCGTTCGCGGCTCGCGCGATCTCCTTGATCTGGTCGTCGAACTTCTTGATGTTGCCCGGGTTGACCCGTACGGCGGCACAGCCGGCCTCGATCGCCGCGAACACGTACTTCGGCTGGAAGTGGATGTCGGCGATCACCGGGATCTGCGAGTGCTGGGCGATCTCCGGCAGTGCGTCCGCGTCGTCTTGCGACGGGCACGCGACTCGGACGATGTCGCAGCCCGTCGCGGTGAGCTCCGCGATCTGCTGGAGCGTTGCGTTCACGTCCGAGGTGAGCGTCGTGGTCATCGACTGGACCGAGACCGGCGACTCACTACCGACGCCGACCTTGCCCACCTTGATCTGGCGGGTCTGGCGCCGCGGCGCCAGGACGGGCGGCGGGGCGGCGGGCATGCCGAGCGAAACCGAAGTCATGCCCCCAGGCTACCGGCCCGACCATCAGCGGCAGACTGAGCTCAGGCCACGGGCTTGACGATGTCGGCGTACACCAGCAGGACTGTCATCACCAGCAACAGGCTCGCGGTCACGTAGGCGACCGGCAGCAGCTTCGCGACGTCGAAGTGGCCCGGGTCCGGGCGGCCGCGGAGCTTGGCCAGCCGACGGCGCACGGCCTCGTAGAGCGCACCGGCGATGTGACCGCCGTCGAGCGGGAGCAGCGGTACGAAGTTGAACATGCCGACGAAGAGGTTCACGCCCCCGAGCAGTACGACGACGAAGGCGATCTTGTCGCCATTGCTGACGGCCTTGTTCGACGCGACCTGTCCGGCGTACCGGCTGACACCGACGACGCTCATGGGGCTGTTGGGGTCCCGCTTCTGCATGCCGAGAACGGTCTTCCCGACACCCCAGAGCCGCGCCGGCAGGTGGCCCAGCGCCTTGAACGTCTGGCCGGTGTAGCTCGCCAGCTGCTGGACGGTGTAGATCGCGCCCTTCTTGGCGTAGTCCTGCGTCGGAGTGATGCCCAGGTAGCCGGCATCGACCGTGCGGGTGCTGCCGCTGAGCGCCGGCACCGCGTTGAGCTTCGTGGTCGCGGTCAACGTCACGCGCCTGCCGGCACGGATCACCGTGATCGGGACGGTCTTGTCCGGGGTTGCGCGGATCAGGGTCTGCAGCTGGTCGTAGGAGGTGATCGCCGTGCCGGCGAAGGACACGATCTTGTCCCCGACCTTGATGCCGGCCTGCCGACTCGGGGCGATCGGGTCGGTCGGCCGGCAGCTGGTGCGTCCGGCCTGGCCGGCGGGAACGGCGATCACGCAGTCCGCGACGGTACCGACCGTCGTCGTGGTCTCGAGGACGCCGTGGAAGGCGAAGACCCCGCCGAACAGGAAGAACGCGATGATCAGGTTCACCGTCGGGCCGCCCGACATCACGATGACCTTCTTCCACCACGGCAGCCGGTAGAACATCCGGTCCTCATCGCCCGGGAGCAGCAGCTCGGCCTCTGCCGCGCGTGCGTCCGAGATCAGTTTGGCGAACGTGCCCGGCTGACGCGCAGGAGCCGCGTCGTCCCCGTGCGGCGGGAGCATTCCGATGAGCTTGACGAAACCGCCGAGCGGGAAGGCCTTCACGCCGTACTCGGTGCCGTTGCGGGTCGTCGACCACAGCGTCTTGCCGAAGCCCACGAAGAACTGCGGCACCCGGACCCCGAAGCGCTTGGCCGGGATCATGTGCCCGCACTCGTGCAGACCGATCGAGACGGCCAGCCCGAGGACCATCGCCAGGACTCCGGCGATGTAGAGCAGCACGGTCATGGGCTTTTCTCCAGCAGGCGGGTGGCCTCGTCACGGGCCCAGGCATCGGCCGCGAGCACGTCGTCGAGGGTGAGGTCAACTGCACCTGAGCCTACGTCGTGACGCCTGAGGCCGTGGTCGTTCAGGATGGCGGCTATGGAGTCGACGATCCCGAGGAAGGGCAGCCGTCCTACCCGGAACGCGGCCACGCACACCTCGTTGGCGGCGTTGTACACCGCCGGAGCGGTCCCGCCGGCGACGCCCGCGGCGCGCGCCAGGGCCACTGCAGGGAACGCGTCGTCATCGAGGGGTGAGAACTCCCAGGTCTGCGCTGAGGTCCAGTCGACGGCAGGCGCGACCGCGTCGAGCCGGTCCGGCCAGGCCATCCCGAGGGCGATCGGGATCAGCATCGTGGGCGGAGAGGCCTGCGCGATCGTGGACCCGTCGCTGAACTCGACCATCGAGTGCACCACCGAGGTCGGGTGCACGACGACCTCGATCGAGTCGAAGGAAATGTCGAAGAGCAGGTGCGCCTCGATCACCTCCAGCCCCTTGTTGACCAGGGTCGCGGAGTTGATGGTCACCACCGGGCCCATGTCCCAGGTCGGGTGCGCCAACGCCTCCTGCACCGTGACCGCCTCGAGCTCTGCGCGCGTGCGGCCGCGGAACGGTCCCCCGCTCGCCGTCAGCACAAGCTTGCGGACCTCGGAGGGCGCACCGGACCGCAGGCACTGCGCGAGCGCGCTGTGCTCGCTGTCGACCGGCACGATCTGACCGGGCTTCGCGCGCGAGGTCACCACCGAGCCGCCCATGATCAACGACTCCTTGTTGGCCAGCGCCAAGGTGGTACCGGCCTCGAGGGCTGCCAGCGTCGGACGCAGACCGACGGCTCCGGTGATCCCGTTGAGGACCACATCGGCGGTCATCGACGCGGCCTCGATCGAAGCCTGCTCGCCCAGTCCGGCGAACGTCGGGGAGAACTCGGCGACCTGGGCGTCGTACAGGTCGGGGTGCGAGCCGCCAGCAGTCAGGCCGACCACCCGGAAGCGATCGGGGTGGGCGCGGACGACCTCGAGCGCCTGGGTCCCGATCGAGCCGGTGGATCCGAGGATGACCACATCGCGTCTGCGCACCGACGGCTCAGACATTGATCGCGACGTACTTGGTGTCCAGGTACTCCGCGATGCCCTCGTTGCCGCCTTCACGGCCGGTGCCGGACTGCTTGACCCCGCCGAAGGGCGCGCCCGCGTTCGAGACGATGCCCTGGTTGAGACCGATCATCCCGGTCTCCAGCGCCTCGCAGATCCGGAACGCGCGCGACAGGTCCTTGGTGAAGACATAGGCGACCAGGCCGTACTCGGTCTTGTTGGCAGCCGCGATCGCCTCGGCGTCGGTGGTGAACGTGGCGATCGGCGCCACCGGTCCGAAGATCTCCTCGCCGAGCAGCCGAGCGTCCTCGGGGACCTCGACGAGCACGGTCGGCTCGTAGAAGTAACCGGCGCCGTCACCCTGCTTGCCGCCGGTCAAGCACTTCGCGCCCTTCGCAACGGCGTCCTCGACCAGTGCGGCGACCTTGTCCCGCTGGGTGGCGTCGATGATCGGACCGACCTCGACCTCAGCCTCGGTACCGCGTCCCAGTGTCATCGCGCCCATCCGGGCAGCCAGCTTCTCGCCGAATTCCTGCGCGACCGACTCGTGGACGTGGAACCTGTTCGCCGACGTGCAGGCTTCGCCCATGTTGCGCATCTTGGCCAGCATCGCGCCGTCCACCGCAGCGTCGAGGTCGGCGTCGGCGAAGACCAGGAACGGCGCGTTGCCGCCGAGCTCCATCGAGACGCGCAGGACCTGGTCGGCGGCCTGGGCGATGAGCTTCTTGCCGACCCCGGTCGATCCGGTGAAGCTGAGCTTGCGGAGCCGGGGGTCGCCGATGATCGGCTCGGAGACCGCCCCCGACGCCGTTGCGGTGATCACGTTGAGCACGCCCGGCGGTAGGCCACACTCCTCGAGGACCTCGGCCAGTGCCAGCATCGAGAGCGGCGTCTGCTGGGCGGGCTTCACGACCATCGTGCAGCCCGCAGCGATCGCGGGGCCGATCTTGCGGGTGCCCATCGCGTTCGGGAAGTTCCAGGGCGTGATGAAGTAGCAGGGACCGACAGGCTGTCGCATCACCAGCACCCGGCTGGCCCCGTTGCCGGTGGTCTTGTAGTACCCGTCCAGCCGCAGCGCCTCACCAGAGAACCAGCGGAAGAACTCCGCTGCGTAGGCGAGCTCGCCCTTGGACTCCGCGATCGACTTGCCCATCTCCAGGGTCATCAGCAGCGCAAGCTCCTCCGACCTCTCGCCCAGCGCCAGGAACGCCCGGTGCAGGATCTCGGAGCGCTCGTTCGGTGGGGTCGCTGCCCAGCCGGCCTGGGCGGCCACGGCGGCGTCGAGGGCTGCGAGCGCATCGGCGGGGGTCGCGTCTGCGACCTCGCACAGCGTCAGCCCGGTGGCAGGGTCCTCCACCGGGAGCGTCGCTCCCCCGGTCGCGTCACGCCACTGGCCACCGATCAGGAGCTGCTTGGGTACGGCGGTGAGAACGGACTGCTCGGTCGGCGCGCTGGTCATGGCTCCACCCTAGGACGTAGGGCGAGACACCCTAAAGTCGTCCCGTGCGCATCGTGAGCCTGCTCCCTTCCACCACCGAGATCCTCTTCGCGATCGGTGCCGGGGACGACGTCGTCGGCGTCACCCTCGAGTGCGACTTCCCCGTCGAGGCCCGGACCCGAACGATCGTGTCGACCTCCGCGATGCCCGACGGCCTCACCCCGGCCGAGATCGACGCCTTCGTGGTCACCGCGATGGCCCGGGGCGACGACCTCTACCACCTCGACGCGGGCGCGCTCGCCGGGCTCGACGCCGATCTGGTGGTTACCCAGGACCTGTGCGCGGTGTGCGCGGTCGACGTCTCGGTGGTCGATGACGCGCTGGCGCACCTGGGTTGCGCGGCCGAGGTGCTGACCATCGATCCGCACACGCTGGAGGACGTCTTCTCCTCGATCGTGACCCTCGGCACGGCGACCGGACACGAGACGGCAGCGCGTGAGCTCGTGGCGGCGCAGCGCGAGCGCCTGGCTGCGGTCTCGGCCCGGGTCGCACACCGTGAGCCGACGAGGGTGATGTTCCTGGAGTGGACCGACCCCCCGTTCGCGCCCGGGCACTGGATCCCGGAGATGATCCGGCTCGCCGGTGGCGACCCGGTCCTGGGCACCCCGGGCCAGAAGTCGGTCAGGGTCGGCTGGGACCAGGTGCACGCGGCCCTGCCCGAGGTAGTGGTCGTCGCGCCGTGCGGATTCGACCGTGCGGGCTCGGCGGCGCTGGCGGATCAGCTCGTGGCCAGCGAGGTACTGCCGGTCGGCATACCCGTGTACGCCGTGGACGCCAACGCATCGTGGGCCCGTCCCGGCACCCGACTGGTCGATGGGGTCGAGGAGCTTGCGGCGCTGCTGCACCCGTGAGTGGTGGTCACTCTGCCCACCGCACCACACCTCGGCACGCTCGGTCGCCGAGATCGATGACCGAGGATCACGTCGGCTGACGCGTCGTTGATCAGGCGGCTAGGCGCACCTGGTCAGGGCGGACCAGACGCAGGTAGTGCTCGACCAGTCCCTCGTTGACCGACGCCCAGGTCCGGTCCCGGCTGCCGAGGTAGGCCGCCGAGCTCATCCGCGCCCGACGGGCGGCGTTGCCGACCAGCGCCTCCAGGCAGCCGTAGAGGTCGGTGCCGTCGCCGGGGGTGAACAGCAGTCCGTTCTCGCCCGAGCGGACGAGGTCGCGTGGACCACCGGCGTCCGGTGCCACGACCGGTACTCCCGAAGCGAGGGCCTCCTGGGCGGACTGGCAGAACGTCTCGGTGCTGCCGGTGTGCACGAACACGTCGTACGACGCCACGATGCGACCCAGGTCCTCGCCGTGCCGTACGCCGAGGAAGTGCGCGTCCGGCAGCAGGGTCCGCAGACGCGCCTCCTCCGGGCCACCACCGACCATCACCAGGCGGTGGTTCGGCAGGTGCTGGACGGAGCGGAGCAGGTCGAGCTCCTTCTCCGCGGCCAGGCGTCCGACGTACCCGACGATGACGTCGTCGGGAGCCGCACCGGTCTCGGCGCGCAGCTCTCCGGTACGACGGCCCGGGTTGAACTGGACGGTGTCGACTCCTCGAGCCCACATCGCGACGTTGACGATGCCCAGGGCCTCGAGCTGTTCGCGGCTGGCCGAGGACGGCACGAGGTTGAGGTCGGCCGGGCCGTGGATGCTTGTCGTGAGCTTGCGCATCAACGCCGTGGCACCCGGGATCCGGTAGCGCGCCGCGAAGCCGATCAGGTCGGTCTGGTAGACCGCGACGACCGGGATCCCCAGGGTGCGTGCCATCAGTCCGGCCGCGCGCCCGAGCAGTGCCGGTGACGCCAGGTGCACCACGTCGGGCTCGAACTCGTTGAAGATGCGGCGCAGCGTCGCCTGCGAGGCGAGGCCGACCGGGAAGTCCGGGTAGGACGGCATCCCGACCGAGGTGACGCGCCGTACGGGTGCGCCGGCGTACTCGTCGGGACCGGACGGCGCCACCACCATCGCGTGGTGAGGCGTCGTCGCCAGGTGGTAGAGGACGCGGCGCACGGAATTCGTCACGCCGTTGACCTGGGGCAGGAACGACTCGGTGACGATGAGGATCCGCAGGCCCTGATCGGCGGACCCGAAACCGTTGCTGGGACTGAAGATCGACCTGCGGGCGAGAGTGCCAGGCGATGCGCTCATGTCATCCACGCTAGGAACGGTTTCTAACGTCGGGGGCGCGTTGTCCCTCGTGTCGGTGAACGTCGTATGGCGAGCGGCCCCGCCGTACCCGACAGATCCGCGAGCCTCTGGACATCGGCGCGAAACATGCGCGCCACATTCACGGTGCTTACTGGACCTGGACAACCCACGACGCCACCACTCCGACCCTGGACTGCCATGCCATCTCGTACCGTCGCCGCGCTGCTGGCCCTCTTCGCTGTCTTCATCCCGGGCAGCACGCCGTCCGTCGCGACGCCAACCGCTGCGCCGGTCATGCGTGCGAGCTCGGTCAGGTCGTTGGTCTGGTCGGACGAGTTCACCGGTCCCGCAGGGGCGTCCACGAGCTCGGCGAAGTGGACGTTCGCGATCGGTGGCGGCGGCTGGGGCAACAACGAGCTCCAGTGCTACACCAGCTCGCGTGCGAACGCCTCGACGAACGGACAGGGACAACTCGTCATCTCGGCCCTCCGCACCCCCGGGCACCTGTGCGCCGACGGCCACCGGAATGCCTTCACCTCAGCGCGGATCACCACGCAGAAGTCGTTCACGGTGACGCACGGTCGCCTCGAGATCCGGGCAAAGCTTCCGGCGGGAGCAGGATCCTGGCCGGCGTTCTGGGCGCTCGGAGCCGACCAGCCGCAGGTGGGCTGGCCGCGATGCGGGGAGATCGACGTGATGGAGCACACCGGCAACCGCCCGTACGTCACGACCAGTGCCGCACACCTGGCGAGCTACCTCGGCGCGCACTGGTACACCACCCGGATCTCGCCGTCGTCGACCACCTTGTCGAGCCGGTTCCACGTCTACGCAGTCGACTGGACGTCGAACTCCCTGACGTTCTACCGCGACAGCGTCGTTACCGGGGTCATCACCCGGGCCCAGGTGACCAGGCACGGCACCTGGCCGTTCGACAAGCCGTTCTACCTGCTGCTCAACCTCGCGATGGGCGGCACGTACGCCGGTCCCGTCCCGGCAGGCGTGACGTCACCGCAGCGCTACGTCATCGACTACGTACGGGTGTACCACTGAGGTCGGACCCGATCAGTGCGCGACCAGGTTCGTCGAGGTCGTGACCTCACGACGTACCGAGCGCTCCTGCCAGGCCAGGCCCAGGATCGGGATCCACACAGACGCGTTCAGGACCGCCACCATCAGGATCGGACCGACGTCGACGACGCTGCCGCCCCACACGGTCATGAAGCGGTAGATCCCGACCAGGGTGGCGATGTTCGTGGCCGCCAGCCACAGCACCATCGTGGCGATCACGTTCGAGGTCATCGATGTCCGACGGGTCTCGCCGGTCGGTACCCATTCCGCTGTTCGCCCGCGCAGCGTGTGCAGGATCGCCGCTGCGTGGCTGAACGAAGCGATCGTGTAGACCCGCAGGGTCGAGGCCCGCCAGCCACTCTTGTGCATCACCCTGATCAGCGGGTACATCGCGAAGGCAGGCACCATCCAGAAGAAGTTCGCCAGCTGCACCCTCTCTGGCATGAACCACAGCATGATCAGCGTCGGAAGGGGCAGGCAGAACACCCCGACTGCCGTGGTGATGTAGTAGCCGAACCCGGTGAAGAAGCACATTCGCTGGCGATACGTCAGCGGCGAGTCGTGGAACTTCTTGTCCCGCAGCAGGGACATCGACCCTGCGCACCAGCGGTACTGCTGGGAGATGAAGCTCGACAGCTTGTCGGGGCACAGTCCCTTGGCCAGCACGACCGGGACGTAGGTCGTGCGGTAGCCCGCCTTCATCAGGTTCACGCCGGTGTGGACGTCCTCGCTGTGACCGATCTGAGCGAAGCCACCGGAGTTCTCCAACCCGGCACGCCGATAGATCGCGCAGGTTCCGACGCAGATCGGTGCGCCGAGGGTGTCACGTGACACCTGTGCCCACCGGTAGAAGCTCTCCTGGACCGAGCCGGCCGCCTGCTGCAACCAGTGCATCCCCTTGCCCGAGTCGAAGTACTGTGGAGATTGGACGATGCCGACCTTCGGGTCCTCGAAGTAGGGAACGAGCTCGAGCAGGAAGTCGGCGCGCGGCGCGAAGTCGGCATCGAAGATGACGATCAGGTCGCCACGCGAGTTCGCGAAGCCGTGCTTAAGGTTTCCTGCCTTCTTCATGTGCGGACGATCGGGTCGTACCAGGTAGTTGAAGTGGTAGGTGCGGGCGAGCGCGGCGACCTCTGGCCGATCGGCGTCGTCGAGCACGTACACCTGCGCCTCGCCGGCGTACTGCATCTGCGCCACGTAGCGGTAGGTGTTGTTGAGCACTGCGATGTCCTCACCGGCACTCGGCAGGAAGACGTCGATCGAGGGAAGGTGCACCGGGTTCCACAGGCCGATGATCCGGCGGTGCTGCGACAACGTCACCCGGCGCTGACGCGTCGTCGCGTAGTGGGTGAGCACCATGTACATCACGAACACCGTCATCGGGATCCAGAACAGCCACAGTGCCGACTGGCTGACCGAGAACAGCGTCAGACTGATCACGCCACTCACCGTCGCCAGGGTCCGCAGCCAGATGAACCACAGGTGCTGCTTGCCGTAGTAGAGGTACTTCTCGGCATCGCTGGGCGGCTGCGGTAGCCCGAGCTTGTCCGGCGCCCGTCCCGGAACGGTCGTCCGCCGCTGGGCCCCGAGGTTCGGGGGCGCCACCTGCCGCCGGAAGTCTCGCTGTTCGGGGATCAGGCCGGCGGCGACCCGTTCCGAGGCGACCCGTGCGTCGACCTGCGGAGTGACTGGTCCGTCATTGATCGCGGTCATGATTTTCCGTCCTTGAAGATCGGGGCGAACATCGGAGCCAGCCAGGTTGCGTAGGTATCGGTCACGTGGCCCTGGTCTCGGTGGGTCAGCATGTTCTTGACGATGAGCGGGCACTCGTTGTTGATGCAGAAGAACTTGCGGGTGTCGATGTAGGCGAACCCGGCGTGGACCGTCTTCTGCCCGAGGAGCAGGTAGGCCTCGTTCCAGGCCGGTTGTGACGTCAGCCAGCGGTTGTAGACGCAGGTGCGCGCGTCGTTCAGGTTCTTCTCGATGCACCCCAGTCCGTCCGGACTCAGGTACGGCGAATCACCGATGTAGACGACCCGCGAACGTCCACCGGCCAGGTCCTTGAGCTCGTTGACGGTTACGTCGGACCACACGTTGGGTGGATGGTCGACGGAGATGCCCAGAGCGTCGGCCGAGCTGGCGATGATCAGGTCCGGAGCGATCCGCTTGATCTGCTGGTCCCGCCATTTCTGGTAGGTCGTGCACTCGGTGTAGATCCGCTTCAGGTCGAACTCCCAGACGGGCAACCGGGCAACCGGGCACGCCGACTTGGTCATCTCGATGAGCTTCCAGTGGTACTGCTTGGCCCACGGGCTCAGTGCACCGACCCACTGGTCAGCGTGCGAGTCGCCGACCAGTACGGCCGTTCGTTGCCCGTGCTTGTCGCCCAGCACGCACATCGGCGACGTGACGGCCGGGAGGTCCGCGATGCAGCCGAAGTCCCGACCCGACGGACTGTCGTACGCGGCGTTCTTGATCCTCGGCGTCAGGTTGGACGGAACCTTGGTGATGGGCAGGCTCTCGGTCAGGGCTCGGGTCACCACTGCCTGGTCGGCGGAGCTCAGGGTGATCGCAGCCTGCGCCGCGCCGGCACCCTCGAGGTTCGGGACCAGCAGGGCCACGACGGATGCGGTCACCGCCATGCTTGCCGAGAGGCCGAGGCCCGTCATGACCCACCTCCCGGCCCGCCACATGCTGCGCGCGCTGGCGTTCTCCAGGAAGTACGTCAGCACGGCGAACCAGAACGCCAGGAAGACGACCTCGAGTCGTTCCCACAAAACCAGGTCACGACCCCACCACAGCGGGATCAGGATCAGCATCGGCCAGTGCCAGAGGTACCAGGTGTACGACGCACGGCCGATGTACTGCATCGCACCGCCCGAGAGCAGCCGGGACTCCACGGAGCGGTCGACGGCGCGGGTACCGGCGGCGATGATCGCGGCCGTGCCGAGCACGGGCACGAGAGCCGCAGATCCCGGGTAGGGGGTCTGGTCGGAGTACACGAAGGCCGACGCGATCACGGCGACCAGGCCCGAGGCGCCGAGGAGCCGCGCAGCCCGGTCGGAAAGGCCGGCGATCGCGGGCGACATCAGGGCGATCAGGGCGCCGATCCCCAGCTCCCAGGCGCGCGTCTGGATGCCGAAGTAGGCCATCGGGCTGTCCTTCGGGGTGGTGACGATCGACAGCTTGAGCGTCACCGCGCAGACAGTCGCGATCGCGAAGATGAGCAGGACCCGTCGCAGGCGCCTGCGCCCTATGGCCGCGCAGATGATCATCAGGAGCGGCCAGACCAGGTAGAACTGCTCCTCGACGGCCAGTGACCAGAAGTGCTGGAACGCCGACGGCGGAGCCGATGCGTTCTGGTAGTTCACCCCCTCGATCGCCAGGTGGTAGTTGATCCCGTAGATCGCGGTGTAGAGCGCGTCCCTGGTCAGCGACACGAGCTGGCTGAACGGCATGAAGAAGTGCGCGAAGATCAACGATGCGACGACGACGACCGCCGCGGGTGGCAACAGACGCCGTGCCCGCCGCGCGTAGAACGCGAGCAGGGAGATGCGCCCGGTTCGCTCCAGCTCCTTGGCGAGCTGCCCGGTGATCAAGAAGCCGGAGATGACGAAGAAGACGTCGACACCGACGAATCCCCCGCGTAGCCCCGGCACTCCTGCGTGGTAGAGCACGACCAGCAGCACCGCGACGGCGCGGAGGCCCTGGATGTCAGGACGGAACCTGCGGGGTGCGACGTCGGCCGCCTTGTGGCGCTTGGGTTGTTCGCGGGCAGTGACAAGGGCTTGGGATGGAACAGGGGTCACAGTCATGGGAACGGCGGTCCTCCGAGGTTCGATCGCGTTTCCGAGCGGATGGAACACCGGTACGGGTCCGCTTGACTCACTCACGGCTGATCGGGACTGATACGAAGAACCCGATCAGCGGCTTCATCGCCACCAGAAGACTAGGGGCGGTGACAGCTCGCAGAACGTCGCCGCATGACCTATTAACAAGGTCGTTACGCCGCCGACACGGAGCGGCTTCTGAGGTCGCGCGACTGTGACCCAGGTCGCACAAAACCCCTAGAAATAAGGGGATTCGGCCTCTGACGACACGCCTGCGTCTAGACAGGTGCGTCGTTGAAAACGCCGGACAGCTGCTCTCGACGCAGCGCCTCGACCTCGTCGAGGGTTAGGTTCTCCTTGTGCAGATGCAGGAGATCGAGACCCTCACCGAGCTCGACGAGATCGTCGCCCGGCACGCGGCGTCGCTGCGTGGCTGGCACCTGCAGTCGCTCGACCTGACCGATCGTGTCGATGCGCTGGCCGCAGTCGAGGTCGCCGGTGCAGTGTTCCTCGGGTGCCGTTTCGCGCCGGGCAGCGAGGACGACGTGCGACGTCGTGGCGGCCTGGTCTTCCCGACGGTGCCGGCCGTGCCCTTCGACCCCTACCGCGCAACGCTGTACTCCCCCGACGACCTGTACGCCGGACTGGCCGGCGGGTACGAGGGCACTCCCGACGCGCTGGCGTACGCGTGGTCCCTCGGCGAACGCTCGCTGGACCGCACGCTGGCTGCCGCGCTGCACGACCACGCGATCGACGACGCGCTCGAGGAGTATGTCGAGGGCCGCTCGCTCGTGGGAGTCATGGGCGGCCACGCCGTACCGCGCGACAGTGCCGAGTACGCCACGGCCGCCCGGCTCGGCCGGGCCCTGGGCGGCGTGTTCACGGTGGCGACCGGCGGTGGTCCGGGCGCGATGGAGGCAGCCAACCTCGGAGCGTGGCTGACCGGCGCACCGGCTGATGCGCTGACCGAGTCGCTCGGCCTGCTCTCCGCCGTACCCGACTTCACCGGCGACGTCGGGGCGTGGGCCCGGGCCGCGCTCGACGTACGGAAGCGTTGGCCGCACGGGAGCGGTTCGCTCGGAATCCCGACCTGGTACTACGGGCAGGAACCGCCGAACGCCCTGGCATCGGTGATCGCGAAGTACTTCAACAACGCCGTCCGCGAGGACATGCTGCTCAAGGTCTGCCGCGGCGGGCTGGTGTTCCTGCCAGGAGCTGCCGGCACCGTGCAGGAGATCTTCCAGTCGGCCTGCACCAACTACTACGCCGACTCCTCAGGGGTGACCCCGATGGTCCTGGTCGGCCGCGAGCACTGGACCCGGACGATCCCGGTGGAGGACCTACTGCGAACCCTCGGGAACGGCCGCCCGTTCGGCGCGCGCCTGTATCTCGTCGACAGCACGGAGGAGGTCCTGCCCCTTCTCGTGCAGGACCGCGGCGACCGGCGGTAGGCCACCCTCGTCCAGCGGACGGCGCAGGGCCCACGGCTCGAGCCGGCGGTAGCCCTTGACCGACACCCGGCGCATCCGGCGCAGCTTGAAGTCCTCGTTGCTCTCGATCGCCTCCGCCAGGTCCTTGTCGACCAGCACCCGGCCCGGGCGCACGATGGAGGTCAGCCGCGACGCGATGTTGACCGTCGGCCCGAACACGTCGCCGAGACGGTTGAGAACAGGTCCCCACGCAGCGCCGACGCGCAGCTGCGGGAAGTCGTCGTCGACCAGGTGCTCCTCGACGAGCTCCAGTGCGATGTGGGCGGCGTCGGCCGGCAGATCGGCCGCGAACAGCACCTCGTCGCCGATCGTCTTGATGATCCGGCCGTTGTGCCCCGTGATGATCGCCAGGGCACGGGCCTCGAAGGCGTCGACGAGCCGGGCGAGGTCCTCCTGGCTCAGCGCCCGCGTCTGCCGGGTGTAGCCGACGATGTCGGCGAAGCCGATCGCCGTGCAGACTCCCCCGGTGCCGTCCTCGTCGTCGACGGGCGGCGCGAGCAGGAGGCGGGAGGCCGCGCTGAGCGTATGCCGGCGCCACACGTAGTTCTGCACCTGCTCGATCACCGGCGTGACCTCGTCGATCACCGCACCCAGACCGTCCAGGTCGAGCTCCTCGGGGTCGATGGAGCGGCTCAGCAGGCTGATCTGCCATTCGGCCAGGCGCGCGAAACTGCGACCGAGCGTCCGGATCAGGGCTGCCTCGTCCTCGGGCTTGATGATGCCGAGCTCGTGCATCCGCTGGGTCAGTCGCATCGCCTCGAGGTCCGCCTGGGTGAACGCGACCACGTCGTCGTCGACCTCGGTGAATCCGAGCGAGCGCCAGCGCTGCTTCGCGATCTCCCGATCGATCCCGAGCTCGGCGGCGATCTCGTCCCCGGTCAGAGTCGGCTTGCTGCCGAGGAGGCGCTCCTCGAGCAGGTCGAAGATCTGCTGCGGATCAAGCGGTTCCGGCACTGTTCCCGTCCAGTCGGTCGGCAGTGGTGCCCCGGAGAGCGTCGCCGAAGGCCGGGACGTCGCTCAGCAGCTTCTCGAGCGCGTCACGGGTGAAGTGGATGACCTCGAGCGGGCTCAGGCTCACGACACTGGCAGTGCGCAGCTTGTGGTTGACGATCCCGATCTCGCCGATCACGTCGCCCGGGCCGAGCCGTGCGATCTCGGCTCCGGCCTTCCGGACCGAGACCTCACCGTCGAGGATCAGGTAGGCCTTGTCCGCCGGGGTCTGCTCCGAGATCAACGACCAGTCCGCCGGCAGGTGCACGTGCCGCCCCGCGGCCACCACGGTCGCGAGGTCCGCGTCGTCGAGCGCCTCGAGCCGGTTGATCTTCTTCAGGTCAGGCAGCGGCGCGTCGGCCATCGTCGTACTCCTCATCGAGGCGCCCGGCTCAGTCGCCGGGCCCGATCATCGGGCGGGGTACCGGTCGCAGACGCGGCCGGCTGGCCCCGCAATCCTCGCGGATCGACCGCGGGGTGTCCACTGCCGACGGCTGGGCGGCCGATCAGCTCTCCACGGCGGCGAGCTGCCCGCAGGCCCCGTCGATCTCGCGTCCGCGGGTGTCCCTGACCGTCGTCGAGATCCCCTTGGCCTCGAGGCGGCGCACGAACTCTCGTTCGTCGGCCGGGTCGGACGCTGTCCACTTCGATCCCGGCGTCGGGTTGAGCGGGATCAGGTTCGCGTGCACCCAGCCCCAGTCACCGTAGGAATTCAGCACGTCGGCCAGCAGGTCCGCGCGCCAGGCCTGGTCGTTGATGCCGCGCATCATCGCGTACTCGATCGACACTCGGCGCCTGGTCTTCCGGGCATAGTCCCAGGCAGCCTCGACGGTCTCGGCGACCGAGAACCGGGTGTTGATCGGGACGAGCTCGTTGCGCAGCTCGTCGTCGGGCGCGTGCAGGCTCAGCGCCAGGGTCACTGGAATACCCTCGTCGGCCAGCTGCTTCATCCGCGGGACCAGGCCGACGGTGCTCACCGTGATGCCGCGCGCCGACATCCCGAGCCCGTCCGGCGTCGGATCGGTCAAGCGCCGTACCGCGCCGATCACGGCGTTGTAGTTGGCCATCGGCTCGCCCATGCCCATGAACACGACGTTCGAGACGCGTCCGGGACCGCCCGCGACCTCTCCACGTGCCACCGCCCTGGCGCCCGAGACGACCTGCTCGACGATCTCGGCCGTCGACATGTTCCGCTGCAACCCACCCTGACCGGTCGCGCAGAACGGGCAGGCCATGCCGCACCCGGCCTGGCTCGACACACACATGGTGACTCGGCCGGGGTAACGCATCAGCACCGACTCGACCAGGGAGCCGTCGAACAGCTTCCACAAGGTCTTGCGGGTGGCGCCCTTGTCAGCCTCCTGGACCTTCAGCGCGGTCATCAGGTCGGGCAGCAGCCCGGCGACGAGCTCGTCCCGGGTCGCGGCCGGGAGGTCTGTCATCTGGGACGGGTCGTCGACCAGCCGCTCGAAGTAGTGGGTGGACAGCTGCCTGGCCCGGAACCCGGGAAGTCCGAGTTCCTCCAGCCGTGTCTTGCGCTCGGGCGCCGTCAGGTCGGCGAGGTGCTGCGGAGGCTTGCCGCGACCTCGGGGCTCCTCGAACACGAGCGGGAGGGTCTTGATGGGCTCTGTCATGACCGGTTGATTCTCCCACCGGTCGGGCGGGAAGCCGAATCAGGTGCCGGCACGTTCAGGTGAAGACCAGGTAGTGCAGCACGAGCCAGATCGGGGCGATGGTCGCGAGCAGGGAGTCGAGACGGTCCATCAAGCCGCCGTGACCGGGGATGATCCGGCTCATGTCCTTGATGCCGAGGTCGCGCTTGATCACCGACTCGACGAGGTCGCCCAGCGTGGCCATCACGACAGCGATGACTCCGAGCAGGACACCGACCCAC
This sequence comes from Marmoricola sp., assembly GCF_025965215.1. Taxonomy (GTDB): domain Bacteria; phylum Actinomycetota; class Actinomycetes; order Propionibacteriales; family Nocardioidaceae; genus Marmoricola. Next base: position 18,249 of record NZ_JAOPXI010000162.1, read on the forward strand.
CAGTCGCCGTGGAGCCAGGACATGAAGCCGACGCCGGCGCCGATGCAGGCGATCGTGGAGCCCACGAAGCCCTCCCACGACTTCTTGGGCGAGATCACCGGAGCCATCGGGTGCTTGCCGAACAGGACGCCGGCGATGTAGCCGCCGATGTCCGAGGCGATCGTCAGCCCGATGAAGGCGCAGATGCCCTTGACCCCGTCGTCGAAGTGGGTGGTCGTCCTCCAGTCACCTCCCTCGGCCAGCAGCAGGGTGACGAACGAGCCGAGGAACGGCACGTAGATCAGGGTGAAGACCGCCGCGGTCGCGTTCTGCACGAACCCGTCCACGCCACGCCGCAGCAGCCAGAGCATGATCACCAGCGCACTGACCGCGGTCGCGGTGACCAGCGCGGGTGCGCCCCAGAAGTACGCCACGGCGACCATGCCGGCGCCGCCGACCATCAGCGGCTGCTCGGGGATGTCGATTCCCTTGGCCTCCAGGCCGCGGTGCAGCTCCCAGACGGCGACCACGACGGCGGTGGCCACGACCAGCATGAACGCCGTCTTCCAGAAGAACAGCGAACCGGCGATCAGCGCCAGCAATGCGACAGCCGAGATGATCGCGGCGCGCAGGTCACGACCGGCGCGGCCGTGGTCCTGCTCGGGCGCGGGTGTCCCCGCGGCTGGCGTCGTCATGGTGAGGTCGGCGTCGTCGCTCAGACTTCGAGCAGCTCGGCTTCCTTGTTCTTGAGCAGTTCTTCGATCTCGTCGGTGTGCTTCTTGGTGAGCCCGTCCAGGCGCTTCTCGGCACCGGAGACGTCGTCCTTGCCGGCCTCGCCGTCCTTCTCGAGCTTCTCGAGGTCCTGCTTGGCGTTGCGACGGATGTTGCGGACGCTGACCTTGCCTTCCTCGGCCTTGACCCGCGCGATCTTGATGTACTCCTTGCGCCGCTCCTCGGTGAGCTCGGGGAACACACAGCGGATCGTCTTGCCGTCGTTCGACGGGTTCACGCCGAGGTCGGACTCGCGGATCGCCTTCTCGATGGCCGGCATCGCGGTCACGTCGAACGGCGCGACGATGATGATCCGGGCCTCGGGAGCCGTGAACGACGCGAGCTGCTGGATCGGGGTCGGGGTGCCGTAGTACTCGGCGGTCAGCTTGGCGAACATGCTCGGGGCGGCGCGGCCGGCACGGATCGCGGCGAACTCCTCCCGAGTGGCTGCCACCGACTTGCCCATCTTCTGGTCGGCCTCGCTGAGGGTTTCGCTGATCACTGCTGCTCCTTCTCGCTGCCCGCGTACGGGCCGTTCTCTCCGCTGCTCACCAGGGTGCCGATCTTCTCACCCTGGACCACCCTGAGGATGTTGCCCTCGGGCTCCATGCCGAAGACGATCATCGGCAGGTCGTTCTCCATGCACATCGCGAACGCCGTCGCGTCGGCGACCTTGAGGCCCTTCTGCAGGACTTCCTGGTAGCTGACCTCGTCGTACTTGATCGCGGTCGGGTCCTTGCGGGGGTCGGCGGTGTAGACCCCGTCCACCCCGTTCTTGCCCATCAGCACGACCTCGCACTTGGTCTCCAGCGCGCGCTGGGCGGCGACGGTGTCGGTGGAGAAGTACGGCATGCCGGCGCCGGCGCCGAAGATCACGACCCGCCCCTTCTCGAGGTGCCTGATCGCGCGCCGCGGGATGTACGGCTCGGCGACCTGACCCATCGTGATCGCGGTCTGGACCCGGGTCTCGATGCCCTCCTTCTCCAGGAAGTCCTGGAGGGCCAGGCAGTTCATGACGATGCCGAGCATGCCCATGTAGTCGGCCCGCGCGCGATCCATGCCGCGCTGCTGGAGCTCGGCGCCGCGGAAGAAGTTGCCGCCGCCGGTCACCACCGCAACCTCGAACCCGGCGCGCTGGACGGCAGCGATCTCGCGCGCGATCGCGGCGACGACGTCCGGGTCGACACCGACCTTGCCGCCGCCGAAGACCTCACCGGACAGCTTGAGCAGCACCCGCTTGTACGTCATCGCATCTCCCTGGAAGCATGCGAGAAGGCCGACCCGATGATCGTTGTCTTGCTCATCGGACCGGCCTCCTCGTTGATGTCTCGAAGAACCTAACCGATCAGGCTCCCACTTCGAACCGGGCGAACCGCTTCACGGTGGTTCCGGCCTCGTCGAGGACCTGCTTGACGGACTTCTTGGACTCGGTGACCGACTCCTGCTCGAGCAGGACGATCTCCTTGAAGAAGCCACCCAGGCGACCTTCGACGATCTTCTCGACGGCAGCCTCGGGCTTGCCCTCCTCGAGCGTCTTCTTGGTCAGGACGTCCTTCTCGGCTGCGACGATGTCCGCAGGGACCTCGTCGCGGGTCAGGTACTGAGCCTTCATCGCTGCGACCTGCATGGCCGCCGCGCGTGCAGCCGCCTCGTCACCGTCGTACGAGACGAGCACCCCGACCGCCGGCGGCAGGTCCGCCGAGCGCTTGTGCAGGTAGACCGCGACCGGGCCGTCGAAGTAGGCGACGGCGCCGAGCTCGATCTTCTCGCCGATGGTCACGGCGAGCTCCTGGACGACGTCGCCTACGGTCTTGCCGTCCAGCTCGACCGCCTTGAGGGCCTCCGCGTCACCGGCCTTGGCCGCATTGGCCGCGTCAGCGATCTTCTGGGCTGCGGCGATGAAGTCTGCGTTCTTGGCGACGAAGTCAGTCTCGCTCTTGATCTCGACCAGTGCGCCGCCCGAGGAGGCGACCAGACCGGCCGTCGCCTCCCGCTCGCCGGCACGTTTCTCGGCGCGGGCAGCGCCCTTGACCCGGAGGATCTCGACGGCCTTCTCGAAGACGCCTTCGGCCTCCTCCAGCGCCTTCTTGGCATCCATCATGCCCGCGGCGGTGAGGTCGCGGAGCTTCTTGACGTCAGCAGCGGTGATCGGCACGCCTCAGGCCTCCTTGGTCTCGGTGCTGGTCGGCGTCTCGGTCGCCTCGGCGGCCGGAGCCGCTTCGGCAGCCTGCTCGGCAACGTCCTCGACGACTGCGACGGCGTCGGCAGCCTCGGACGAGGCACCGGTGGCCTCGACCGCCGGGGTGCTCTCGACGGCGGCATCGCCGCCTGTTGCCTCGACAGCGGCCTCGACGACAGCCTCGGCCACCGGCTCGGTGGGCTTGTCGCCCTCGAGCAGGTCGCGCTCCCAGTCGGCGAGCGGCTCGTCGGCGCCGATGGCCTTCTCGTCACCCTCGGTCTTGAGACCCGAGCGGGCGATGAGACCGTCGGCCACGGCGTCCGCGACCACACGGGTCAGCAGACCGACCGCGCGAATCGCGTCGTCGTTGCCCGGGATCGGGTAGTCGACGACGTCGGGGTCGCAGTTGGAGTCGAGGATCGCGATGATCGGGATCTTGAGCTTGCGCGCCTCTTCGACCGCGAGGTGCTCCTTGTTGGTGTCGACGATCCAGACGGCCGACGGGGTCCGGCCCATCTCGCGGATGCCGCCCAGGGTCTTGTCGAGCTTGATGTGCTCCCGCTTCATCTGCAGGAGCTCCTTCTTCGTGCGACCCGAGCCGGCGACGGTGTCGAAGTCGACGTCGTCGAGCTCCTTGAGGCGGTTGATCCGCTGGCTCATCGTCTGGAAGTTGGTGAGCATGCCGCCGAGCCAACGCTGGTTGACGTAGGGCATGCCGACGCGGGTGGCCTGCTCGGCGATCGATTCCTGGGCCTGCTTCTTGGTCCCGATGAACATGATCGTGCCGCCCTTGGCCACGGTGTCCTTGATGAACGCGTAGCTGGTGTCGATGTACGACAGGGACTGCTGCAGGTCGATGATGTAGATGCCATTGCGCTCGGTCATGATGAAGCGCTTCATCTTGGGGTTCCAGCGACGGGTCTGGTGCCCGAAGTGGACGCCGCTCTCGAGGAGCTGGCGCATGGTGACGACGGCCATGTGAGGTGTACTGCTTCCTGTAGTGGTCCGTGCGCATGCTGACGCGCGCGAACCGATTTTCAGTTCGTTGCAGGCACCGATCGTTTTACTGGGGGGCCTGCCCTGACGCCTGCGTGGGGGCCTGACCCGATCGACCGGAGCCGGTCGGGACTGAAGGACCTCACCCGCGTGGTTCCGCCCTCCAGGGAGGTCGGCACGGTGTGCGAGCGTGCGAAATCAACCCGTACGGGTTGTTGAAGCGATTCTAGACGCGTGCACGGCCCGTTGTCGAAACGTGCCGGGCCGCTCGCGGCATCCCCGCAGCCCGTGGGGGGCGGGTTGTCCACAGGCAGTCCTCCGGTTCGGGCCTACGCCACCCGAACCGGCGCATCGTCGGCGGATGAACGTCCTGCTCAGCACCTTCGCGCTGTTCCTCTCGCTCGGGTCGGGCCTGGTGCACCCAGCGGTCGATCCGGTCCGCTGGCCGATGGATCCCCGGCCGCAGATCGTGGCCCGGTTCGACGCACCCGGCTCGGCCTTCTCGGCCGGGCACCGAGGCGTCGATCTGCTCGGCCGACCGGGCGAGCCTGTGCTCGCGCCGCTGGCCGGGAGGATCACGTTCGCGGGAAAACTCGCAGGCAGGGGCGTCGTGGTCATCGACCACGGTTCGCGCCGCACGACCTACGAGCCGGTGCACGCCGCTGTCCGCTCAGGTGACGTCGTCGCGCCGGGTCAGGTCATCGGAACCCTGGAGGTGGCTCTGAGCCACTGCTTCCCGCGCAGCTGCCTGCACTGGGGGCTGATCGTGGACGGCCAGTACCGCGATCCGCTCGAGCTGCTCGGTGGTAGCGGGCACGTCCGGTTGCTGCCGCTGGCGTCGGGTGAGCGGCTGCCTCACCACATCTCGACACGCTCGGTCGCGACCTCGTTCCTCGGTCGGCGCTCGCTACTCGATGACCGACGATCCGATCCGCTGACGCGTCTCGGATCACGCGCGGGGATGCGCCAGCAGGTAAGCGCTCCGCAGCCGCTCCGTCGTGACGTGCG
>NZ_JAOPXI010000186.1 GCF_025965215.1 Marmoricola sp.
CACCCATGAGCGAGAACGCGAGCACGCCGCGCAGGTAGGCCGACCAGGTCTGCTGCCCGCGGGCATCCACCCCGATCAGGCGGTAGAAACCGCGCTCGACCTTGATGTTCTTATCCGTCGTGTAGACGTGAGCCATGTTGTCGCCGAATGGGCGGTTGATCAGACCGAGAACGATGATCAGGGTCAGGACCTGAAGAATGAAAAGCAGAGTGGTACTCATTAAAAACGCTCCGGCTTGATGAGGGCGTAGACGAGGTAGACGAGCGCTGCGGCACCGAGCGCGAGGCTAAGGATGGTGAAAAAAATCACAGCTTCTCCACCCCCCAGGCGACAAGCGCGACGAGGCCAAACAGCCCTATCGCCGCAACAACATAAATAACGTCGAGCACAGCAACTCCATCCGAGTGCGGATTACGGGCCTCAATCGAGGTCCCGGTGTCACTACGACACAGCGGATTAGTAGATACCCGACAGGAGGTCGACTCCCGGAACCTTGCGCAGTCCTAACGCGGATGGGCGAAACCCTAACGATTCCCTTACGCGGGTACGTTTGTGCGGATTCTCAACGCCGTGCGAGGGATCCGTTATGTTCGCCCGCGCCCGCGTATGTGATTCGTTAGGAGTTGGCACCCCGCTCTCGCGCACGATGAAGCTGGTCTCATGCCACGTCATCCAGGCATCCCACTCGGCGCGCGATGCCTCGCCTAGGGAATCCGACTCCGCAACTCGACTACTGGCCGGAAGAGACCGTTGTCGACGAGCAGGACCTCGTCGTCGCGGGAATTTCGCTCCTCCGGCTGGTCGAGGTCTGCGGCACGCCGGCCGTGCACAGCGCCGCCTCGGTCATCCCGGGCTCGGGCGGGCAACCGTCGTCGTCCGATGCGACCGCGGTTCTCGTGGTCAGGGTTCTCGAGGTCGAACGGCAGAATTCTCGCTCCACAGTCATCCGAGTGGATGCGCGACTGGACGATCTGCGCCTGGTCTGGGCGGAGGCCCTTCTGATCGGACGCGCGGCCACTCTGCGGCGAAAATTCTGCCTCGTAGTTCACTCCTCCCCCGACGAGCCTGGCACCCACGGCACCACCGAGAATCCGGTCCTCCTTGAGCTCCCGGTTGACGTCGCGCCCGGCGACCTCATCGCAATCCCGAGCCGAAGCCTCGCGAATGACAGCCTCTCCAATGACTCGGCGCCGTACCGGCACCCGCTCACGGGTCGAGCCGACTGGCAGCCCAGCTCGGCTCTCCGGTAGTCGCCTCCGGTCGTCCGGCAACGGTGGCCCGCGGATTCGCGAGACGGGATCGCGTCATAGCCGACGACTAGTGCAGTCTCTTCCTGTGTGAAGGATCGAGTCGTGTCCCGGCTGATGCTCGATCAGGAAGACGAGATCTCGTTCCTCTTCGGGCCATGGGGCGCGGTTGCCAGCGCCACGGCGATCGAGCAGATCCGGTCGGGCGGGCGGAAGTACTTCGTGCGGCTGCCCGACGGGACAAAGACGGAAATCCAGGTCATCGAAAGCGCTGGGACGAAGCGCCTCTACGCCCGCTGCGGATGGACGGCCGCAAACGGCCTTGACGACGTCCCGACCATCGGAAGCTAGGCGAAGTACTCACGCGCGAGTTCGCGGTCGGAATCGGATGGGCCCACCGAAAGACGGTCGGAATCGGATTGTGGATTGGCGCGCGCGAGCCGAAGCTCCCACCGCTTCCTGACGGCGAGCATCGGGCGCTCTATCGCGTAGTGGCTGCTGATCGCCACAGCGATCGATACGCCGATGGCCGCGACCTTGCCAATCGGGCCCGGCACGAGCGGCAGGATCAGCGCGATGATCATCACGTGCCACAGGTACAGCGCATACGAGCCGTTGCGCCCAAACCACGCAACAGGCCGTGCCGACAGTGCCCGCGAAATGATCGACTTCCGCGAGACGAGACCTGCAATCAGCATCGTCCCGGCTATTCCGACGACCGGAAGAACGAGCCCGATCGCTGCGGGATCCCTTGGCCAACTCGACGTGATTTCGACGTCGGTCCCAACGATGACGAGTCCACCGACCCAGGTGAACCACAGCCCCATTCGTCCGGCAAGTCGCGCTCGCACGGGCGGCGACTGAAGAGCCAACGCGAGGATCGCCCCGGACAGCAGCGGACCAACGTTGAGGATCGGGCTGAAGTACACGTCCGGAGTGGCCCCGGCACCGGGCGTCACGTACAGCAACCAGCTGCCGACGCTCGAGGCAACCACGAGCAACGCCAGCACGCCAAGCAGCAATGCTCGCCGACCGCCACGCGCCAGCAATAGCGCGAGAACCGGTGGCCAGACGAGATAGAACTGTTCCTCCATCCCCAGGCTCCAGGTCTGCGCGAGCGGACCCATCGAGCGGTGCCAGATCCAGCGCCCGATGTTACCCGTGTAGGTCAGCGCGAGCACGGCATCCATCCACGATCCGACGTTCGATTTGCTGTACACGCTGATGACCGCCCACAGGCAAACGACCGTCGCAACGACCGCGAGCATCGTCGGGTAGAGGCGAACCAGCCTTCGCATCCAGAATTTGCCGAGGTGGATGCGTCCGGTCGAGTTTTGTTCGCGGATCAGGATGGACGTGATGAGGTAGCCAGAGAGCGCGAAGAAGATGTTGACGCCGATGAAGCCGCCCTCGAAGAGCGGAACATGCAGGTGGTACAGCACCACGAAAGCGATGGCGACGGTGCGCAATCCGTCCAGAGGTTCGACACGAAAACGGGGACGGGATACTTCGACGGCATTTCGCATTACCGATTCATCGTAAGAACAGGCGGCGTCCCGACCGCAACCCCTCCCATAACTTTCCAACGTGATTCATAGGCGAGGCAAACCTCTGCGCACTCTCGCCGAACGCCGCGTCCCTGAAGGTCGAACCTGTACGTATCTTCAGTCCTTTCAATGTGCGATTCGCCTGCATCATCAGGAACTGTCAGTTTCAGGGATAAGTCT
>NZ_JAOPXI010000185.1 GCF_025965215.1 Marmoricola sp.
TGCCTAGCCGACCGGTACTAATAGGCCGAGGGCTTGTCCCTCAAAGATGTTGCGCGTCCACTGTGTGGTTCCCGAGTTACGGTCGGGAACCTAGAGCTCCTAGAAGAGCTCCAGGCTGATGAGATAACTCCATAGAGTTTCGGCGGCCATAGCGAGCGGGAAATACCCGGCTCCATTCCGAACCCGGAAGTCAAGCCGCTCAGCGCCGATGGTACTGCAACCGGGAGGTTGTGGGAGAGTAGGACGTCGCCGGACAACACTTGAGTAAGGGTCGCCCCTCCGGGGGCGGCCCTTACGCTTTTGTCATCGCCTTTCGACAGGCACCAGGTAACACGAAACAAGGAGCAACCGTGGCCGACGATCGCCAGCCCAACAAGTCCCGCGCAGGTGGCGGTGGACGGAGCGAGGGTGGTCGTGCAGGTTCCGGTCGGCCCAGCAGTGGCCGACCCTCCACGGGTGGTAGCGGACGACCCTCGTCGAGCGGTCGGTCCGCGACGTCGTCGCGCCCGGATGCCAGCGGCGGGGCCGGACGACCGGCTCGCGACGGCACGAAGCCTGCGGGCAAGTCCTACGGCGACAAGAAGCCGTACCAGAAACGGGACGGCGACAAGCGCCCGTTCAGTCGGGACCGCAAGGACGACCGTCGCGAGGACCGGAGGCCACCTCGTTCCGACGCTGAGCGCACCCAGGACCAGCAGCGCTATGACGGTCCCGAGATCGCCGAGTGGATCACCGGCAAGGAACTCGACCGCGACGTCGCAGGGCAGCTGAAGTCGTTGCCCGAGAAGCTCGGCCTTCGCGTGGCGCGGCACCTGGTTGCAGCCGGAGAGCTGCTCGAGTCCGACCCGAAGACGGCCTACCAGCACACCCTGGCAGCGCGCGGCCGCGCAGGCCGGCTGGCCGTCGTACGGGAAGCGGTGGGCGAAGCCGCGTATGCGGCGGGGGAGTACACCGAGGCGTTGGCCGAGCTGCGCTCTGCCAAGCGCATGAACGGCGCGCACGACTACGTCGCCATCATGGCCGACTGCGAGCGCGCGCTCGGCCGCCCCGACCGGGCGCTGACCCTGCTCAAGAACACCCCGCGCGACAAGTTCGCTCCGCCTCTGCTCGCCGAGGTGCTGATCGTCGAAGCAGGTGCCCGTCGAGACCGCGGTGAGCTGGATGCCGCCCTGCGCACCCTCGAGAACGGACCGCTCACCTCGAGGTCCCGGTTGCCCTGGGTCGCTCGACTGCGCTACGCCTACGCCGACACCCTTCTCGCCGCCGGGCGTCCGGCCGACGCCCTGGAATGGTTCCACCGCGCCGAAGCGGTCGATGTCGACGAAGTGACCGACGCGGGAGTCCGTGCGCTGGAGATCGAGCGCAGCCTCCCCCAAGACTGATGTCGGGTCCTCTGGCTGACTCCTACGACCTCGCGGTTCTCGACCTCGACGGCGTGGTCTACATCGGTGCGTCCGCCGTGGACGGTGCCGTCGACGCTCTGGCCGCTGCGCGGGCCGCCGGGATGCACCTGGCTTTCGTCACGAACAACGCCGCTCGCAGTCCGCAGGACGTGGCCGCGCATCTCACCAGGCTCGGCATCCACGCAGACCCCGCGGACGTGGTCACGAGTGCCCAGGCAGCGGCGCGCCTGGTCGCCGACGAGGTGCCGGCCGGGTCGGCGGTGTACGTCATCGGGGGGCCGGGCCTGCACGACGCCTTGCGCGAGCGGGGGCTCGTCCCGGTGACGGACCTGTCGACGGACGCGGTGGCGGTCGTCCAGGGCTACGGCCCGGACATGCCGTGGCACCAGGTGATCGACGGCGCACTGCTGGTGAAGCGCGGCCTTCCGTGGGTGGCCACCAACACCGACCTGACCGTTCCGACGCCGCATGGGCCCGGCCCGGGGAACGGGACGCTCGTCGACCTGGTCTCGACGTTCGCCGGCCGGGAACCGCGGGTCGCCGGCAAGCCGCAGCCACCGCTCTACGAGGAGACCCTGGCTCGTGTCGGCGGCGTACGCCCGCTGGTCGTCGGTGACCGGCTCGACACCGACATCGACGGCGCCCATGCGGTGGGCTGGGACAGCGTGCTCGTGATGAGCGGGGTCACGACACTGCCGGATCTGGCCTCCCTGCCGGCGCCAGGGCGGCCGACGTACGTCGGAGCAGACGTCGGGATCCTCACCGCGCTAGGTGATGGAGGCTGGACCGGCGCGGTGCGTGAGAACCAGCTGGTGATCCACGGCAGTGGAGACCTGCACGGGTGGTGGCAGGCAGCGGCATCAGCACTCTGGGACCACCTGGACAGCGGCGGTCAGCCTGCCACCACCACCGGCTGTACGCCGGGTAGCGTGAACCCATGACCGACGCGCAGCCGGAAGACCAGATCGACACCAACGACGACCTCCTCGACTCCGACGTCCCTGCGTCCGTGCCGGTCGAGACCGGTCATGCGGCTGTCGACGAGGTCCTCCGTTCGCTCAGTGCCCTCGACGGCACTCCTGTCGACGAGCACGTCGCCGTGTTCGAGCGGTCCCACGAGCAGCTGCGGCGCACCCTCTCGGGTGCCGGCGACGACCAGGCCTGATTCGGGCGTCCCGTGCCTCCACGTCGACTGCGGCTCGACGCCGAGCTGGTACGGCGCGGGTTGGCGCGCTCGCGTGATCACGCAGCGGAGCTGATCGCCGCGGGCCGGGTCACGGTCGATCGACAGCCCGCCACCAAAGCTGCGACTGGCGTGACGACCGATGCCGCTCTGGTGGTCAAGGCGGACCCGGACCGGCCCGACTACGTGAGCCGAGGTGGGCACAAGCTCGCCGGGGCGCTCGCGGCGTTCGAAGGCCTCTCGGTCGCCGGGAGGCGCTGTCTCGATGCCGGCGCGTCCACCGGAGGCTTCACCGACGTGCTGCTCCGGGCAGGTGCCTCCGAAGTGGTCGCGGTCGATGTCGGCTACGGACAGCTCGCCTGGTCGCTGCAGTCCGACGAACGGGTGACCGTGCACGACCGGACCAACATTCGCGACCTCACCCCGGAGCTGATCGGCGGACCGGTCGATCTCGTGGTCGGTGATCTCTCGTTCATCTCGTTGCGCATCGTGCTCGACGCAGTGGTCAGCGTGACGCGGCCCGACGGCGACCTGGCACTGATGGTCAAGCCCCAGTTCGAGGTCGGCAAGGAACGGCTCGGCAAGGGCGGGGTGGTCCGCGAGCCCGCCTACCGGACCGAGGCAGTGGTGCGCGTGGCGCAGGACGCCGCCGACCGCGGTTGGGGAGCCCGGGGTGTCGCGGTCAGTCCGCTGCCCGGTCCGTCGGGAAATGTCGAGTTCTTCCTCTGGTTGCGCCAAGGACCCCCAACGCTCGGCGAGCGGGAGATCTCCGCAGAGGTGAGCCGCTCCCTGATCCCGGGGGAGGCTGGTGAGAGGCTGTGACGGTGAGCGAGACCGCACCGCAGGCCCCGCAGGACGGCGTACGCCGGATCCTGCTGCTAGCGCACACCGGTCGCGAGGAGGCACTCGCGGTCGCGGGCAAGGTGGTTGCTTCACTGCGGGGGCACGGTGTCGTCGTACGGGTGCTGACCGACGAGGCCGCCGCACTGGATCTCCAGGCAGGTGCCGGGATCGAGCTGGTCGACGAGGACGAGGCCGCCGAAGGGTGCGAGCTCGCGGTGGTCATCGGCGGTGACGGCACGATCCTGCGGGCTGCCGAGCTGACCCATGCCACCGGCACCCCGGTCCTCGGGGTGAACCTCGGGCACGTCGGCTTCCTCGCGGAGGCCGAGAGCGAGGACATCGACTCGACGATCGAGGCCATCGTCGAGCGCCGCTACACCGCCGAGGACCGGCTCACGATCGATGTGGCGGTCTACCAGGGCAAGGAACTCGTCTCGGTGACGTGGGCGCTCAACGAGGCGAGCATCGAGAAAGCTGCGCGCCAGCGGATGCTCGAGGTCGTCGTCGAGGTCGACGGGCGACCCCTGAGCCGGTGGGGCTGCGACGGTGTCGTCTGCGCGACGCCGACCGGGTCGACGGCGTACAACTTCTCTGCCGGCGGACCGATCGTGTGGCCCGGCGTCGACGCCCTGCTGATGGTCCCGATCAGCGCGCACGCACTCTTCGCCCGGCCACTGGTGGTCGCCCCGGACTCCGTTCTCGCGGTCGAGGTGCTGGCCCGCACGCAGGGCGCCGGCGTGCTGTGGTGCGACGGCCGTCGTACGGTCGAGCTGCCGCCCGGCGCCCGGATCGAGGTACGGCGCGGGGCAAAGCCCGTGCGCCTGGTCCGACTGCACGAGGCTCCGTTCACCGACCGCCTGGTGGCGAAGTTCGACCTGCCTGTCGAGGGCTGGCGCGGCGCTTCCGAACGTCGGCGCAACGGCTCCGGGTACGGCGGGGACCACCGCAGGGGAGCCGAGGAATGATCGAGGAGATCCGGATCGCCTCGCTCGGTGTCATCGACGAGTCGGTACTCGAGCTCGGTCCCGGTCTCAACGTCGTGACCGGTGAGACCGGCGCCGGCAAGACCATGCTGGTGACCGCGCTCGGCTTGTTGCTGGGTGCGCGCGCCGACGCAGGAGCGGTCAGGACCGGAGCGAAGGCCGCGCGTGTCGAAGGCATCGTGACCCTGACCGATCCGGACGGGCCGCTGGCACGACGGGTCGACGAGCTCGGGGCCACGGTGGAGGACGGCACCCTGGTCCTCGCCCGCCAGCTCTCGGCAGAGGGACGGTCACGTGCGTTCATCGGCGGAGCATCGGTCCCGGTCGCAGCCCTCCAGGGCATCGCCGACCACCTCGTGGCCGTCCACGGGCAGTCCGACCAGCACCGACTCCACCAGGCCGAGGCACAACGACTGGCGGTGGACGGGTTCGCCGGCGAGGGCGTCCGGGCGCTCAAGCAATCGATGTCGAGCGGCTACGCCGCACTGCGGACCGTCGAGGTCGAGCTCGCCGACGTCATCGGTGCTGCCCGCGAACGGGCGCGGGAAGCCGATGTGCTGCGGCTCGGGCTCGGCGAGATCGAGGCGGTCGACCCGCAGACCGGCGAGGACCTCCTCCTCGCCGGCGAGGAGTCCCGACTCGGCTTCGCCGACACCCTGCGCACCGGTGCGGAAGCTGCCCGTGAGGCGATGTCGTCGGATTCCGACGAACCGGATGCCCTGAGCGCCCTGGGAGCCGCACGCCGGGCGCTCGAATCCGTCCGCGAGCACGATCCCGAGGCCGGCCGGCTCTCGGACCGGGTCGCGGAGGTCAGCTATCTGCTCTCCGACGTGGCGGCCGACGTCGCGTCCTATGCCTCCGGCCTGGAGACCGACCCGGCGCGGCTCGCGGTCGTCTCCGAACGCCGCGCCGCGTTGACCGCACTGACACGCAAGTACGGCGAGACCGTCGACGAGGTGCTCGCCTGGGCAGCCTCCTCGGCAGAGCGCCTGGTGGCACTCGATGACTCGGAGAGCAGGGCCGAGACGCTGCGGGTGCAACGGGCCGAGCTCCGCGCCGAGCTGGCAGCGACGGCGGAGACGTTGTCCGCGGCCCGTACGCACGCCGCCGGCCGCCTCGCCCAGGCCGTGAGCGAGGAACTGAGCGCGCTGGCGATGCCGCACGCGCGGATCGAGATCAGAGTCGGGCGCACGCCCGACCCGGACGGACTGGAGATCGCGGGGGAGACCTGGCGGTTCAACTCCTCCGGGGTCGATCAGATCGAGATCCTGCTGGCGGCCAACACCGGGTCCGAGCCCCGCCCGCTGAACAAGGGCGCGTCAGGGGGCGAGCTCTCCCGGGTGATGCTGGCGATCGAGGTCGTGCTTGCCGGTACCAGCCCGGTGCCGACGCTCGTGTTCGACGAGGTCGACGCCGGTGTCGGGGGCAAGGCTGCGGTCGAGATCGGGCGGCGCCTGGCCGCTCTGGCCGTTTCGGCCCAGGTCCTCGTGGTGACGCACCTGCCCCAGGTCGCGGCGTTCGCCGATCGGCACCTGGTGGTGCAGAAGTCCAGTGACGGCAGGATCACCACCTCGGGCCTCGAAGTGCTTGACGACGCCGGGCGGGTCCGCGAGCTGTCGAGGATGCTGGCCGGCCTCGAGGAGTCGGAGACCGCGATGGCCCACGCCCAGGAGCTCCTCGACGTGGCGCAGAAGGCCCGGACCGCTCGCAGGTGACTCGACAGGCCGAAGGGCAGGGGGTGCGACAAATCGGACCACTTGCGTGACACGATGCGGTGGTCATGAGCTTCCCCAGGCGCCGGCAAGGCGTTCCCTCCCTGCCCGGGATCACGGTGACGGTGCGCTCGCACCGCAACCTGGCCACCGCCCTCGAGCGCACCCGCGAGGGCGACGTTGTCGTCATCGACCAACGCGACCTCGACGCGGCGACCGCGCGCGCCATCGTCGAACGCAAGCCGCGCGCGGTCCTCAATGCCTCCGAGTTCATCTCCGGCCGTTACGCCAACCTCGGACCCGAACTCCTCACCCGGGCAGGCGTGGCGCTGTTCGAGGGCGACCGGGCACGGGTGTTGGGGCTCGACGACGGGAAGGAGCTTCGTCTGGACGGCTCCACCCTGTACGACGGGGTCGTGGTCGCCCTGGACGTCACCCCGCTGGGAGCCGACCTGATCACCGAGCGACTCGACGCCGCCCGGGCCGGTCTGGCCACCCAGCTGGAAACCTTCGCGCACACCTCGAGCGAGCTGCTGCGTCGTGAGGAAGGTCTGTTGCTGCACGGCACCGGGGCACCCGTGCTCCGGACCCGGATCGAGGGTCGACCGGTGCTGGTGGTGGGCCCGGCCACGTCCGTCGCGGAGCTCAAGCGCCTGCGCGCCTACGTCCGGGAGCAGAAGCCGATCCTGATCGGGGTCGATCTGGGCGCCGAGCTGCTGGTCCGTCAGGGGAGGCGCCCCGACGTCCTGGTCCTGACCGGGGACGGACGGATCGGCGACAAGGCTCTGGCCCGAAGCCGCGAAGTGGTCCTGACGGGGACCGGCGAGGCGAGCCGGGCCCGGATCGAGCGCTTCTCGCTCCCGTTCCACGAGGTCCGGACGAGTCTGGCCGGCAGCGATGTCGGACTGCTGCTGGCTCGTCTCGACCACGCCCGGGTGATCGTGATGCTCGGGAGCCCGGCGACGCTCGACGATTTCGTCGATCGCAACCTGACCGACCAGGCGAGCAACGTGCTGACCCGTCTTCGGGCGGGGACCTCCGTGGTCGAGGGCGCGTCGGTGCCGTTGCTGTACACCGGGCGGGTACGCCGGTGGCACGTTGCCGTGGTTGTCCTCGCGGCACTCGTGGTCCTGGGGGTGACCGTGGCCGCGACGCCCGTCGGTCACGACTGGTGGGGCCACCTGCAGACCCATCTGCCGGCGGGCCTGAACTGATGCGGGCCAGATTGGTGGCTCTGGCTGCTCTCGTGCTCGCAGTCGCGCTGGGCATGGCGTTGGGAGCGGGTCCGCTGCAGCACGACAATGCCCAACGCGCCCGCGATGCCCGCGCCCAGACGGCCAAGCTCACGGCCACCCGGACTCGGGTCGCGAAGCTCCTGGCCCTCGACCGGGCGGCAGGGGCCTACGAGGACGCGACGGCGCCCTCGGTCGTTCGGGGCACGCTGACCGGCCATGACGTCGCCCTGGTCGCGCTTCCCGGCGCGGACGCCCAGGCGCTGGCTGCCCTGCGGACCCTGCTGGTCGCTGCTGGAGCCCAGGTGACCGCTGACGTGGCCCTCGGCAGGCCGGTGGCCACGTCAGCGAGCCGAGGACTGGTCGAGGCGTTGACCAGCGAGATGGTCACGCAGGCCCAGGTCACCGTACCCACCACCTTCGACGGGTACCAGCGTTTCGGGTTGCTGCTGGCCCGGGCGCTCGGCGTCCCGGCCACCGCCCACGCCGTGACCGCGGCGTACGACGCACCTGCCCTGGCGATCATGGCCGGGTTCGAGACGGCCGGCCTGGTCTCCAGTGCCAAGGTGACAGCGCGGGCCGCACTGCTCCTCGTGGTCACCGGACCGGCCGCGCGGTCCGCCGAGGCGTCCGCCGAGAATGCCGTCCCGGTGTCGTTCCTGCGGGCACTGGCCACCGGGGTGACCACCGTGGTTGCCGGACCCGGCACGGCGGCCCGGCCGCTGGGCATCGTGGGAGCGTTGCGTTCCGGCACTCCGGGGTTCAGCACCACCGACGGTGTGGACCTCGCCCGCGGCCGCGTGGCCGCGATCCTCGCCCTCGCGGCGGGGGTGCGCGGAGTCGTCGGTGCTTTCGGATCGGTGGGCCACGTCGACGGCCCGATTCCCGTGTCCTGACTGGGTTCTCGTGCCCGCGCGGGCTCACGTCTGGTGAGTCGTGCAGCACCGGCGCGAAGTTCTTGATAGGGTTGAACCCCGTGGAGATGACGGAGGATCTCGATCCTCTTGAGCCGGACCCGCATCCAGGATCCGCACCGAACTTGCGAACCAGACCACGGGAGACACCTTGGCACCGAGCCAGCCGACCAAGCACGTATTCGTCACCGGTGGAGTCGCCTCCTCGCTCGGCAAGGGTCTCACTGCCTCCAGCCTCGGCAGTCTGCTGAAGTCCCGAGGCATGCGGGTCACCATGCAGAAGCTCGACCCGTATCTCAACGTCGACCCGGGCACGATGAACCCGTTCCAGCACGGCGAGGTGTTCGTGACGAACGACGGCGCCGAGACCGACCTCGACGTCGGGCACTACGAGCGCTTCCTGGACACCGACCTCAACCAGATCGCCAATGTCACGACCGGCCAGATCTACTCGACCGTGATCGCCAAGGAGCGCCGCGGTGACTACCTGGGCGACACCGTGCAGGTCATTCCGCACATCACCAACGAGATCAAGGACCGGATCCGGGCCATGGGAGGCCCCGAGGTCGATGTGGTGATCACCGAGATCGGCGGCACGGTCGGCGACATCGAGTCGCTCCCGTTCCTGGAAGCCGCCCGTCAGGTCCGCCACGACATCGGCCGCGACAACTGCTTCTTCCTGCACGTCTCGCTCGTCCCGTGGATCGGTCCGAGCCAGGAGCTCAAGACCAAGCCCACGCAGCACTCGGTCGCGGCTCTCCGGTCGATCGGTATCCAGCCTGATGCCATCGTGTGTCGCGCCGACCGGCTGATCCCGGACAGCATCAAGAAGAAGATCTCCCTGATGTGCGACGTCGACCAGGAAGCGGTCGTCACCGCGGCGGACGCCCCGTCGATCTACGACATCCCGAAGGTGCTGCATCGCGAGGGGCTCGACGCCTACGTCGTACGTCGCCTGAACCTGCCGTTCCGCGACGTGGACTGGACCCTGTGGGACGACCTGCTCCAGCGGGTCCACCACCCGGAGGAGGAGGTCACGGTCGCGTTGGTCGGCAAGTACATCGACCTGCCCGACGCCTACCTCTCGGTCGCCGAGGCGCTGCGTGCCGGCGGCTTCGCCCACAAGGCCAAGGTCAACATCAACTGGATCGCCTCCGACGAGTGCGCCACACCGGAGGGTGCTGCCAAGGCCCTCGCCGACGTGGACGCCGTGCTGGTTCCGGGCGGGTTCGGCATCCGTGGGCTGGAGGGCAAGCTCGGCGCACTGACCTACTCGCGGACCCAGGGCATCCCCACGCTCGGTCTGTGCCTGGGGCTGCAGTGCATGGTGATCGAGTACGCCCGTTCCGTCGCAGGTCTGGAGAAGGCGGCATCGACCGAGTTCGATCCCGACTGTCCCGAGCCGGTGATCGCCACGATGGCCGAGCAGCGGGCGTTCGTCGAGGGCGCCGGAGACCTCGGCGGAACGATGCGTCTCGGGCTCTACCCGGCCACGCTGAAGGAGGGCTCGGTCGTCCGTGCGGCGTACGGACAGGCCGAGGTGGAGGAGCGCCACCGTCACCGCTACGAGGTCAACAACACCTATCGCGAGCAGCTCGAGGAAGCCGGGCTGGTGTTCTCGGGTACCTCACCGGACGACAGCCTGGTCGAGTACGTCGAGCTGCCGGCCGCGGTGCACCCGTACTACGTCTCCACCCAGGCCCACCCCGAGCTCCGGTCACGTCCGACTCGGCCACACCCGCTGTTCGCCGGTTTGATCGGTGCGGCGATCACCCGCCAGCGCGAACTGCGGATCCCGATCGACGAGACCGGACTGCGACGCCAGACCGATGGGGAATGAGGAGCAGCTCGCCGATGTCGCGCTGACCTGGCCGGTGCTCGGTTCGCGCGACGTGCACCGTGACGACTGGGTCGTGGCGGTCCGCCAGGACACCATCCAGCGCCCGGGGCACGACGAGGACTCCTTCCGTCGCCTGGTCGTCGAGGACCCGGGCGCGGTCGTGGTCCTGGCGATCGACGAGGCGGACCGCGTCGTCGCGTTGCGCCAGTACCGGCACCCGGTCGGCATGCGCCTGGTCGAGCTGCCCGCCGGCAAGCTCGACAAGGCGGGGGAGGACCCGCTGGTCGCTGCCCAGCGCGAGCTGCGGGAAGAGGCTGCCCTGGAGGCCAGCGACTGGGTGCACCTGATGACGACGTACGCCTCGCCCGGGATCACCTCGGAGACGCACGCACTCTTCCTGGCCCGGGGACTGCGCGAGATCCCGCGTGACTTCGACCTGCACCACGAGGAGGCCGACATGACGCTCGAGCGCGTTGCGCTGGTCGACCTCATCGAGGCGATCTTCGACGGCCGGGTCGCCGACGCGCCGCTGGTCACCGCCGTCCTGGCCTATGACTCGCTGAGGAGCCGGGGACGTCTGTGACGCCCGTCGAGCGTCACGATGTCGGAGGTTCCGAAGCACTGGTCGCGGCGGTTCTCGCCCGGAACCCTGTGATCGACGGCCACAACGACCTGCTCTGGCACGCACGCAAGCACCACGGCTACGACTGGGACCAGCTCGACGTCGGAGCCGACCTGTCCGGTACCGGGGTGCACACCGACCTGCAGCGGCTCCGGGCCGGGGGTGTCGGGGCGCAGTTCTGGTCGGTCTACGTGCCCGGGAGCCTGTCGGCCGAGGAGATCCTCACTGCCACCTTCGAACAGATCGATGCGGCCCACGACCTGATCCGCAGGTACGGCGACAGACTGGCCCTCGCCACCGGCGCCGCGGACGTCGAGGCGGCCTGGGCGACCGGCCGGATCGCCTCCCTGCTCGGCGCGGAGGGGGGGCACCAGATCGGCGGCTCGCTCGCGGTCCTGCGCTCCCTGCAGGCGCTCGGCGTCCGCTACCTGACGCTGACCCACAACGACAACGTCGCCTGGGCGGACTCGGCCACGGACCGTCCGGCCCTCGGTGGCCTCTCCGCGTTCGGTCGCGAGGTGGTCACCGAGATGAACCGGGTCGGGGTGCTCGTCGACCTCAGCCACGTGAGCGCCGATGTGATGCGCCAGGCCCTCGAGATCTCGACCGCGCCGGTGATCTTCTCGCACTCGTCGGCCCGAGCGGTGTGCCCGCATCCCCGCAACGTGCCCGACGACGTCCTGAGCGGGCTTACGGTCAACGGTGGCGTCTGCATGGTCACCTTCGTCCCGTGGTTCGTAACACCGGCGGTGCACGAATGGGACCTGGCGGCCCAGGACGCGGCGTGGGAGGTCGGCATCGACTCACGCGACCTTGCGGCGTACCAGCCGTTCGCCGAGACGTACGCGAAGAAGGTGCCACCGCCGCGATCGACCGTGGCCGACGTGGTGGCCCACCTCGAGCACGTGCGTGAGGTCGCCGGGATCGAGCACGTCGGGCTCGGCGGCGACTACGACGGGGTCGAGTGGCTGCCCGAGGGGCTCGACGACGTCTCGGGATATCCGCGGCTGCTCGTCGCGCTCGCGGAACGCGGCTGGTCGAAGGCCGACCTGGCCGCGCTCACCTGCCGCAACACTCTTCGGGTGCTGTCCGACGCGGGGTGCCGATCGAGCGGTCACGGAACGTCCTGAGGATTGTCCTACACTCCGGATACCGGCACACCGTCGTGCTGGACAATCGTCTGGGAGGACAGTCGTGAGGGTCGGCGTACCGAAGGAAGTCAAGAACCACGAGTACCGGGTGGCGATCACGCCGATCGGTGTCCACGAGCTCGTGGCTCACGGCCACGAGGTGTTCGTGGAGCGCGGCGCGGGCCTCGGATCCTCGATCGCCGACGAGGAGTACGCAGGCGCCGGAGCCAAGCTGCTCGAGGACGCCGACGACGTCTGGGGCCAGGCCGAGCTGGTGCTCAAGGTCAAGGAGCCCGTCGAGCAGGAGTACCACCGGATGCGCGAGGGCCTGGTGCTGTTCACCTACCTGCACCTGGCCGCCGATCGCCCGCTGACCGACGAGCTGGTCGCGCGCAAGGTCACCGGCATCGCCTACGAGACCGTCCAGCTGCCGTCCGGTGGTCTCCCGCTGCTCTACCCGATGTCGGAGGTGGCCGGCTGCCTGGCGCCCCAGGTCGGCGCCTACTCGCTGCTCAAGGCCCAGGGTGGCCGGGGGGTGCTGATGGGCGGTGTGGGCGGCGTCGCCAACGCCAAGGTGGTGATCATCGGTGCCGGCGTCTCGGGCCAGAACGCGGCCAACATCGCGCTCGGCATGGGAGCTGACGTGACGCTCCTGGACACCGACCTCGACAAGCTGAGGATGTCCTTCTGGCGCTACAACAACCGGGTGCACGGGCTGGCGTCCTCGAGGCTGGCCATCCAGCAGCAGGTGCTCGAGGCCGACATGGTCATCGGGGCGGTGCTGATCCCGGGCGCCAAGGCACCCAAGCTCGTGACCAACGACCTGGTGGCCCAGATGAAGCCGGGTTCGGTCCTGGTCGACATCGCCGTGGACCAGGGAGGCTGCTTCGAGGACACCCACCCGACGACGCACGCTGATCCGACGTACCAGGTGCACAACTCGACGTTCTACTGCGTCGCGAACATGCCCGGCGCGGTGCCGAACACGTCGACCTACGCGCTGACCAACGCGACGCTGCCGTACACCGTGGCGCTGGCCGACAAGGGCTGGGAGCGGGCCTGCCGGGAGGACCACTCGCTGGCGCTAGGGCTCAACACCCACGCCGGCGACCTCACGAACGGACCCGTGGCCGACGCCCACGGGCTGACCTCGGTCTCGCTGGAGAGCACCCTGAGCGGGGGAGTCAGCTCCTGAGCCAGCCAGCTGCAGCACCCGATGCGGACCTCACGCCCGAAGCCGCCCCGGTACCGGGGCCCAGCGCCCTGGTGCGAGCAGTGCGGACCTACCTGGACCACCTCGGGGTCGAACGCGGTCTGGCAACGAACACGCTCACGTCGTACAAGCGTGACCTGCGCCGGTACCTGGAGTTCTTGGACGGCGCCGGGGTGGCAGAGCTGGACGCGATCACCGAGCAGACGGTGCTCGGTTTCCTGATGGCCCTGCGTGAGGGTGACCGAGACCACCCCCCGCTGAGCGCGAGCTCGGCGGGGCGCACGGTCGTCGCTGTGCGCGGATTCCACAAGTTCGCCGTTGCCGACGGCCTGGCGACGCTGGACCCGTCGGTCGGCGTCCGGCCACCCAGCCCGGCCAAACGCCTGCCCAAGGCGCTGGCGCTGTCGGATGTCGAGGCGATCCTCGATGCGGCTGGTGCTCCGGGCACGGCGCTCGCCCTGCGCGACCGGGCGCTGCTCGAAGTCCTCTACGGTACCGGGGCCCGGATCTCGGAGGCGGTCGGGCTCGACGTCGACGACCTGGACCTGGGCAGCGAGGACTCGGGGGGCACCGTGCTGCTGCGTGGCAAGGGAAGCAAGGAGCGGATCGTGCCGGTCGGCCGGTTCGCGCGCGCAGCCGTCGCGGCGTACCTCACACGGGCGAGGCCCGGGCTGGTCGCGGGCGGCGCCGGGACGCCGGCGATGTTCCTCAACGCACGCGGGGGGCGACTCTCGCGGCAGAGCGCCTGGACGGTCATCGTCCGGTCGGCCGAACGGGCCGGCGTCCGTGCCGAGGTGTCGCCGCACACGATGCGGCACTCGTTTGCGACCCACCTGCTCGAGGGCGGTGCGGACGTCAGGGTCGTCCAGGAACTCCTCGGTCATGCGTCGGTGACGACCACGCAGGTCTACACCCTGGTCACTGTCGACAGCTTGCGCGAGGTCTACGCCGCGGCGCATCCGCGGGCCCTGGGTTGAGTCGATTTCGAGGCTGGCGAACGCACAGGTTTTTGCACAGGCGACCCTGTGCCTGTGCATCTGAGCGGGGCTGAATGCACACGGTTTCCCCAGATTTTGCATACGGGCCATCCGGTTGTCTCTTCGCCTTGTGACCCGCACCCGTGAGCCATAGAGTCACGCCACCGCGGGACTTGGCGTCATGTCGACAAAGCCGCAGGTATCCCCGTGCAGGGGCAGGACATCAGCCCGAACGGGCACGAAGGCAAAGGGGAACCGGACCATGAATGGTGCCGACGGATTTGGCGGTCAGTCCACCAGTGCCTCCGAGGTACCACCCCTGGTCCACAATCCTGTGACGGCAGCTGATCCGGACGCCACGGTGCTGCAACACTCCGCCTTCCGCGATTCGTCGGCAACGCAGTCCACACTGGAAGATCCATCAGGTCAGCCAGTGCAGGAGGTCCGCGTGACCACAGTCGACGACACCGAGATCGTCATGGGCCCTACCGGGCGCCCGATGCCGACGTTCCCCGAGCCCGGTCCCGTCGGTGCGCGGACCAGGGCCCGGATCGTCTCGATGTGCAACCAGAAGGGTGGGGTCGGCAAGACGACGACCACGATCAACCTGGGGGCGTCGCTGGCCGAGTTCGGACGCAAGGTGCTGCTCGTCGACTTCGATCCACAGGGGTCGCTCTCGGTCGGCCTGGGCCTGAATCCGCACCAGATGGAGCTCTCGATCTACAACCTGCTCATGCAGCGCGACGTCGAGCTCGCCGACGTGGTCGTGCCGACCGGTGTCCCAGGGATGGACCTGCTTCCCTCCAACATCGACCTCTCGGCCGCCGAGGTCCAGCTCGTGCACGAGGTGGCCCGTGAGCAGACCCTCCAGCGGGTCCTGGCGCCGGCGCTGGAGAACTACGACATCATCCTGATCGACTGCCAGCCCTCCCTGGGTCTGCTCACCGTGAACGCGCTGACCGCCTCCGACGGCGTGATCGTCCCGCTCGAGTGCGAGTACTTCGCGTTGCGCGGCGTGGCACTGCTCAAGACCACGATCGACAAGGTCCGCGAGCGCCTCAACCCTCGCCTGGAGATCGAAGGCGTGCTGGGCACCATGTTCGACGGCCGCACGTTGCACAGTCGCGAAGTGATGTCCCGCTTGGTCGAGGCCTGGGGCGACACCGTCTTCCACACCGTGATTCGGCGGACGGTGAAGTTCTCCGACGCGACGGTAGCGGGCGAGCCGATCACCAGCTACGCGACCGCGTCGGGTGGAGCGGACTCCTACCGGCAGCTCGCCAAGGAGGTGCTGGCTCGTTGGCAAGACGCGTGAGCCTGCCCACCGCTGACGACCTGTTCCGCCCCACTGTCGAGGAGACCGAGGACGAGTCTCCCGTCGCCGCGGTCACGGAGCCGGCGGTCAAGGCTGTTCCGAAGGCGACGGCTGTGCCGAAGGGCGCTGCCAAGAACTCTCGGCGACCCTCCAGCGGGCGGGTGCGGCACGACGAGAAGATGACGGTGTACGTCACCGCTGACGAGCTCGTCGACATCGAGCACGCCCGGCTGATGCTTCGGCGCGACCACGGACTGGCCGTCGACCGTGGCCGGCTGGTCAGGGAAGCGCTGGCGATCGTGCTCGCCGACCTCGAGCGGCACGGGGACGACAGCGAGCTCATCCGTCGGTTGCTGGGATGAGCTCGACCACCGTCGCCAGCTCGAGCCTCGATGCCGGGGCCATCGGAGAACCCGGGCTCGAGGTCGGGTTCGCGGTGCGGCTGGACAACTTCGAAGGTCCGTTCGACCTGCTGCTGAGCCTGATCAGCAAGCACAAGATGGACGTCACCGAGGTGGCGCTCTCACGGGTGACCGATGAGTTCATCGCGCACATCAAGGCCGGCGGCGAGGTCTGGGACCTCGAGCAGACGACGTCGTTCCTGCTGGTCGCCTCGACCTTGCTGGACCTGAAGGCCGCCCGGTTGCTGCCGTCGGGAGACATCGAGGACGAGGACGACCTGGCGCTGCTCGAAGCACGCGACCTGCTCTTCGCCCGCCTGCTGCAGTACCGGGCCTAAAAGAAGGTCGCCTCGGTGATGGAGCGCCGGATCGAGGCCGAGGCCCTGCGCTTCCCCAGGGCCGTCGGACTCGACGACCGGTTCGCGACGTTGCTGCCCGAGGTGCTCATCGGACTGGGCCTGGAGGAGTTCGCCGGGCTGGCGGCCCGTGCGCTCGAGCCCAAGCCGGTCCCGGAGCTGTCCTTGGCGCACATCCACGCCCCGGCAGTGAGCGTGCGCGAGCAGGCGCACCTGGTGGTGGAGCGGTTGCGGGTGCACGGCACGCTGACCTTCCGCAAGCTCGCCGCGGACGCACCTGACACGATGACCCGGGTCGCCCGGTTCCTCGCACTGCTGGAGCTGTTTCGCGAGGGCGTCCTGGCCTTCGACCAGGTCACGCCGCTGGGCGAGCTGACCGTCCGCTGGACCGGCGGTGAGGACGAGGAGATCGAGATCAACGACGAGTTCGACGGCACGCCGCTCTCCCCGGACCCGGGCACGGCCCTGCATGACACGACCGGCGAGACAGAAAGCAGTGACGCATGACCGAGACCCAGGTCGAGGACCAGACGGCCGAGGACGCCGAGATGTTCGAGCCGATCGAGAGCGGTGCTGACGAGCAGCGTGAATCCGAGGGGGAGACCCTCTCGATCCCGCTCGCCGACCTGCGACCGGCGCTGGAAGCCGTTCTCATGGTCGCCGACCAGCCGCTCGACGAGGTCAGCCTGGCCACTGCAGTCGGCTACCCGACCACCGAGGTGGTCGAGGCGCTGCACATCCTGGCCGCGGAGTACGACGAGCAGGTGCGCGGGTTCGAGCTGCGCAACGTCGCGGGTGGCTGGCGGTACTACACCCGCGAGGAATTCGCCCCTGTGGTCGAGAAGTTCGTGCTCGAGGGACAGCAGGCGCGGCTGACCCAGGCCGCCCTCGAGACCCTTGCCGTGGTTGCCTACAAGCAGCCGGTCAGCCGGAGCCGCGTCTCCGCGATCCGCGGGGTCAACGTCGACGGCGTGATGCGCACGCTGCTGACCCGCGGTCTCGTCGAGGAGGCAGGGACCGACTCCGAGACCGGCGCCCATCTGTACCGCACGACGGTGTACTTCCTCGAGAGGATCGGGATCACCTCGCTCGACGAGCTGCCCGAGCTTGCGCCGTACGTCCCGGACATGGACGAGTTCGACTTCGACGAGGAGCTCGCCGCCGCGGTGACACCCGAGGCCGTGGTCGAAGAGACCGAAGCGGCAGCCGGCGAGTTCGAGCCCGCCGACGATGCCTGAGCAGGAGCCGCAGAACCTGCCCGACCTCGACGAGGACGGACTGATCCGGTTGCAGAAGCTGCTCGCCACCTCCGGGGTCGCGAGCCGTCGCAAGTGCGAGGAGCTGATGCTCGCCGGCGAGGTCGAGGTGGACGGCGAGATCGTCACCCGTCTCGGAACGAAGGTGGATCCCCGGGTCGCTGTCATCCGGGTCTCGGGCAAGCGGCTGCCGCCGATCAGCCCGAACGTCTACCTGGTGCTGAACAAGCCGCGCGGGGTCGTGTCGACGATGTCCGACCCCGAGGGCCGTCCATCGCTCGCCGAGTACGTGGCGGACCGTCCGGAGCGGCTGTTCCACGTCGGGCGCCTGGACACCGACACCGACGGGCTGCTGCTGCTGACCAACGACGGGGACTTCGCGCAACGGCTGGCCCACCCGTCGTACGAGGTGGAGAAGACGTACGTCGCCGAGGTCGCGGGATCCGTGGACAAGAGCACCGTCAAGACCCTGCTGGCGGGCGTCGTGCTGGAGGACGGCCCCGTCGAGGTGCGCCGTGCCCGGGTGATCTCGACGACCGCCAACCGTGGCATCGTCGAACTGGTGATCCACGAGGGCCGCAATCGGATCGTGCGCCGCCTGTTCGACGAGATCGGGCACCCTGTCCAGCGCCTGACGCGGACCGCGATCGGTCCGGTGCGGATCGGGAACCTGCGTCAGGGAGCGATGCGCGACCTCACCCTCGATGAGGTCGGATCGCTGCTCGACACCGCAGGCCTATAGGCTCGGACCCGTTCTGGTTCTGAGCAGATCTGCCCGGAACCCGAGGATGCCAGGAGGAGGACCCGTGTCTGTTCGCGCCGTGCGCGGAGCCACGCAGCTGACCTCCGACACCCGCGAGGAGATGCTCGAGCGGGTCACCGAGATGGTCACCGAAGTGATGTCGGCCAACCGCCTGGACGTCGAGGACTTCATCTCGGTGATCTTCACCGCCACGTCCGACCTGGTCGCCGAGTTTCCCGCCTACGCCGCTCGCCGACTCGGGTTCGGCGAGATCCCGTTGCTGTGCGCCCGCGAGCTGGAGATCGACGGTTCGATGCCGCGCGTTGTCCGGATGATGGCGCACGTCGAGACCGACCTGGAGCGCCGCGAGGTGACCCATGTCTACCTCCACGGCGCCGCCGCGCTGCGCTCGGACCTGACCAAGGTCCGCTCCTTGCCCGATGACCAGCCCGATGGCTGAGCACACCACTCTGACAGGCCCGCTTCACGTGATCGGCGCTGGTCTGCTGGGGACCTCGATCGGCTTGGCCGCGCGGCGCAATGGGATCGAGGTCTGGCTCAGCGACGCGAATCCCGAGCACGTCCGGACCGCGATCAGCCTCGGCGCCGGCGAGGTGCCGGTTCCCGGCAGGACGCCTCAGCTCGTCGTGGTCGCTGTCCCACCGGTACACATCGCCGAGGTCGCCCTCGAGGCTCTGGACACCGGCGCCGTGGTGACCGACATCGGGAGCGTCAAGGCGCAGCCGCTGGAACAGATCGCGGACCAGGTCGACTACGCCACGCTGGCGCGGTACGTCGGCAGCCACCCGATGGCCGGTAGCGAGCGCTCCGGACCGCTCGCGGCCAGTGCTGCCCTGTTCGACGGCCGCCCCTGGGCGGTCACACCGCACGTCCACGCCGATCCGGCGGCCGTGAGGCTGGTCGAGGACCTTATCGCGCTGTGCGGCGCGGCCGCCGTCCGGCTCTCCCCGGTCGAGCACGACCTGGCCGTGGCCCGGACGTCCCACCTGCCGCACCTGCTCGCCGTACTGGCGGCAGGGCAGTTGACCGACGCCGTTCCCGAGCACCTGTCACTCTCGGGTCAGGGCGTCCGTGACGTCACCCGGGTAGCGGGTGGTGATCCTGATCTCTACGGCCAGATCATCCGGGCCAACGCGGGAGTGGTCAGTGATCTCCTGCGGTCGCTGCGCGAGCAACTCGACCTGCTGATCGGAGCCGTCGACGACCCGTCTCCGGACGACCTGGTCGAAATCCTCGCTCGCGGCGTCGCGGGCACCCAGATCATCCCGGGCAAGCACGGGGGAGCGCCGTTGCAGACGGGACCGGTGTACGTGCTGGTGCCCGACCATGCTGGCGAGCTCGCACGGTTGTTCACCGACATCGGCGAGATCGGGGTCAACGTCGAGGACCTGAGGATCGATCACGATCCCGGCCGCCTCGCAGGTCTGGTCGAGCTGCAGGTCGAGGCGAACGCCGCGGAGCGCCTGCGCAGCGCTCTCGAAGCAAGGAACTGGACCACCCACCGGTAGGCTGCTCCCGGCGCTGGACACGTCAGCAGGTGTCCGGACGTTTTTCCAGCTTGGTCAGGAGCAGTGCAGTGGGCAACACCGTGGTCGTCGCGATGGACGGGCCGTCCGGGTCTGGCAAGTCGAGTACCTCCCGGGGTGTCGCCGACCGGCTCGGGCTGCGCTACCTGGACACCGGCGCCCAATTCCGTGCCATCACGCTCTGGATGCTGCGGCACGGCGTCGACGTGCACGATGCCGCCGCTGTGGCCCTCCGGGCGGCCCTCCCGGTGCTCGTCTCCGGTACCGACCCGCTGGACCCGACGATCACCGTGGACGGAGCCGACGTCGCCGACGCGATTCGTTCGGCCGAGGTGACTGCGGCCGTCAGCCCGGTGGCGACCGTCCCGGCGGTGCGCACCCACCTCCTCGGGCTGCAGCGCGCGATCATCTCCGAGGCATTGCTCGAGGGCGGCATCGTCGTCGAGGGACGCGACATCGGCTCCGTCGTGTGGCCCGCAGCCGCCGTGAAGCTCTACCTGACCGCCGATCCTGCTGCGCGGGCTGCCCGGCGTACGGCGGAGAACGGGAGCGGTTCGATCGCCGCTACCGAAGCCGACCTGCTGCGACGCGATGCCATCGACTCCTCGCGCGCAGCCGCACCCCTGGTCGTCCCCGACGGTGCGGTCCACCTCGACACCACGGCGTACGGGCTCGACGAGGTGATCGCCCGCGTCGTCGAGATCGTCGAGCAGGCCGTCGCCTCCAGGGCCTCGTCGTGAGCCGGCTCGAATGAGCACGACCGTCAGCTGCGACCTGCCTCGCACCCACACGATCAAGCATCCGCCGCGGCTCGCGCTGCACCGGTTGCGTCCAGCCTTCGCTGCCGTGGCGCACCGCCGTTGGGACATCACGCAGGTCGGCACCGAGAACGTGCCCGGGCACGGGCCCGTGGTCCTTGCTGCCAACCACATCGGTTTCCTCGACGGCCCGTTGATGGCGATCGTCGGTCCACGTCCGGTGCACGCCCTGACCAAGCGTGAGCTCTACAGCGGACCGCTCGGCGCGTTCCTGACGGTGTCGGGCCAGATCCCGGTGGACAGGGACGAGCCGGACCCGCTGGCGCTGAAGACGGCGCTCCGGGTGCTGCGCGACGGCGGCGTCGCCGGACTCTTCCCCGAACGCACCCGCGGCTCGGGTGAGGTGCTGACGGCGGCCGGAGGGGCGGCGTACCTGGCGATGGCCTCGGGAGCGACGGTCGTACCGATGGCGTTCCTGGGCACGCGCCTGCCCGGTACGTCGAGCACCTTTCCGCCGGCGCGTACCCGGATCGTGATGACCTACGGCGAGCCGTTGACGATCGCCCAGCAGGGCTGGCCTCGACGCCAGTCCGACGTCCGCGCGCTGACCGAGACGATCCGCCAGGCGATCATCACCAACGTCCGCGCGGCCGAGGCCGCCACCGGCATGACACTTCCGGGGCCTCTCCCGGATGACGAGAACAGTCAGGATGCACCGTGAGTGAGCAAGAGCAGGTCCGCACCCCGATCCTGGCCGTGGTCGGTCGGCCGAACGTTGGCAAGTCCACGCTTGTCAACCGGATCATCGGCCGACGCGAGGCCGTGGTGGAGGACAAGCCCGGGGTGACCCGGGACCGGGTGTCCTACGACGCGAACTGGAACGGCCGTGCTTTCACGGTCGTCGACACCGGTGGGTGGGACCCGGACGCCGAGGGCCTGGCCGAGCGGATCTCCGCGCAGGCCGAGGTCGCCGTCAGCCTGGCGGACGCGGTGCTGTTCGTCGTCGACGCGACCGTCGGCATCACCGACGCGGACGAGGCGGTCGTGAAGGTCCTGCGCAAGAGCGGGCGCCCGGTCGTGCTGGCCGCCAACAAGGTCGACGACCAGCGGGCCGAGGCCGAGGCGTTCGGCCTCTGGAACCTCGGGCTCGGTGAGCCGTTCCCGGTCTCGGCCCTGCACGGACGCGGTTCGGGTGACATGCTCGATGCCATCCTGGCTGCGCTGCCCGAGGCGCCGGAGGAGTCGTTCACCGAGATGGGTGGGCCGCGCCGGATCGCGATCATCGGCCGCCCGAACGTCGGGAAGTCCTCGTTGCTCAACAAGCTGGCCGGCGAAGAGCGCGTCGTGGTCGACGATGCTTCCGGGACCACGGTGGACCCGGTCGACGAACTCGTCGAGCTCGGCGGCAAGATCTGGAAGTTCATCGACACCGCGGGCATCCGCAAGCGGGTCAAGACCGCCTCGGGACACGAGTACTACGCCTCGCTGCGCACCGCGACGGCCATGGAACGGGCGGAGGTCGCCGTGCTCGTCATCGACGGCAGCCAGTCGATCTCCGAGCAGGACATGCGGATCATCCAGACGGTCCGCGACTCGGGGCGCGCACTGGTCATCTGCTTCAACAAGTGGGACCTGGTCGACGAAGAGCGTCGCTACTACCTCGAGCGCGAGTACGAGCGCGAGCTCGTCCAGGTGCAGTGGGCGCCCCGGATCAACGTGACAGCTCGGACCGGGTGGCACATCGATCGCCTGGTCCCGGCTCTGGAGGCCGCGCTCGCGGGTTGGGAGACCCGCATCTCGACCGGCATGCTGAACGCGTTCCTCGGTCGGCTGGTCGCTGAGCACCCGCACCCGGTCCGCGGTGGCAAGCAGCCGCGGATCCTGTTCGGGACCCAGGCGCAGACGGCACCGCCGACGTTTGCGCTGTTCACCTCGGGCAAGCTCGATGCCGCCTACGAGCGCTTCATCGAGCGCCGCCTGCGGGAGGAATTCGGCTTTACCGGCACGCCCATCAACATCCAGGTACGGCCGCGGGAGAAGCGCAAGCGCTGAATCCGAAAGGCTGACAAATCAGACACTCGATGTGACGATGGTGCGATGGGTCGCCTCCGGTCAGCTTGCGTCGTCGTCCTGCTTCTGGTCGGGGCACTCGGGATCACGATGACGCTCGACCGGTCGGCGCACGCGTCGACCCGGCCGGGCCGTCCCGTCGCCGGGACGGCATGCCGGGCGTTCCCGGCGAGCAACTGGTGGCACGCCGACATCAGGAGGCTGCCGGTGGACCGCCGGAGCTCCGTGTGGCTCTCGCACATGGGCACAGGGGTGCACCTGCACCCGGACTTCGGTCCGTCGTACGGGGACGGGCCGAACTACGGGATCCCGATCACGGTCGTCAGTGCGACCCATCCCAAGGTCAGCGTGCGCTTCCAGTACGCCGCCGAGAGCGACCCGGTCCGCTACCCGCTGGGCAGGGACACGCGTATCGAGGGTGGTCGTGCGTCGACGGGGGACCGGCACGCGATCGTCGTCGTCCAGGGCACTTGCCGCCTGTACGAGACCTGGCTGACACGGTCGACCAGCACCGGCTGGCGGGCGGGCTCGGGCGCGACCTGGTCGCTCACCAGCAACCGGCTGCGGCCGAACGGCTGGACCTCGGCGGACGCGGCCGGACTGCCGATCCTGCCCGGCCTGCTGCGCTGGAACGAAGTGGCCGCCGGCAGTGTCGACCACGCCATCCGGTTCACGGTGTCCGCGACGAGCAGTCATCACCTGTACCCGGCTCGTCACGACGCCGGATCGACCTCGAGCTGGGCCTATCCGCCGATGGGGGCCCGTTTCAGGCTGAAAGCCTCGTACGACGCATCGGGTCTCGGGTCGATGGCGCGAGTTGTCGTCGCCGCGATGAAGAAGTACGGGCTGGTCCTGGCCGACAACGGCTCGGACTGGTACTTCGGTGGCGAGCAGAACGCGCGTTGGCCGGACCGGCTGATCGCTGATCTCAAGAAGATCCCGGCCTCGGCGTTCCAGGCTGTGGACACCAGCTCCCTTGCTCCCTAGACCGACCGTGATCTGTGGCCGGAGGTACGCGGAGTACGCCGACAGGCTGATCGCCTTGAAGCCGCCTTCAGTCCCAACGAGTCGGTGACCTGCCTCCACGTGGTCATGCCGCGAATCGCCTGGACCAGCTGTTGCTCGCTCCATCGTCGATGGCCACGAAAATGCTCGCAACTGAGCCCCAGGCGGTCAGCGTGGGCACGGACCGATCGCATCGCACCGGACGAGGTCGACCGTGGGCCGAGAGCCCGAAGGACGCCCCGCCACGAGGTCGCGTTCGTGGTGGCCCGAGCACCGACAGGCGATTCCCAGCATCGCATCGAGACCGTGTAAGGTCGTCCCGCTCGCTCAATCGCGGGCACTCGGGCTGTGGCTCAGCTTGGTAGAGCACCTGACTGGGGGTCAGGGGGTCGCAGGTTCAAATCCTGTCAGCCCGACCGAGTGGCCCTGATCTGCTCTTCGCAGGTCAGGGCCTGTTTCATAGCCCCGAGACGGTGCCGCAGAACCGTCGGTGCCACCGGTCGATGCCAGGCCGACGATCTAGGTTCACTGAACGAGCCGGACGATGCCGCCTCCGAGGTTCGGGTCGTAGGTGACCGAGTTCGACTGGTCGATCGGCGCCAGGGCGTCACGGTTGAACGTGAACACGTGCAGGGCCTGAACCGAGTTGCCCACGATGTCCAGACCGTTGCCAAGCGTTGCCGGGGTCGTCTGCGTCTCGTCGGTGATGAAGCCAGGCACGAACTGGGAGATCGGCTGGTAGTTCTTCTGCGCGCGGTCGGTCGCGTACACCACCGGGATCCAGACGAAACGGGGCGAGTTGATGACCGACTGGTCCAGCATGGCGGTCGTGACACCGGTCGACTGAGATATGTCGGTGAGGGTCGCGTTGTTGCGCAGGTAGCAGGACAGGATGTCGTTGTTGACCAGGACGCCGGAGATGGAGGCGTCCGACCGGCCTGGGCAGGTGGTGTGCCCGTTGACCGCATTCAGACGACCCAGGGGACCTCCCGCGATCCCCTGGACGAACCCGTCCATCATCTTGGGTCCGTCATTTCCCGTGTCGCCGGTGATGCAGTTGTTTCCTGGTTGGGAGGTGACGTCAAGCTGCGCACCCGGAATCAGGGTGACGCCGGAGCCACAGTCCTTGACCACGGGCTGTCCTGGCGCGAACACGTAGGGAACGAGGGTGTGGTCGAGACCCTGGGCGATGTTCTTCGCAAGCCGCTCCTGCTTCGTGCCGCCTTCGATACGGGGTGAATCGAGCTGGCCGAAGTTGCCGCGGTTCTGGCCCACGCAACCGACGGTGACGTCCGGTGCGGTCGGCGTTGCCGAGGGTGTGGGCGTCGGTGTCGGAGTAGGTCCCACCGGGTTTCCGACCTGGATGATCAGGCTGGTCAGTGAGTAGGCCATCGAGTTGTTCTTCTGGGCCAGGGCGTACACGGTCCAGTCACCAGGCACCGCGCTGATCTCCGTACTGACCGTGAAGGTCGGGACCGCGCCGTTGCCGGTGGTCTGGGCTGCGAAGTCGACGAACGAGGTGAAGCCCGGGGCGAACGCCCGGAGCGTCACCTTCTTGTAGGAGGCGCTCACGCCACTGACGCTGTACCCGGAGATCGTGAGGGTGCCCATGTAGGCGAGCGGCGTGATCGCTGGGCCGATGAGAACGTGGGTCCCGATCGGCGTGACCGGAATGGGGGTGGCGGTCGCCGTCGGCGTTGCTGTCGCGGTCGGGGTCGCGGTGGGGGTTGGTGTCGGAGTGGGCGTGCTGGTGGCACCTTGGGTCGTGTCGGCCTCGGACGGCCCGTATCCGCAGCCACTGGGCAACCAGAACGGCAAGGTCTTGTTCGCGGGTGGCAGCTCGGAGGTCATCCGTACCGTGGCCACCTCCTGGACATTCGTATTGGGGACCCCCATCACCGACGCGAGCCCGAACGACACCTTGCTCGGAGGCGCCACCACGCGCATCTGCGGACACTGGTCCGCGCACGGTGTGAAGTCCGCGTTCTGGAAGGTGACCTCGCCGTCGGCCAGGTTCCCGTTGAGCAGCTGGGCCCCGGTGACCGGTGTCTGGCCGATGACACCGTTGTAGGCGTTGGTGAAGGACGCGGCGACCTGGTTGGCGATCGCCAGCTCGTTGCTGGTGGTCATCGGAAGCATGTAGCCGACGCTGAGCGCGGCCACGTCGACCTGCTTCTGCACGTCGCGCTTGCGCGCCCAGGCGCTCCCCAGGTCCACGGCGAGCGCACCGCAGCAGAAGAGCAGCGTTGCGAGCAGTCCGACGATGATCGCAACGGCTCCCGAGTCGTCGCGCACCGAGCGCGTCCGCCGCTTCTTGACCTGCATCGGCCAGGGGAGTCTCACGGGCAGGCCTCGGGCTGCGCCGGGACGAACTCCACCCGCGACTGTGCCGTCGTGGTCACGACGCCGTGGTTGATGAACGGGATGAGCGGGAACTGGAGGTCAGGGCTGTGGAACGCGATGGTGATGGTGACGGTGTCTCCGACCGTCACCACCTGCGGGTTCTGTTGCGTGTACGAGCGGGTCACCGTGGCCGTGCTCCCGGTTCCGGTCAGGCTGTTGATCTGGCTCAGCACGGCAGACTTGAAGCTCGCGCAGTCGGCTGGGGTGCCGACCGACGCGATCCGTGCCGCGCTGCGCGCGATGTCGCTTCCTCCCTGCATGGCCCAGAAATAGATGCTGTACTGGATCACGCCGAAGAGCAGGATGAGCAGCGGCATCATGACAAGCGCGAACTCCACCGCAGCGTTGCCGCGCTCATTCCGGCTCCGCCGATACCGATCGGCCATGACATTCCCCAATCCCTCACCTCCATCCTAAACCCGAAATGCACTATATGTCCGAATTCCGATGGAAGAATTCGCCGGGAACGGGCACCCTAGGCAGGCACGGATTCAGGTGAGCCCGCCTGCACGAGCTGCTTGATGCTGAGAGCGAGAAGGGCGACCAGTAGCGCGTCCCGAAGCGAGATCGCGGCGACGCTCGCAGGATGGGCTGCCACCAGGCCGTGGTAGCCCCACGGGTAGACCACCTGCGTCAACGCGGCGATGAGGAGGCCGAGACTCGCGGCCAGTCGAAACGAGGGACCGCCCCGGCCCTGCTGCAGCAGCCCCAGGACGATCGGGGCCGCAATCCACGTCTGGTACTGCGGCGACCCGACCTTGTTGGTCACGATGAGCGCGGAGGTCAGAGCAACGGCCAACGGGCCGAGGAACGCGGCCGGGCTCGTGCTGGCTCTCGAGGCCCGGATGCCCAGAGCTGCCACGACCCCGAAGATGAGGATCATGATCGCCGACAGGGCGTGCTCGACGGCGCTGATTCCGGAGCCGACGACTTCGAAGGTCCTGATTCCGGGTCGCCACACCACGTCCACGTGCATCGAGCCGACGCTCTTGAGCCAGAGCCACGGAACCGCAGCCGGCGACTCCAGCTGGAGGCCACGGCCGGACTGCATCGTCAAGAAGCTGGACAAGGTGCGGATCGAAGCGCCGAGCGCGATTGAGGTTCCGACCACGACAACGCCCATGGTGCCCGCGCCGGCCATGATCCGGCGTCGTGCTGGACCGGCGACGAGAACAGCCCCGAGTACCGCGATCGGCCATACCTTGACGAACGCCGCGAAGGTCAGGAGCGCCGCCGCGATGCCCGGACGTCGATCCAGGATCAGCAGTGCGACGATGACCAGCGGGATCGTGATCGCATCGATCCGCCCGAGCGCGATCGGGCCCAGCGCCGCCAGGAAGCCCAGCCACCAGTACGCGGCCACCCGTCCTCGGGCGCCCGCACGGGTGAGGCCGGCGAAGGCGACGGCATCCAGGGCCGTGACCAGGGCCAGCCACTGCAGCCCGTAGTGCTGGAGACCGAAGGCCGCGACCGCGACCATCGGGACCAGGGCGCCGATCGGGTACACCCAGGCTGAATCGATCCCCACCCAGTGGCCGGCGTTCAGACCCGTCCTGACCCAGGGGCGGTACACGTGGGTCACGTCGAACAGCGGGTGGTTGGGCGCGTACCTGAGCTCCCAGACCAACCACAGGTGCACCGCTGCGAACCCGATCCACAGGTTGCGATGTCGCTGCATCGAGCACCCTTCCGACGACACGAGTACGCGCTAGTGAACCATCAACCTGTGTGAGGGCGTCGGTCGCGTTCAGGCTGCGCTCAGCACGCCGTCCTACGATCGGGATGACTGCAAGAGAGAGGCTTTTCCATGATCGAGGCTCGCGGGCTGACCAAGAAGTACGGGGACAAGGTGGCCGTCAGCGACCTGACCTTCTCCGTGCGCCCAGGGATGGTGACGGGCTTCCTCGGTCCGAACGGGGCTGGCAAGTCCACGACGATGCGGCTCATCCTGGGTCTCGATGCGCCCACCTCGGGCAGCGTGACGATCGACGGTGCCCCGTACGCCGAGCACCCCAAGCCGCTCAAGGTGGTCGGGTCGCTGCTCGAGGCCCGCGCTGTGCACACGTCCAGGTCGGCGTACAACCACCTGAGGGCGCTCGCGGCGACCCACGGGATCGGGATCGGACGGGTGCACGAGGTCATCGAGATGGTCGGGCTGGCCGAGGTCGCCCGGAAGCGCGTCGGCGGGTTCTCGCTCGGCATGGGGCAACGGCTCGGGATCGCCTCGGCCCTGCTCGCCGACCCGTCCACCCTGATCCTCGACGAACCCGTGAACGGCTTGGACCCGGACGGGATCCGCTGGATCAGGGACCTGCTCAAGTCGCTGGCTGCCGAGGGGCGGACCGTGTTCGTCTCCTCCCACCTGATGAGCGAGATGGCATTGACCGCCGAGCACGTCATCGTGGTCGGTCGCGGCCGGTTGATGGCCGACATGCCGGTGGCAGACCTGATCGCCCAGGCCTCGACGAAGGTGGTCACGGTGCGGTCGCCCCAGTCCGCGGAGCTCGCTGCACGTCTCGCAGCCCCCGACGTGACGACCCGCGTCGTCGGCGCCGGAATCGAGGTGACCGGGTTGACCGCGGCGCAGATCGGCGACGCGGCGCGTGACCTCGGGATCGCGCTGCACGAGCTGACGCCGAAACAGGCGTCGCTGGAGGAGGCATTCATGGAGATGACCCGCGACGAGGTCGAGTTCCACACGCCGAGCGCGACGGCCGACGACTCCACCGTGGGTGCGGCATGAGTGCCACGACCAGCTCCGTGGCCCCCTCGGTCCAGGTTGAGCGAGTGACCCAGGTCAGGGTGCTTCGATCCGAGTGGGTCAAGATGCGCTCGCTCAGGTCGACGACGTTCACCTTGCTTGCTGCGGTCGTCGCGATGAACCTGCTCGCCGGGGTCGGTGGCGCCGTGTTCAACGCGCGCTGGCAGCACCTCGACCCGATCGAACGGCTGCGGTTCAACCCGATCGACCACAGTCTGCGTGGTGTCGTCCTCGCCCAGCTGGCGGTCGGTGTCCTCGGCGTCCTGCTGATCTCCGGCGAGTACGCCACCGGCATGGTCCGCTCGACGCTCGCCGCCGTGCCGACCCGTCTTCCGGTGCTCTGGGCCAAGACCGCGCTATACGCCGTGACCATCGCGGTGCTCATGTTCGCTGCCTCGCTGGCGGCATTCCTGGTCGGACAGCACTTCCTCCAGACCCATGGCACGACCCTGGGTGCTGCGCACGCCTGGGAGTCCATCTTCGGCATCGCCGGCTACCTGACAGCGATCGGAGTCCTCGCCGTCGCGCTGGGCTTCATCATCCGGAGCACGGCCGGTGGGATCGCGACCTTGTTCGGGGTACTCCTGGTGCTGCCGGGGCTCGGTTCCCTGCTCCCGACCAGCTGGCAGGACCACACCATTCCGTACTTGCCCAGCCAGGCCGGTGAGGCCATCTATGCCGCGAACCCCGACCCGAGCCTGCTGTCCCCGGGCCACGGTGTGCTGGTGCTGGTGATCTGGATGGCGGTCGCGCTGGCAGGAGCCGCGTACGCACTCAAGACCCGCGACGTCTGAACACCGGCGCCGGCGGCATTGTCTGCGTCCAGGTGGGAGATTTTGTCACTGGCCCGATCTCGTGGGCTAGACCTTGCTTCCCTCCTGCGCCCGTTTTGTTGTGTCTGTGACGGCCCCCGTCGTCTAGTGGTTACCGATCGCTGGGTGACCAGATTCGTGCGCGGATCGGGCGTCGCTGGGGCAACCCCTCGGAACTGCCCAGCGGCAGGCGGTACTACCGATCGTTGGGGGCAGGACGCACATGAACATTCGGCCGACTCGGGCTTTTCGGAGCTTCGGAATCATCAACCGCAGGAACCCGTTCGCGCGGATGCTCGTGATCCTCGTCACCGCGGCGATCGCACTCGTGCTGGGCACGGGGCCCGGCATGGCCGACGACCTGAGTCCTGGGGCTCCGACGCCGACGGGCACCTCGACCCCGGCCGCTTCGCCGAGCGCGACCGCGACGCCCGATCCGTCTCCTTCCACGACTCCGCCGGAGAGCCCTGCGTCGAGTCCCAGCACCGATGCGGCCACGCAGACGATTGCTCCGTCGTCGCCCGCGGCGCCCAGCACGGGTGTCACCTCGTCGGTTGCCACCGGCTCCGGCACGTCCGGCACCAGGCCGCCTCGGAAGACCCTGGCGGCATCGTTCAGCTCGGTGGTCTCGGCAGCGCTGGCAAGCCAGTGCGATCCCCAGCACAGCCCTGTCCTCGTCGGCCTCTTCGAGATCGACGGCAACACCTGCGTCGACGATCCGACCAAGCAGGACTGGGACACCACGGGGATGCACGTCGACGACGGCGCCAAGGACAGCACGGCGTACACGCAGGGTGACTCGGAGAGCACCGACCCCGCGGGTTGGCACACAGGCGGCTCCTCGCAGGGCAAGGACGACATCACCGATGCCTGGAGCTACACCAACATCGTCGCCGGTGACGTGTGGACCCTGTTCGCGGTGCACCGCGTGGACAACAACGGCACCACGACGTACGACGTCGAGCTCAACCAGAACACGAACAGCGCTCCCCAGCGGCCCTCGCGCAGCCCCGGGGACCTGCTGCTCCAGTTCGCCGTCAACGGAACCGGACCTCTCACCTTCGACCAGGCGTACAGCTGGACGGCCACGACGGCCTTCACTGACCCCGGCTGCTTCCAGTCCGGCAGTACTGGCTTCGGTTGGTGCCCGCTGAACACCGTGGCGCCACCGTTGTTCTTCTCTCGCACGAGCACCGACGGCTTGTTCGCCGAGGGCGCGATCAACCTGAGCGGACTCGGGCGGGCGAACGGTGGCATCTGCACCGGCTCGTTCGGGCAGATGAACATCCGCACCGTGGCCTCCGAGTCGCACACAGCGGCCCTCCAGGACTACGTGCTGCCGTTCAACACGAACATTGCGCCGACCTGCGGCTCGATCGTGATCAACAAGTTCGACGGCGGGAACACCCCTGTCGGCGGGGCACACTTCACGATCAGCCCAGATCCGACGCCGGGGTCGACCTCCACCACCCCGGTCACGCTGATCGATGGCGGCACCGGCGACGCGGACCACACCGCCAACGGCGTGATCACCATCAGTCCGGCCCAGGCCGGCGACTACACCGTGGTCGAGACCCAGGCACCGACCGGTTACCTGATGCCGACCACCACCAGCATCCAGCTCACGCTGGCGCCAGGCGCCGACCAGACCGCGACGTTCAACTTCCACGACCCGAAGCAGTGGCAGGCCCTGACGGCGACCAAGACCGCCGTCCCGACGTACACGGCCAGCTATGACTGGTCGATCGTCAAGGAGATCTCCAAGACCGGGTCGGCACCCTGGGTCGCGGACACGACCTCGGGCACACCGCTGACCAAGACCGTGCCTGCGGCAGGGAACCCGACGAACGATGCGCTGTCCTACCGGGTCAGCGCCACCGAAGGTGCCCGGACGACCTCGCTCTACAAGGTCAGCGGCAACATCAGTGTGACGAACGCGAACGCGAGCGCCGTCAACGCCAACCTGAGCGACGCGTTGCCGGGTGCGACCTGCCTGGTCGGGGGCAACGCCGTCGACACGGTCGCGGTGCCTTCGGGTACGACGGCGTACCCCTACGTCTGCTCGTTCGCCGGTACACCGGCCGCGGGCCAGCTCACCGGCGTGAACACCGCCTCGGTGACCTGGGCCAAGGCGGACTACCCGCAGGTCCAGGGCGACGTGAACGCGGCCGGCAACTACTCGGTGAGCCCGACTGCCGGCTATGCCTTCGGTGCGGAGACGACGTCGATCAACAAGACCGTCACGGTCACCGACGACCACCACACCTTCGCTCCTGCCCTGCAGTTCACCTGGGGCGTCGGCGGGCCGGTCCACACCTCGGCCGTCTACACGCAGAGCTTCTCGGCAGCGCCTGGCACCTGCTCGGCCGTCCTGGCCAACACGGCCACCCTCACCGGAGACAACTCCGCTGTTCTGGGCACGGACTCGGCCTACGGGAAGCTGTGCGTCGCGCAGGATCTGGGCATCACCAGGATCGACGCCCGAGGGTTCACGCGCACCTACCCCTGGTCGATCTCGAAGGGGACCAGCACGCCGAAGGTGCTTGTCAACGGGGGAGCGGCGTCGGCGGACTACTCGGTCACCGTGACTGCCGGCGACGGCACCGACAGCGCCTGGGCCATGACCGGAACGATCACGGCTCACAACCCGAACGACTTCGAGTCGGTCTCGGTGACCGGGGTCCCGATCTCGTACACCGGCGGCGGGACCTGCTCGGTCACCGGAGTGGCGTTCCCCGTGGTCATCGCCGCGGGCGGGTCGCAGGACTTCGCCTACTCCTGCAACTTCGGCGTGCAGCCCAACTACACGGGCACGATCAACGCCACGGTGCAGTGGGACCAGACCAGCGCCTCGACGCCTGACGGATCGACCTCGGACGGACTCGGCGTGACCGAGGCCGACTGGACCAAGACCCTGGTCAACAACACGGTCACGGTCCACGACGACCACGCCGCGGGCGAGGACCACGTCGTGGCGACGCTCGACTGGGCCACCGTGCACGCGATGCCGAACCACCAGGACGTGCTCACCTACACCGTCGCGCTGCAGAACCTGCCCGACGGTGGTACCTGCGACACCAAGACGAACACGGCTTGGATCGTCGGCGACGGGCTGGTCCACCTCGACAGTGACCAGAGCTCCGCGAACAACCAGGCGATGGTGCAGGTCTGCAACCCGATCGGCCTGAGCGTCGATGACAGTGCGACCGGCGACTTCACGCGCACCTACAACTGGAAGATCGACAAGTTCATCAACACCGATCAGAAGTCGCAGACGGAGCACATCGACAGCTACGACCACACCTTCGACTACACGGTGATCGCGACGCCGCTGCCGCGGGTCGACAGCGGCTGGACGGTCAGCGGGACGATCGGGGTCGACAACGACAACACTGATCCCGCCATTGCCCCGATCACGGTCACCGGTGTCGGTGAGCTGCTGAACGTCGGCGCGGTCTCCAACTGCCTCTACAACAAGGCGGTTCCGTTCGACCTGTCCTCCGGCGCTCACGCCGACATCGGGTTCACCTGCACGGTTCAGCCCACGCCGATCAACAACGGCGGTGAGCCTCCGGTCTACGGCGGCACCCACCAGGCGAACGTGACGTGGGGGACCACGGGCACAGCGACCTCGTCCAGCGCCAACGTCGCCTGGAACGCGCCGAACGAGATCGACAAGTCGATCGCGATCTACGACAACGAGGTCACCAACAGCGCGAACCCGGTCAAGCTCGGTGCCGACGCCGTCTGGAACGCAGCCGGTACGCCGACGACCCTGACGTACTCGCTCGACCTGAGCGTCCCGCAGAGCACTGCCGGGAGCTGCGCTCCGCAGTTCAACAACCTGGCCTGGCTGGGCGGCAACGGCGTCACCCCGACCGCCAGGCAGAGCAGCGCTGCCGCGATCATCTGCGTGAACGCGGCCGCGTGGACGCTGTCGAAGGCGAGCGTCTCCGACCCGAGTCCGCTGATGCCCGGTGGCACGATCACCTACACCCTCACGGTCACGCACACCGCGGGCGTACCCGCCCAGAACGTGGTGGTCGTGGACGACCTGAGCAAGGTGCTGAACAACACCGGCGGTCTGCTGAACGTGGTGGCCAGCGATGGCTCCGCGTTGCTGGTGCAGCCGGTGGGCACGCTCCTGGCCTGGACCATCCCGGTCCTGTCGAGCTCTGCCACGCTGACCTACACGGTCCAGGTCAACCCCGACGCGTGGAACACGACGTTCACCAACGCGGCGACACCGCAGAGTCCTGGTGGGACCTGTGTAGGTGCCAACAACTGTTCGACCACCGACCACACGCCGGCCCTGCCCAAGCTGACGCTCCAGAAGGACGTCATCAACGGCAAGGGCGGCACGGCGGTCAGCAAGGACTGGACCCTGACGGCAACGCCGGTGTCGATCGCCGGCCAGAGCACCGTCACCGGGAACGGTGACCCGACCGATGCGGGCGGCACATCGGACAAGGACGTGCTTGCCGGGACCTACACCCTCAGCGAGAGCGGCGGACCGGCGGGCTACTCGCAGGTCGGCGGCTGGAACTGCGGGCCCAACAACCCGGTGACCGGCGATCAGGTCACCCTGGCACTCGACACCACCGTGACCTGCACGGTCACGAACCAGCAGGATTCTGTCTGGAGGATCGTCAAGACCAGTGATCCGGCCTCCGGGACGGTGCAGCCGGGCCAGCAGATCACCTACACGCTGACCCCGACCTGGGTCGCTGGCGTGAACCCGACGAACCTGAACATCACCGACGACTTCAGCGGGCTGGTCGGCAAGACGTCGGCGGTGGTGATCAACGACCCGAACGTCACGATGAACGGCAACAACACGTTCACCTGGCACATCGCCACGCTCACCGACCAGACGGCGCCACTGAGCTACACGGTGACGGTGAACGCAGATGCGATCGGCGTGACGCTGATCAACCTGGTGACCGCACCGGGCACCAACTGCCCGCCACCGGTGGTGGGCCGCCATGCGGCCGCAGCGGTCACGGTGACACCGGACGACTGCACCACGGTGCACGAGACCCCGGAGTGGACCCTGCAGAAGACATCGGCCCCGGCGACCAACTCCTCGGTCTCCCCGGGCGACGTCATCAGCTACACGCTCACGGTCACCAACACCTCGGACGCCGAAGTGAGCGGGATGCATGTGACCGACGACCTGACCAAGGTGCTCGACACGGCCACGCTGAACGAGACTCCGGACGGCGTCATCTGGACCGTGGTCGGCAACACGCTCACCTGGAA
Organism: Marmoricola sp.; assembly: GCF_025965215.1. Lineage (GTDB taxonomy): Bacteria > Actinomycetota > Actinomycetes > Propionibacteriales > Nocardioidaceae > Marmoricola. The sequence goes on from NZ_JAOPXI010000185.1 coordinate 34,741, forward strand.
CGTGCCCGACCTCGCACCGGGTGCGAGTGCCCAGCTGATGTACTCGGTGACCCTCAACTCCGGGCCCGTCACGGTGGTCGACAACATCGCAGCTCCGGTCGAGGTCACCGGGCACTGCGTGGCCGCCGGCGCCTGCGAGACGGTCCAGACACCCAACGCGTTGCCGCCCGTGGTCTGCACCACGAACTGTGGACACGTGGTCAGTCCGCCGTCGTTGCCCAACACGGGTGGTCCGAATGCACGCCTGGCCTACCTCGGTCTGACTCTGCTCGTCTGCGGCGGAGTGCTGATGCTGGCAGGCAAGCGGCGTCGTTACCAGGGCCGCTACCGGGGCTGACACGCACCGGAAGCCTCGGCGACGCTGCGCGCGCGATGCACGGTCACGGCCCCATGAGGGGACGTGACCGTGCCTCGTGACGCAGACTTGTCCTGACCAGGAACGCGCGCTCCTACGGCGGCCTGGAAAGGAGGTGTTCGTGGTGACCGCGGTGACGCTGCTGAACGCCTCCTACGAACCGTTGGCCACGGTGTCGTTCCAGCACGCCGTGAAGATGCTGTTCCGCGAGGTCGCGATCGTCGAGGAAGCAGACGTGCACCCCGACGGTGGTCCGCGGATGATCGGCCCGCACCCGTGGCCGCGGGTGATCAGGCTGGTGCGCTACGTGGCCACCAAGTGGCTTTACCGACCCGCGGGCTGGTCCCGCCACGGGGTGTTCACCCGCGATCATCACCGTTGCGGCTACTGCGGAGGCAGAGCGACGACCATCGATCACATCGTTCCCGAGTCGCGGGGAGGGCCCTGGTCGTGGAGCAACAACGTGGCGGCCTGCGGGCCGTGCAACGGGGCCAAGGGCAATCGCACCCCGGAGGAGGCAGGGATGGCGCTGCGCACGGAGCCGTACGTGCCATCGCGGGCCCAGCTGGTCGCGCTCCAGCGCGAAGACTGACGGAGAGGCCGGCGAAGGGCTTCCCCACCCGACTCCGGCCTCTCAACGCACACGGTAGGGGTGTTACCCGGCCAGGAACGGGAGCAACGCCGCGAGGAAATCCGCTTCGTTCTCGCGGTGCGGCCAGTGGCCCGCGCCATCGAGGATCTTCACCGTGCAGGGTCCGGTGAAGCGGCTCGGCGTGGCTGCGTAGCCCTGGTGGAGGACCGCAGGCTCGTCGGCGCCCCCGACGACGAGGGCCGGCACGGCGATGGTTGCCCGGTAGAGCGGCGTCCCCGGCTTGAGCGCCTTGTAGTAGGCGAGCGCGCCGCGCAGCACGCGGGGATCGCTGAACGCCTCGACGGCCGACCTGACGGAGACGTCCCGCATCGGTCCGTCCCAGTGGGGCGCCCACCGCCGGTACAGCCGGTCCACCATGCTCAACCCGAACAGCCGGGCCGTTGTCTCTGCCCACGGCAGCTTGAAGTAGAGGAAGTGGCGACCGGTCCAGGCAGTCCTGAGCGACGGCTTCAACGTGCTCGGGTGAGGAATGCCGAGCGCGACCATCTTGGTGACGCGGTCGGGGTGCACCGTCGCCGAGCTGTAGGTGGCGTCCGCGCCCCAGTCGTGACCGATCACGACTGCTGTGTCGGCCCCGAGGGCGTCGAGCAGCAGCGCCACATCATCTGCCTGGTCCCGGGTCGTGAAGGCACGGGCGCTGAAGGTAGCCGGGTGGTACCCGCGCAGGTACGGCGCCACGGTCCGGTAACCGGCCGTGTTGAGGTGTCCGCGAAGGCTGTCCCATCCGGTGGGCAGGTCCGGGAAGCCGTGCAGGAGAAGGACGAGCGGGCCTTCGCCACTGTCGACGTACCGGAACGTCTGCCCGCCAGCGGTCGCCTCACGCCACTGGATCGTCACGGGCTGATGGTAGGCCTGGCGGCTGTCGATCCGAGGAGCATTCGAGCGTCATCAGGTCAGAGGCCGTCATCCGACGGCCCCGGAACCGGAGGTCATCATGAGCCACCCCATCGTGCACGCAGAGATCCGGTCGAGCGACCCGGACGCGACCCGCGCCTTCTTCGGCGAGCTGTTCGGCTGGACGTACCCGACCGAAGGCGCCTTTCCCGGTTACACCTTCGTCGAGACCGGAGTGCCCGGCGCGCTGTACACGGCCATCAGCCCCCTTCAGGGCGACGACGACCTCGTCACGTTCTTCGTGGGTGTGGAGGACATCGCAGCCTCGGTCGCCGACGCAACCCGGCTCGGCGGTCGCGTGATCCAGGATCCGGTCGAGGTCCCCGGGGTCTCGTTCGCGCTGATCGCAGACCCGCTGGGCCACGTGGTCGGGCTGGCCCAACAGCTCTGACGGCTGTCGACGGCCCTGTCCGCCTGGGGGTGCCCCCGGGTAGGCTCGGAACCCAGATGGAAGAGAACAAGGCACGCAGGGTCGTCGACGCGCTCAGGGAGCGCGGTACCGACGCTGAGTTGGCTCGCGTCGGCGTCTACCAGTTCGGCATCACGATCAAGCTCCCCGACGGCCGCGAGGCCACGTGGGACTCCGACGACACCGCCACGCTCGAGGCCCAGGTGATGCGTGACGGTGACCTGGTCGGCTTCGTCCCCGAGATCGAAGGCTCCGACGACTTCACCGAGGAGCAGATCATCGACGCGATCGTCCGCACCGACTACGACCTGCCGATCGCGACGCGGCGCTCGGCGGCACCCGCTCCGACTCCGGCGCTGCCGCAGAAGGGCGGCCTGTTCCGCCGGTTCCGGGACGGTTTCCGCTACAGCTGAACCGGGCCCGCCTCGACGCGGTAACGTCCCCGGGTGCCCTGGTCCCGTCGCGCTGCGAACCGCCTGATCCACGCCGCCCGCGCCTGGGTGCAGCGAGCCGGCGCGATCACCCCGGGGACCGACCTGGCCAGGACGTTCGGGACCTTCGGTCCACGCAGCCTGATCTCGTACCCGCTGGCGACGCTGTACGGCGCCGGGTCGATCCATCTCGGCGAGGACACGCTGGTCGGTCCGCACAGCGTGCTCAGCGTCGGGTACTCACCGACCGAGCCGTCGCTGCCCCAGCGCGGCCTGGTGATCGGTGACCGGTGCGTGATCGGCGCCCGCGCGACGATCACGGCTCACGCCTCGATCACGATCGGCGACGACGTCTGGCTCGGCCAGAACGTCTTCATCTCCGACGCCAGTCACGGCTACCAGGATCCCGAGACCCCGATCGGCCTCCAGCTCGCGGACCAACAGCCGGTCTCGATCGGCGCCGGCTCGTGGATCGGGCACGGCGCGATCATCCTGCCCGGGTCGACGATCGGTCGGCAGGTGGTCGTCGGTGCGGGATCCGTGGTCCGCGGCGCCATCGAGGACCATGCTGTCGTGGCTGGAGTGCCGGCCAAGGTCGTACGTCGGCTGGAGCCCGGAGTGGGATGGGTGTCCACGAGCGGGTCGGGCGACGTCCGTCCTTCGTGGACGAGCGACGAGGTCGCCGCGATGCTCGCTGGGGACGACACCCGCTCGACGTGATCCACGTCCTTGCGCTCCGCGGGTCGCAGATGGCACTGTTCGCCGACCGATCCAGCCTGCCGAGGAGAATCATGGCCACCAGCTCTGCGACCGCGACCGCCACGGTCCAGCGTCCTGTCGAGCACGTGTGGGCGGTCCTCGCCGACCACGAAGGCATGTCCACGTGGGGTCCGGGACTGACGGTGACCCTGGTGACCGAAGGTGCCCCGGACCGCAACGGACTCGGAGCTGTACGCCGGATCACTGCGCCCGGTCCGATGCCGGCGATCGTCGAGGAGGTCGTCGACTTCGAACCGGGAACCCGCCTCGGCTACCGGGCGAGGTCGGGCGTCCCGTTCAAGAACTACCGCGGTGACGTCGTCCTGACCCCGACCTCTGCGGGTACCCGGATCGACTATGCGATCAGCCTCGACGAGCGCGTTCCGTTCGTCGAGAGGGGTGCGGCGGCCCTGGTCGCCCGCGTCCTGCTCAGCGCGTTCGTTCGTGCCTGCAACCGCTGAGCCGACACCGCGCCACGTAGTCTGAGCGTCCGATGGACTGCTCACACTTCGACGCCGGCCGCTGTCGTTCGTGCACCCTGCTGGCGACGCCGTACGAGGCCCAGCTCGCCGCCAAGCAGCAGCACTGCGTCGAGGCGCTCGGTGCGCGCACGGAGCTGACCTGGCTCACCCCGGTCGCCAGCATCGACGCCGGTTTCCGAAACAAGGCCAAGATGGTTGTGGCCGGAACCACCGATCACCCGACGCTCGGGATCCTCGGCCAGGACGGGGGCGTCGACCTGCGCGACTGCGGGCTTCACGTGCCGGCGATCCAGGCAGCGCTCCCCGTGCTTGCGGCCTTCGTCACGCGCGCGAGCCTCCAGCCGTACGACGTGGCGAGGCGGTCCGGAGAGCTCAAGTTCGTGCTCGTGACCGCTTCTCCGGAAGACCGTTTGATGATCCGGTTGGTGACCCGGTCCCAGGAGCCGGTGACCCGGATCGCCAAGCACCTTCCGTGGCTGCTGGAGGCGCTTCCCGGGGCTGCTGTGGTCTCGGTCAACTTGCAACCCGAGCACAAGGCGGTGCTCGAAGGGGAGCGGGAGATCCTGCTCACCGAGGAGGAATCTCTCCCGATGGCCGTGAACGGCTTTCCGTTCCGCCTACGTCCGCAGAGCTTCTTCCAGACCAACACCGAGGTCGCTGCTGCGCTCTACCGGGAGGCGCAGAGCTGGGCCGGGGAATCGGATCCCCGGACCGTCTGGGACCTGTACTGCGGAGTCGGCGGCTTCGCGTTGCACCTTGCTGCTCCCGGTCGCACGATCACGGGGATCGAATCGAGCATCGACGCGATCGCGAGCGCCAGGCAGGCTTCGACCGATGCGGGTCTGCCCGGCCTGACCTTCGAGCCGGGTGACGCAACGGCGTGGGCGGTCGCTGGTCAGCTGGTCCCGGACCTGCTCGTGGTGAACCCGCCTCGTCGGGGGATCGGCCCGGAGCTCGCCGACTGGTTGCAGGACTCGGGGGTTCGACGGGTCCTCTACTCGAGCTGCAACCCGGTATCGCTCGCGCGCGACCTCGCAGCCATGCCGGACCTGGTCCCGGAGCGGGGGCGCCTGTTCGACATGTTCCCGCACACGGAGCACTCCGAAGTCCTGGTCCTCCTCACGCGGGCGTAGGCGCGATCTCCTCGGCCAGCGGGTTCCTCGGCTCGGCGATCACGTGCTCGAGCAGCGCGAGGACCAGGATCCCGCCGACGATGCACATGCCGATCCCGACGCGGAACGAGAGCACGAAGCCATCGGTGAACGCCACCGCCTTCACGGTGCCGGTCGCCATCGCGTGGTGCGCGTGCCGGATTGCCAACGTGGCCAGCGTCGCGAGTCCTAGCGCGCCGCCGATCTGCTGCATCGCGCTCTGGACGCCGGAGGCGAGCGATGAGTCCTGGCCGGTGACCTCGTGCAGCGAGGCGTTTCCGAAGGACGGGAAGCTGATCCCGGAGGACAGCCCGAGCACGATCATCCCGGGCATGATGTGGGTCCAGTACGACGTACCGACGCTGATCGTGCTGGTCAGGTAGAGGCCTATCGCGCATCCGAAGAACCCGGCCGCGAGCATGGGCTTGACCCCCAGCTTGGGCATCAGTGCTGTGCCCAGCCCGATCCCCGCGCCGATGCTGAAACCGAACGGCAGGTAGGACAGACCGCCCTTGAGCGGCGACCACCCGAGCACCTGCTGCTCAAAGAGCGTCAGCAGGAAGAAGTAGGTGAAGAACGACGAGGAGAAGAACAGCGTCGTGAAGTTCGAGACGACGCGGGTGCGGTTGCGGAAGAACGACAGTGGGATCAGCGGTGCCTCGGACACCGACTCGATGAAGACCATGAGCCCGATCAGGCCCAGGCCGCCGAGCAGAGGCACCAGGACGTTGGCCGATCCCCAGGCGTGGGTCGAGGCTTCGATCAGCCCGTCAACCACGGCGATCAGCCCGGCAGTCCCGGTCAGGGCACCCCAGTAGTCGGGCCGCCGCGAGCCTTGCGTCATGCGGCTCTCGGAGACGAGGCGCGGCACGATCAGCAGAGCCGCAACCGCCACCGGGATGTTGATCAGGAAGATCCAGCGCCAGGACGCCAGATCGGTGAGGACACCGGAGATCACGGTGCCCGAAGTGCCACCGAGGCCGGCGATCCCGCCCCAGATGCCGAGCGCCTTCATGCGCTCCAGCGGGTCCGGGAAGAGAAGCGCGATCAAACCGAGCGACGCCGGAGCTGCGAGCGCCTCGCCGGCGCCCTGGACGAACCGGGACACGACGAGCATCGCCGGGTCCTGGGCGAGTCCGCAGGTCGCGGACGCCAGGGCGAACAGGGCGACACCGATCAGGAACAGGAGGCGGCGCCCGAACACGTCCGCGAGGCGTCCACCGAGCAGCAGCAGACCTCCGGCCATCAGCACGTAGCCGTTGACGACCCAGGACAGGCCGCTCTCGGAGAAACCGAGGTCCTTCTGGATGTGCGGAAGCGCGACGTTCACGACCGTGACGTCGTGGATCAGCATGAACTGGATCAGGCCGAGCACGGCCAGGGCCTTCCAGCGACGCGGGTCGGCAACAGCGGGGGTGGCGGACTGCTCACTCATGCTGCGAGGCTCCCACAAGGCACCGACATTCATCGATACCTTCGGCGCACGAGCTGGAGGAGGGGTCTCGGCCACGCTGCCCGCGCGTCAGTGCGAGAAGTGCTCGATGACCTGGACCTGGAGCTCGCCGACCAGGCCGCCGAGGATGGCGCCGGTCGCGATCATCATGACTTCGTCGTCCTTGAACACCGGGCGCAGAATCGACTCGTACTGCTCGGTGTCGAGCTCACCCATCTTCTCGATGATCGTGTTCTCGATGTCCAGGGTCCTCGTCGCGTACTCGCCGGCCAGTGCCAAGGTGTCCGGGAGCCGAGCGATCATCACCGCCACCAGCGATTCCTTCATCTCCCGGTAGCGCCTCGTGCCCACCGCCAGGACGACCAGCGGTCGGGCGAAGCCAGTCTGCTCGTCGATGGCTCTCGAGACCTCACGCTGCAGGGTGTCGAAGAGCTTGTCCGCAGTCGGCCCGTTGAGGATGCCCTCGAAGAGGACGTCCGGAGCGAAGAGGTCCTGGGCGAGGATCCGCGCGTAGTCCCGGGTGATCTGCTCGCGCTGTTGGTGCAGCAGGCCCTGGAACGTGATGAACCCGAAGTACTTGGTGGGTAGGTGCGGCCGGAACAGCATCGTCAGCGCCAACCAGTCGGACAGGAAACCGACCCCGAAGCCGAAGACCGGCATGATCCAGACGTTGTGGATGAAGCCCCAGGCCAGCATCTGGACGAGTCCGATGACGAAGCCGAACCAGATGCCGCTGCGACGGACGAAGGCCATCGCGCGGCCGCCGATCGCCTTCATCAGGTCGTTGAGCTGTTCCTTGTTCTTCACCAGCGTCGTGACGGTGAGGTACTTCAGGTCGACGTACCGGCTCAGGTCCGACTTCATCTCCGCGAGCAGCCGGTCGACGATCACCGGGGCCTGGGCGTGGATCCGGTTGAGCAGGGCATGGCGGCCCGCCTCCGGCAGCGCGTCCCACAGGCCGGGCCGGATCTGCTCGGCCACCTCGCGGGCGATCTCGTCGACGGTGCCCTCCAGCGGGCCGCGCAGCTCCTCGAGCGCCTGCTGGGCATCGAACTTGTCAAGCAGGTCCTCCGGCTTGAGCAGCTTGGCGGTCAGGATGTCGATCGTGGTCGAGGCAACCTTCCCGGCGCGTCGCGGGACGATGCCCTGCCAGCCGAACCAGCCGATCCCGCGGAACTCCAGCGGTCGGTAGAGCATCTGGAGGAACAGGAGCTTGGTGGTGTAGCCGACGAAGGCCGCCACGAACGGCATCGAGAGGTAGATCGCCCAGTTGTCACCGAAGTCATGGCGCAGCTGCGACCAGGACTGGACCAGGGGGACCAGACCGGCGCTCACGCGTCAGGCCCCATGGCGGCTTCCCAGAGCGCCAGCCCCAGCGCCGAGAGCCGGACCGTACGTCGCACGACGCGTGCCGGCACCGGACCCAGCGACCCGCGACGGATCGCGGCCAGGACATCGGTGTCGGCAAGCAGGATCTGGTACTCGTCCTTCAAGGCGTCGTCCTCGGGACCCGGCTCGAGCAGGCCGAGTGAGATCAGGTGTCCGACGTAGGTGGGGGTCAGGTGGGGGAGTGCGACGTTGGCCGTTCGCCCGACCAAGGACGCGTTCTCGATCAAGGACTCGCCGAGCAGGCCAGCACGGGTCAGGGCGTGCACGCTCACCATCGGCGAGACACTGCCGTCGGACAGGGCGCCGATCATCCGGGCCTCGTCCGGCACGATCTGGTCGAGGATCCGGTGGAACAGCTCTTCGGTTCCCGATGTCGTGCTCTGCTCCAGGGCGCGCGAGAGCAACGCCTGCATCTTGGTGTCCAGACCCCTGGTGCTGGCCGCGCGTGACGGGTCAGAGGTCGGCTGTGGCGCGGCCGGTGGCTTCCCGGTGAGCCCGTCGACGAAAGCACCCGCGATCTGGCGCACGGCACCAGCCGCAGCGTGCCACAGGTCGAACGGGTCCAGGGGCGCACTCACGCAGCGAAGTTACCGTGACGCATGCCGCTGTGGCACGGCGTCTCAGTCGGAGCCGCACGGATAGGGTTGCCCCGAGATGAGCGACTTCAGGGGTCCCCGGACTATCGGGCGTGGCGGTGCGAGTACACGCCAGGTCTGGACCCTGCCCAACGGTGTCAGCTTCCTGCGCCTGCTCGGCGTGCCACTGTTCCTGTGGCTGGTGCTCGGCCCGAAGGCCGATGTCGCCGCGCTGATCGTCCTGATGGCCTCGGGCGTGACTGACTGGCTCGACGGGTACCTGGCGCGACGACTCAACCAGACCTCCAAGCTCGGCGAGATCCTCGACCCGGTCGTCGACCGGCTCTACATCCTGGCCGTGGTGATCGGCCTGGCCTTCCGGGACATCATCCCGTGGTGGGTTGCTGTCATTCTTCCCGCCCGAGATGCCTTCCTCTGGCTGCTCGTTCCGTTCCTGCGCACCCGTGGCTACAGCGCACTCCCGGTGCACTTCCTCGGCAAGGCAGCCACCTTCAACCTGCTCTACGCCTTCCCGCTGCTCTTCATCGGCGACGGGCCGAACTCGATCGCGACGCTCGGAAAGGTCTTCGGCTGGGCCTTCGCCATCTGGGGGATCGGCCTGTACTGGTGGGCCGGCGTGCTCTACGCCTGGCAGGTGCGCAAGCTGCTTGCCGACCGGGACCGACGGGCGCCCGACCTGCCGATCAAGCCGGCGACGCCCGGTTCCGGGGCCGGCCCAGGGAGTACCTGAGCCATGGCCAGCGAGACCGGGGCCGGACGGGTCCTGCCAGAGCGGGTCACGATGGGGCTGCTGCCCTATCTGAACGCGCACGCCCTGGACGAGGACTACGAACAAGCAGCCGCGCGGCGGGCACGCAGCGGCGTCGAGCATGTACGACGCGTGGGTCGCGGTGGCGCGCTGATGCTCGCGGTCTTCGCGGTCCTGGCCATCACCGCCGCGGTGCAGACCTCGCGCAACAGCACGACCGACGAGAGCGAGCGCCAGAGCCTGATCGCCCAGCTCAAGGAACGCACCGCCACTGTCGCTGTCGAACGACACACGATCTCGGCACTCACGGCTTCGAACGCCAGGCTCGAGGCCTCCCTGCTGCGCTCCAGCGCGGACTCGAGCGGCGTGTTCGCGAACCTGAACCTGCTCGGTCTGCGCAGCGGGATCACCCCCGCCCACGGCCCCGGGGTGCAGGTCACGGTCGATGACGCGGTGAACGCACCGAGTGACCGGAACAAGGTCCTGGACACGGACATGCAGAAGCTGGTCAACGGGCTGTGGCAGGCAGGCGCAGAGGCGATCTCGATCAACGGCGAGCGCCTGACGGCACTCTCACCGATCCGGCATGCCGGGAGCGCGATCACGGTGAACTTCACCTCGCTGCGCCGTCCCTACGTGATCCTGGCGATCGGCAACCCCGATACGCTGCCGTCCAGGTTCGCGAACACCAGCAGCGGGCAGGCATGGTTGGATCTGCAGCAACAGGTCGGGCTCAGGTTCGCCATGCGGACCGAGTCCTCGATGAGCCTTCCGGGTGCCGACGTCCCCGACCTTCGCTTCGTGACGTCGATGCAGAACCCGCCGAACGGAAAGGGAATCGGTTGATCGCCATCATCGGTCTGCTCCTCGGGATCGGACTCGGCCTGTTCCTGAAGCCGAACGTGCCGCTCGGCCTCGAGCCGTACCTGCCGATCGCAGTGGTCGCCGCTCTCGATGCCGTGTTCGGCGCGCTGCGCGCATTCCTGGACGGCTTCTTCGACGACAAGGTCTTCGTGATCTCGTTCATCAGCAACGTCTTCATCGCCGCGCTGATCGTGTTCCTCGGCGACAAGCTCGGCGTCGGGGCACAGCTGTCCACCGGCGTCATCGTCGTGCTGGGCATCCGGATCTTCGCCAACGTCGCCGCGATCCGCCGGCACATCTTCCACGCATGACGTCCGACAAGCACGGTGCCGACGAGGAGCTTCTCGTCGATCCGGCTGCGGCCGAACCCGGTGTGACCTCTGTCGAACCGTCCGCCCGCCAGCGTCTGCAGCGTGCGCTGGTGCATCCCGGGCGCGGACAGGTCACCGCAGCGGTCTTGTTGGTGATCCTCGGTGCCGCGGCAGTGACCCAGGTACGGATCGCGGGCACTGATGACAACTATGCCGGAATGCGGCAGTCCGACCTGGTCCAGGCACTCTCGGGCCTGCAGGCGGAGTCGCTGCGCAACGAGCAGGACATCCACCAGCTCGAGGTGACGCGGGACTCGTTGCGCAACAACAACGACAGGACCGCAGCCGCGCTCAAGCAGGCCCGCGACGAGCTCGCGTCGCTCGGCGTCCTTGCCGGCACCCTTCCGGCCAGCGGGCCCGGCGTACGGATCACGGTGACCGTACCGGCGTCCCGGATCAGCCTGAACTTCCTGCTCGACGGCATCGAGGAGCTGCGCGATGCCGGCGCCGAGGCGATGGAGATCAACGACTCCGTCCGGGTGGTGGCCCAGACCTCGTTCGAAGCAGCCGACGGCGGCATCAGCGTCGACGGACAGCTGGTCACCGTCCCGTTCGTCATCGACGCGATCGGAGACCCGCAGGGCCTCGCCACCGCCTTGCGCTTCCCGGGCGGTTTCGTCGACGACCTGGCTCTTGACGGGGGCAAGGTCACCATCAAGCAGAGCCAGCACATCGAGGTCACCACCCTGCGCAACCCGCTCAAGCCCCGGTACGCCGTGCCGACCCAGCCGCACTGAGCGCGGACGATAGGTTTGTCCCCAGCAGCACCATCGACGACCAGCACCCGAGGAGCAGCGTGTTTCCCGACGACCTGAAGTACACCGCCGAGCACGAGTGGGTGCGCACCCCGGGCGAGACCGCTGGGTCGGTCCGCATCGGCATCACCGATTTCGCGCAGGACGCCCTCGGCGACATCGTCTACGTCCAGCTCCCCGAGCTCGGCGACAGCGTGGAAGCCGGGGCTGCCGTCGGCGAGCTCGAGTCGACCAAGTCCGTCAGCGATGTCTACTCGCCGGTCTCTGGTGAGGTCGTTGCCCGCAACGAGGCGCTCGACGCGACTCCCGAACTGGTCAACAGCGACCCGTACGGAGCAGGTTGGCTGTTCGAGGTCGCCGTCGCCGACGGCGGTGCTACGTCCGAGCTGATGGATGCGGCGACCTATGAATCGACTCACGCTTCTTGAGCCGAGCCTCCTCCTCGAGGTTGAAGTCCACTGATAGGTTGGCTGCACGAACTGTGAACCTCCACTGAGCGTTGAGGGTTCGCAGTGGACCGCGACACGGGAGGCCCGGGACATGCAGACCTGCTCGCAGTGCGGGAGCCAGAACACCGACGACGCGAGGTTCTGCTCCCATTGCGGTCATGCCCTCGAGCCGGTCGCCCCGCTGGAGCCGGCACCGGCCGACTCGACGGCGACCATCACGTTCGGCGCCGCCAAGCTCGATCCGGACGACCGCAGCACCTTGAACGAGGCCGACGCTGCTGCCGCGGACGCGCTGCCGGCCGGCAGCGCCCTGCTCATCGTCCAGCGCGGCCCGGGAGCCGGCAGCAGGTACCTGCTGGACACCGACGAGGTCAGCGCCGGACGGCACCCGGAGAGCGACATCTTCCTCGACGACATCACCGTCTCGCGTCGTCACGTCGAGTTCCATCGCGACGGCGGCACCTTCCGGGTCCACGACGTCGGCAGCCTGAACGGGACCTACGTCAACCGCGACCGGATCGACGACGCACTGCTGCAGAACGGCGACGAGGTCCGGATCGGGAAGTTCCGCCTGGTCTTCTTCGCCAGTGCAGCCTCGGGTAGCTGACGTGCGGCAGTCAGCCCGCAAGAGCATCGGGCAGGCACTGGCCGATCTCTCGGCCGAGTTCCCCGAAGAGGACATCAAGGAGTCCAAGCTCCGCTTCCTCGAGTCCGAAGGCCTTGTCGAGCCCGAGCGCACCCCGTCGGGCTACCGCAAGTACTCCGTGGAGGACATGGAGCGGCTGCGCTACATCATCCGCGCCCAGCGGGAGCACTACCTGCCGCTGAAGGTCATCCGGGAACACCTCGACGCCATCGACCGTGGCCTCGAACCGCCGGCGCTCAACGGCGGACCCAGGGTGCCGACCGGCGTACTCGGGGCGCCGACGACCGGCGATCTGCTGCGCGGTGACCGGGGCGACGTACGGATCTCTCGGCGTGAGCTCGTCAAGACCGCCGACATCACCGAGGACCTGCTCGACCAGCTGGAGGGCTTCGGACTCGTCCGGACCCGGACGGGGTCCAAGCACTACGACGCCGACGCGGTGGTGATCGCCAAGGCCGCGGGCGAGCTGGCCGCCTTCGGGATCGAACCGCGCCACCTGCGTGCCTTCAAGACGGCGGCCGACCGTGAGGTCGGCCTGGTGGAACAGGTCGTGTCACCGATCCGGCACAGCCGCGAGGACGGAGCCGAGGGACGCGCCGCCCAGGCCATGGACGACATTGCCACCCTCTCGCTGAGACTGCACGCCACGCTGGTCCGCTCCGGCCTGCGTTCGATGCGCTGAGCCGAGCATCGCAAGCACCCGTGCCCTAGGCTGGTCGGGTGATCGTCGCTGCGCTCCTCAACGCTGTTTCGCCCACTCGGCCTCGAGCAAGCTCGGGCACTCGGTAGGATCGGCGCGTGCAGAGCTACCTCGACCTCGTCCAGCGGATCCTGGACGACGGAGTCGAGAAGTCCGACCGCACCGGCACCGGCACGCTGTCCGTTTTCGGCCACCAGCTGCGGTTCGACCTGGCCCAGGGCTTTCCGATGGTGACGACCAAGTAGATCCTCACCCGGTAAGTGTTCGCCGAGTTGCTCTGGTTACT
>NZ_JAOPXI010000166.1 GCF_025965215.1 Marmoricola sp.
ACCTGATCTACCGCGACTCCGCCCGCAACTTCAACCCGCTGGCCGCAATGTGCGGTCGGCTGACGATCGCAGAGGTCGAGCACCTCGTTGAACCCGGCGAGCTGGACCCCAACGACGTCCACACTCCCGGAGTGTTCGTGCAGAGAGTCGTGGCGTTGACCCCAGAGCAGGCAGCGGACAAGCGGATCGAGAAGCGGACGGTGAGCCCGCGATGAGCTGGACTCGTGAGCAGATGGCAGCCCGAGCAGCGAGTGAGCTGGTCGACGGCAGCTACGTGAACCTCGGGATCGGGTTGCCCACACTGGTGCCGAACTACGTCCCGGATGACGTGGAGCTGGTGCTGCAGTCCGAGAACGGGATCCTCGGCGTCGGGCCATACCCCTATGACGAAGACGTCGACGCGGACCTCATCAACGCCGGCAAGGAGACCGTCACTCTGCGACGCGGCGCCTCGGTCTTCGACTCGGCCGCCAGCTTTGGGATGATCCGGGGCGGCAAGATCGACGCCACCATCCTCGGCGCCATGCAGGTCTCGTCTGGTGGGGACATCGCGAACTGGATGATCCCCGGGAAAATGGTCAAGGGCATGGGCGGTGCGATGGACCTGGTCCATGGTGCGAAACGGGTGATCGTGTTGATGGAACACGTCTCCAAGAACGGCGAGTTCAAGATCGTCAACGACTGCACGCTGCCCTACACCGGCAGGGCCGTCGTACAACGCATCATCACCGACCTTGCCGTCATCGACATCCGACCTGGCGGCCTCCACCTTGTCGAACTCGCCCCCGACGTCACCGAAGACGAAGTCCGCACGAAGACAGAACCACCGCTGCACTGAGGAACTTTTGCCGCAACCTCCTGCCAGCGCATCGTCGCGCTTCTGATCCCTTCCAAGCCGTGTTTTGTGGCGGTAGCCTCGTTTGGTTGTCGTACCGGCTGTGTCTTCGGGTCTTGGTAAACATCCTCGGCATCTTCGATGGAGGTCCTGGCTGGGAGGCGTCGCCCGCCGAGGAGCCGGGCGATCGGAAGGTGAGCCAATGACGCGTTCGTGTGTGGCAAATATGTGGCAGGACGACCAGTCGCGACCGGCGTCGATCAACGACGCTCAACGCGTTCGTGCAGGTCAGCAGCACAATGCCAACGATGACCGTCTAGGGCCGCTGAGCGTGCCGCGTTTCCCCTGGTACTACTGAGTATCGATTATGTCGAAACGCCTGTTCTTGGGCGGTGCTGACGGCTAGCGTGTCCGTCGAGGGTTCTGCTGGAGTTCCACACAGCCGTACAGGGGATGTCTCGGGTGATCTCGGATGACTGACGTTTCGCGACGCGTTTTGCTCACCGCTGGCGTGGGTGCTGCAGGTGTCATGGCGCTTGGCGTCGACCTCGGCCTGGCCGAACCTGCCGGTGCGAGCACCGCCCTGGCTCGGTCCGACTACCGACGTGCGGTCGGCAAGGTGTTCACGGCGCGGCACGGCAGGCACAGCTACCGGCTTCGGCTCAAGCACATCCACGACCTCGCCCACACCACGGCAGGGCAGCGTCAGCACTCCTTCAACCTGGTCTTCGCCCCGGTCGGGTCGGGACACGTTCCGGACGGCATCTACGTGCTTCGAAGCACCCACGCCCGGGTCCACACCTTGTTCTTGTCGAGCATCGGCAGCCAACGGGCGATGCAGGCCCTGGTCAATCGCACGCGATGATCGCCCCCGTCCTCGACGTCGTGCGGCGGCTGGCAACGGCCGACGACGAGCCCTACCTGCGCGAGTTGTTCGCCGACTCGCGCGACGATCTCGCACTGCTTCCCCCTGAGGTGCGCGACCAGCTCATCGACATGCAGTTCGTCGCACAGCGCGCGCAGCAGTTGGTGACGCATCCCCATGCATCGAACGAGATCCTGGTCGTCGAAGGCCGCGACGTCGGTCGGCTCATCCTGGCTGACTGCCACGTCGTCGACATCACTGTCGGTCGGGGGTATCGACGACGCGGGATAGCAACCGCCGTCCTGGGCCAGGTGATCTCACAGAACCTTCCCCAGGCGACGACGTTGCAGGTCTGGTCCGCCAATGAAGCCGCCTGCGCCCTCTATGCGGGTCTCGGCTTCGAGCCGTCCAACGATGAAGTGGGGTACCTCACGATGGCGACGAGGTGTGCGACATGAGTGACCCGTACGTGGGCGAGATTCGAATGTTCGCCGGCAACTTCGCTCCCGTGGGTTGGTTCTTCTGCGACGGTTCGCTCCAGGCCATATCGGAGTACGAGGCCCTGTTCAACCTGATCGGGACCACCTACGGCGGCGACGGCCAGAGCACCTTCGCCTTGCCGGACCTGCGCAGTCGGATGGCCATGCACCAGGGAAATGGCTACGTCCTCGGCGAACAGGGTGGCACGGAGACCGTGACCCTCACGACGCAGACGATGCCCGGGCACACGCATCTGGCGCAAGCGTCGAACAGCCCCGCGACGGATCCGAACCCGCAGGGCAACGTGTGGGCGAGTTTCAGCGACGCCCAGTACTCGGACCAGCCAGCGAATACGACGATCGCCCCGGCCGCGGTCGGCTCGAACGGCAATAGTCAGCCGCACGAGAACCGGGCGCCCTACGTCGGGATCAGCTTCATCATCAGCGCCTTCGGCAGCTTCCCCACCCAGAATTGAGCCACTGACATGTCCGAACCGTTTCTTGGCGAGATCCGCGCAACGTCGTTCGGCTTCCCGCCCAACGGTTGGGCGCTCTGCAACGGTCAGGTCCTGCCGATCAACCAGAACCAGGCGTTGTTCGCGCTGCTCGGAACCCAGTACGGCGGCGACGGCAGGACCACCTTCGCGCTGCCCAACCTGCAGGGACAGACACCGCTGCACATGGGCCAGGACCCGGCCGGTGCGTCGTACGTGATCGGCCAGCGCGGCGGCGAGGAGTCCCACAGGCTGACGGTCGCCGAGCTCCCTGCCCACACCCATCCGGCCTCGGCCGCCGCCGCGGGCACCACCGGCTCCCCTCAGGGCGCCGTGTGGGCTGGCGGGACCAAACCCGCCTATGCCGCCTCGCCCAACACCGCGATGGCGCCGAACGCGTTGTCGAGTACCGGCGGAAGTCAGCCGCACGAGAACAGGCAGCCGTATCTGGTCGTGAACTACATCATCGCCCTGCAGGGCATCTTTCCCTCCCAGAACTGATCGGAAGCACGATGAGCAATCCCTTTGTCGGCGAGATCCGTGCCGTTGGATTCAGTTTCGCCCCGAGAGGTTGGGCCCTCTGCAACGGTCAGTTGATACCGATCTCGCAGAACACGGCACTCTTCTCGCTGCTCGGCACGTTCTACGGCGGCGACGGCAGGACCACCTTCGCGCTGCCCAACCTGCAGGGGTCGTTCTGCGTGGGAACGGGCCAGGGCCCTGGGCTGTCCGAGGTCGTCACCGGCGAGCAGGGAGGAGCCAGTGCTGTCGCCCTGGTCACCTCACAGATGCCCCTCCACAGTCACACCCCTGCCGCAGCGGCCGGTCCGGGGGACCAAGCGTCTCCGCAGGCAGCGATCTGGGCCGAAGCGCATTACGGCCGTGCCCTCGATCGGCAATATTCCACGGCCGCGCCCTCGGTGGCGATGGCACCGAACGCGCTGGCGACTGCGGGGGGCAGCCAGCCGCACAACAACATGTCTCCGTACCTGACGCTCAACTTCATCATCGCGATGCAGGGCGTCTTCCCGGCGAGGAGCTAGCAGCTCCCGGCAACTCGCCACCCATCCCACCACGTTCACGAAGGACGGTTCGAGCAGATGAGATACCTCCGGCGATCGACGGTCTCGGGCGCGACCGTTGTGGGACTCATGGTGACTACCGCGTTGGTCGCCCTGGCACCAGCGGCCTCGGCTGCGACGGCGTTGAACGTCAACAGCTTCACCGATATCGGTGCGACATCGGGTGCCTGCGGCAACACGAGTACCGCGGTGCCGGCGACGTTGAGCCTGCGTGAGGCCGTGTGCATCGCCAACAACGGTGGTGGCTCGTACGTCATCAACCTGCAGAGCGGCACCTACGACCTCAGCAGCGGCGAACTCGACATCGGCACGCAGGTCGGCCAGAACGTCACGCTCAACGGCACCGGGGCCGGTACGACGACGATCGACGCCCAGGGCAACTCGCGCGTGCTCAACTTCGATCCCAACCTCGTCGGCGGGATCACGGCTTCGGTGCAGAACCTCGAGGTCACCGGAGGAGCGGACAGCGGCTTCGGCGGCGCCGGCATCATCGCCGGAGGCGCCGGTGTGTCCGCGGGGGACCAGCTGACGATCACCGACGCCAAGATCGACGGCAATCATGCCAACGGAACCACTCCGAACGCCACGAACCAGCCCGGCGGCGGCGTGCAGTTCATCGGCGGCGTCCTCACCATCACCAACACACTGTTCAGCAACAACAGCGCTGCGAGCAGTCCCGGGTCGGCAGTCGCCTACCAGGCACAGGGCCTGGGTACTGAGAGCTTCTCCATGACCGGCGCCACGGTCACGGGCAACACCGGGACCAACTCGTTCGGGCCGAGCGTCGCCAACGGTGGAGCCGTCGACCTGGCAGGTCTGGCCGGGACTTCGATGTCGATCTCCCGAACGGCGTTCGCCAACAACACGATGACCGGTTCCGCGGGCCCGGCACGCGGGGCTGCCCTGAGGCTGCAGAACGGCACTCTGTCGGTCACCGGATCGTCGTTCACCAACAACTCGGTGTCCGGCACCGGATCAGCAGGTGGGGCCATCGAGGTGGCCGGCGGCACCGCGACGCTCGCGAACAACCGCATCGTCGGCAACAGCGCCCCGTTCGGCGCAGGCATCGACCGGTCCGGTGGCACAGCCGCCGCCATGGACAACTGGTGGGGCTGCAACGCGGGACCGGGCAACTCGGGTTGCGACAGCTCCAGCGGGGTGGTGACCACCAACCCGCGCCTTGTCCTGAGCTCCAGCTTCATCGGGCCGATCGCATCGACCGGCGGCGCCACTGTTTCGGCCGACATCGACCATGACTCCGTAGGTGCCAGCCTCGGTTCGGTCGAGACCGGTCTTGACGGTGTTTCGATGGCCTTCTCGAGCCCGGCTCCGAGCCCAGCCACGTGTGGTCCGACGCCGGTCACGCTCTCCGGCGCCACCGCCGCCGGCAGCTGCTCCTTCGCGGCGAACGGCGGATCAGGCCCTGGCCAGGTGATCGCACACGTCGACAACCAGAGCATCACGATCAGCTTCGCGGTGACCAAGGCGCCGAGCATCACCCTCCAGCCGGCGACGCAGACGGTGTCCCCCGGATCGGTGACGTTCAGTGCTGCCGCCGACGGCTATCCAGTGCCCACGGTTCAGTGGCAGAAGTCAACGAACGGCGGCAGCACCTTCACCGACATCCCCAGCGCGACGAGTGCCTCCCTGACCTTCACGGCAGCTGCCGGTGACAACAGTTCGCAGTACCGCGCCGTCTTCACCAACTCAGTGGGCAGCGCCACGACGAACGCCGCCACGCTGACGGTCGAGCAGGCGCCGAGCTTCACCAGCAGTGCGGCTGCGACGTTCCTCGTCGGTGCTTCGGGCTCGTTCGACGTCACCACGACCGGGCTCCCGAGCGTCTCCGCAATCACCAAGACCGGGACACTTCCCGATGGTCTGACCTTCACCGACAACGGTGACGGCACGGCCACCGTCGCCGGCACGCCGTTGGCCGGAACCGGTGGCGTCTCATCGGTGGATCTGGATGCCAGCAACGGGGTTGATCCCGATGCCGTCCAGACCTTGACGATCACGATCGACGAGGCGCCGACGATCCTCACGGACCCCTCGGACGTGACCGCCGCCTCCGGCGCACCGGTGACCTTCACGGCGGCTGCGTCGGGTTTCCCCGTCCCGACCGTGCAATGGCAGACCTCGACCAATGGCGGCGCGTCGTTCTCCGACATCGGCGGCGCCACGAACACCACGCTGAGCCTGACAGCCGCGGTCGCCTCGGACGGCAACGAGTACCGGGCAGTCTTCACCAACGCGGTGAGCAGCGCGACGACAACCCCGGCCACGCTCACCGTCACGCAGGTGCCGGGAATCACCAGCGCCACCAGCACGGTCTTCACGGCGACGTCGCCGGGCAGCTTCCTGGTGACGTCGTCCGGCCACCCGAACGCGACGATCAGCACCACCACCGTGCTGCCCGGCTGGCTGACGCTGACTGACAACGGGGACGGAACAGCGACCCTCGCGGGTACGCCGCCGACCGGGTCGGGCGGGACGGTGAGCATCGCGTTGAAGGCCAGCAACGGCGTGGTGCCGGACGCGACCCAGACGTTCACGTTGACGGTCGACGAATCACCGCACATCAGTACCGCGAACAACGCCACCTTCACTGCCGGCAGCGCGAGCTCGTTCCTGGTCAGCGCTGATCGGGGCAACCCCACACCGGCCTTCTCCGAGGCGGAGGCACTGCCGAGCGGGCTGACGTTCGTGGACAACGGCGATGGCACCGCAACGCTGTCGGGCACGCCCGCAGCAGGGACCGGCGGGACCTATACGGTCCACATCACCGCCGACAACGGCGTCGGTTCTGCAGATATCCAGGCCTTCACGATCACCGTGCATGAGCCTCGGACGATCGCCAGTGCCGACCACACCACGTTCGCAGTCGGCAGCCCCGGAGCCTTCGCCGTGACCACCGGCGGCGGCTATCCGGCAGCCACGACTCTGAGCGAGTCTGGAGCGTTGCCATCCGGGGTCACCTTCGTCGACAACGGCGACGGCACCGCAGCGCTCTCCGGAACCCCGGCGCCCGGAAGCGACGGGACGTTCCCGATCGTGATCACCGCCGACAACGGAGTCGGTGTCGGAACGACTCAGAGCTTCACGTTGACGGTCACCGCCTCACCGACGATCACCAGCTCCGACTCCACGGCGTTCGTCGTCGGCACCAGCGGGACCTTCACCGTGACCACGTCGCCCGGCTACCCAGCAGACACCGTCCTGACCGAGTCCGGGTCCTTGCCCTCGGGGATCACGTTCGTCGACAACGGTGACGGGACTGCCACGCTCGCAGGCAGCCCAATGGCCGGCACCGGTGGCAGCTACCCGATCACGCTCACGGCGACCAACTCGGCAGGACACGTCGACCAGGCGTTCACCCTCGACGTCGACCAGGCGCCTCAGATCACGTCTGCCAACCAGACCACGCTGCTGGCCGGGACGGCGGGGACATTCACCGTCACCACCACCGGGTTCGGAGTGCCGGCTCTCTCCGTGAGCCCAGCCGTGCCGGCCGGCCTGAGTTTCGTCGACAACGGTGATGGCACCGCAACGATCTCGGGGACGCCATCGGCCGGAACCGGTGGCTCCTACGCCTTGAGCCTCACCGCCGCCAACGGCGTCACGCCTGATGCGACGCAGTCCTTCACGCTCACCGTCAACGAGGCTCCGAGCGTCACCAGCGCGGATCACACGACGTTCGGGTCGGGCGTCGCCAGCACCTTCACGGTGACCACCGGCGGCTTTCCCGTTGCCGCTATCGCAGAGAGCGGAGCGTTGCCGAGCGGCGTCCAGCTTCACGACAACGGCGACGGCACCGCATCGCTCTCCGGGACGCCGGCTCAGGGCAGCGCTGGCACCTATCCGATCACGGTGACCGCCACCAACGGGATCGGCAGCGCGGCGACACAGACGTTCACGCTCACCGTCAGCACCGCACCGCAGACGGTCACCTTCACCTCGACGGCGCCGACTGGTGCCGTGGTTGGCAGTACGTATTCGGCGGTCGCGACCGGGGGCGGGTCGGGGAACCCGGTCGTGCTCTCGATCGATCCCGGTGCCACAGCGTTCTGCTCGTTGGCGGGGTCGACCGTGAACTTCGATCATCCAGGCCTGTGTGTCGTCGATGCCAACCAGGCTGGCAACGCCCAATACGCGTCCGGGTCAGCCACCCAGTCGATCGCTGTGACGAAGGCGGCGACGAGCACCCAGCTCACCGTTCAACCGGCGAGCCTCACCGCGACGGTGGCGGTTTCGACGCCAGGCGCCGGCACCCCCACCGGCACTGTGCAGTTCTCGGTGGACGGCTCGCCCGTGGGGAGTGCGCCGGTCGGGTCGGGGAGCGCAACCTTGAACTACGCCGTGCCGGCGGGCCAGACGCACAACGTGTCTGCGGTCTACAGCGGCGACGCCGATTTCACGGCCTCGTCGGCCTCGACCGTGCGCCACGATCCGTCGATCACGGCGACCCTGTCCAGCGCTCATACCAAGACGTCGTACGGCTGGTACCGCTCACCGGTGACGATCACCTTCCACTGCTCGACCAACGGTGCACCTCTGATCGCGCCCTGTCCCTCGCCTGTCACGCTCAGCCACGACGGTGCAGGACAATCGGTCGCCCGGACGATCGGCGCTGTCGACGGTGGCGCAGCGACCGTGGTGGTAGCGGGCATCAACCTCGACACCGTTGCGCCCACCGTCTCCGTGTCCGGTGTTCGCAATGGTGGCTCGTACCTCGGCACGCCGCCGACGATCAGGTGCGTCGGCAGGGATTCCCTGTCCGGCATCGCGACCTGCGTGCTTACCAGGACCACGCACGGCCTCACCGTCGTCGTCACCGCCACGGCCACCGACCGTGCCGGTAACCAGCGTTCGGCCCGGGTCTCCTACCACCTGCTGCAGTTCTACGTGCTTGGTGCGTCGTACTCGAACGGTGCCTTCAACGTGCACCGGGGGAGCCGCTACACCGTGGTCGCACTCACGCCGGGTTCAGGTCGACCGCGCATCTACGACGCAGCGCCAGTGCCGCAGCGGCCGCGTCCGGCGGACAACCTGATGAACCCGGCCGGGCGGCAGGCGGGCCTGCACCGCTTCACGCTGTCGGTCTACTTCGAGCGCGGAATGACTGACTACCGTTACTGGAACCTCGGCATCATGGTCGGCCGCACGATGCACGTGGTGAAGATCCATCCCTACTGAGCTTCGGCCGTGCCCGTCGACCGGAACGCCACCCAGACCAGGACGAGCCCGCCGAGTCCGCAGGTGACGACCTCCCACCACGTCGGGTGTCGGGCGCTGAGCGCGAACGTGGTGGCCGGGACCGCGATCAGGGT
The DNA here is from genome assembly GCF_025965215.1 of Marmoricola sp. Taxonomy (GTDB): domain Bacteria; phylum Actinomycetota; class Actinomycetes; order Propionibacteriales; family Nocardioidaceae; genus Marmoricola. The sequence goes on from NZ_JAOPXI010000166.1 coordinate 9,086, forward strand.
GAGCACGATCGCGAGGATCCGGAAGCCGACGTGGCCGGTGATCGCGGAGCACGCCAGCCAGAAGAGAACGAGGGCAGCGCTGTAGCCCAGGACGGTCCAGATGTCGTTGCTGAACGGGTTGTGGAATGCCACCACCTGCGCCGACCCGCCCGGGCCGGCAGTGGCCGAGAAGCCTGAGGCGATGCCTGCAAACGAGCCGGCGATCACGAGAGCGACAAAGAGGGCCGTCATCGCGACGAGGCCGCCGACTCCGGTCACGACCCCGGTGAGCACCCGGGTCTCGGGCAGGAGCCAGCCGAGTCCCGTGACCAGCGCTACGAAGACCAGGATTGCGGCGCCGATCCGGATGAACGAGGTGTCGGTGCCACTCCCGATATCACTGGTGCCGGTGCCGATCACATCGCCGAAGCCCTGGCCGTAGAGCAGCGCTGCTCCGGCGATCGCCGTGAGGGTGAACGGCGCTGCCCGGGTTACGAGGAACACACTTGCCGAGAGCACCAGGACTGCCCCACCGAGCGCGTACACAGAGCCGGGGTCGTCGTTGATGGCGACCGCGAGCATGGCCCCAGCCCCGACGATCCCGGCGGCCCCGGGCCAGGACACCAGCGTGGTGCCGCGTTGCGAGGCGGGCGCTCTGACGTAGGCGCCGATCGCGAAACCGAGCAGCCCGACGGTGCCGAGCACTCCCATCACGTAGTTCGACATGTCGAGGCTGCCCGAGTGGCGCGAGTAGATCGCGGAGGTCACCACGGCCGCCGAGACCAGGGCGACGCCGAGAGCGGTCGCTGTGCTCGGCAGGGCGGCGCGGTCGATGTGGATCGACAGCGTCAGCTGTCGTGGTGGCGTCTTGGCGGGTCCGACGATCTCGACATCTGGGGGCGGCGGAAGGCTCATGCCCGCAACGGTAAGGGAGTCGGAGACCTCAGGCGTCGAAGCTGGCGCGGTTCTCCACGATCGTCGCCGCGTGTTGCTCGGCCCAGACACGGATGGCCTCGATCGGGGTGAGCAGGTTCCGACCGAGCTCGGTGAGCTCGTACTCGACGCGCGGGGGTACTTCGGCAAAGACTTCGCGGGTCAGCACGCCGTCGCGCTCGAGGGCGCGCAGGGTCTGGGTCAGGACCTTCGGCGTGACCCCCTCGATCCGGTTGCGGAGCTGGGAGAACCGCAGCTTGCCGTCCTTGAGGGCGGCGACGACGAGGACGGTCCAGCGGTCGCCTATCCGGTCCAGGACGACCCGGGACGCGCACTCCCGGGCGAACGCGTCCGGTGCCAGATCCATAGTTTCCATAAGGTATCTATAGCACGTTGAAGTACCCAGTATCAAATAGATACTGTTGATGCTCCAGACCGATCAAGGAGCAGTCATGAAGATCGCCGTGTACGGCGCCACCGGCGCCATCGGAAGCAGCATCGTCACCGAAGCCCGCTCGCGCGGCCACGAGGTCACCGGGATCAGCCGCGGCGGTAGCGACCTCACTGGGGACGCGTTCGACCCGGCCTTCAGCGCCGTCGTCTCAGCTCGGCACGAGGTGGTCGTCTCCGCGCTCGGCCCGAGCCGGACCGGCGATGACGGCACCCGGTTCCCCGACACGATCGCCAACCTGGCGGCGACCCTCGGCGACAGCCGGTTGGCCGTGGTCGGTGGCGCGGGCAGTCTCACCGTCGGCGGGGTCCGGCTGGTCGACACCCCCGAATTCCCGGAGATCTACCGGGCCGAGGCACTCAAGGGTGCGGCGTCACTCGAGATCCTCCGCGCTACCGACGAGAGCGTCGACTGGACCTACCTCTCCCCGGCACCGGTGATCGTTCCGGGCGAGCGGACCGGTTCCTACCTCGTCGGCGACGAGTCACCGGTCGGCGACCAGATCAGCATCGAGGACTGCGCCGTGGCGCTGGTCGACGAGATCGAGAACCGGCAGCACGTGCGGACGCGCTTCACCGTGGCGAACTGAGGATCGAGGTCAGGACGCCCGGGTATGCCGCCTCGACGTCGTCGACGCGCAGCCTCTGGTGAGTCTGGCCCTCCTCGACGAGGCGCTGGGTGACGCCGGCTTCGCGAAGCGTCTTGAAGTGGTGGCTCGCGGTCGACTTCCCGATGCCGTCGTACAGCAGGGAGCACGCCGCTGTGCTGTCCTCGGCGTCGGCCAGTCGCCGCACCATCTCGAGGCGTACCGGGTCGGCGAGGGCGGCGAGCACCTGCTGCAACGGACCGACAGGGATCAGCTCGCTGGACCTGCTCAGATCGGCTTCCACCTGCTTCTCCTTCTCGACTCGGAATAAGTTCGATATCCATCGAACTTGTAGGTACTGTCAGCGTGTTCGACGTTGATCGAACCTAGCACGAGGAGAACAACCGCGATGAGCACAACCTTCCCGACTGCCGTTCGGACCTCGACACCTCGCCGCTCGATCCCGGCGTACCCGCTCCTGATCACGCTGATGGCCGTCGCCCTGGGGGTGTCCGGGGCCCCTGCCCCGCTCTACGGCATCTACCAGCAGAAGTGGCACCTCGCACCGATCACGACGACGGTGATCTTCTCGGTCTACGCGTTCGGCGCCCTGGCGGCGGTCCTCGTGGCCGGCGTCGTCTCGGACCGCGTCGGACGCAAGCCGCTGCTGGTCGGCGCCATGGTCGCGATGATCGCCGGGCTGGCGATCTTCATGCTGGCCAACGGGGTGGCCGCGTTGATCGTGGCGCGAGCCCTGCACGGCGCAGCCGTCGGTACGACGGTCGTCGTCGGGTCGGCCGCGCTGCTCGACCTGCGCCCCGAGCACGGCGCGCGCACCGGTCACCTGACCGGGATCATGTTCAACGTCGGGATCGCCGCCACGATCCTGGGCGCCTCGCTGCTTGCGCAGTTCGGGCCGGATCCGCTGGTGATGCCCTACGCCGTGGTCGCGCTGGTCGTCCTGCTGCTCCTGCTGGCCGTGCTGCCGATCCCTGAGCCGCACCGCAACCGGTCCTCGGCGCCGATCAGGATCGCACGACCGGGCGTGCCTGCCTCGATCGCAGCCGACTTCCGGTTCGCCGTCCTCGGGGTGATGGCGGCGTGGTCGGTGCTCGGCGTCTACCTCTCGCTGTTCCCGGCGTTCGCGGGTCAGAAGACCGGCGTGCACAGTGTGGTGTTCGGTGGCGTGGTCGTCGCCGCCATGGCCGCCTCGGCGGCCGTCAGCCAGGCGGTCGGCGGTCGACTCGATGCGCGCCGGGCAGCCGTCATCGGCGACTTCGGCACCGCGTTCGCCCTCGGCCTGGGCGTGCTGGCACTCGACAGCCACCACGCGGCCCTGGTCGTCCTCGCCGCCGTGCTGATGGGGCTGGCCTTCGGGTTGGCCTTCGGAGGCTCGCTGCGCTACCTCGGTCGCGTGGTTCCCGCCGACCGGCGCGGCGAGGTCATGTCCGCCTACTACCTGCTCGCGTATGCCGCGATGGCCGCGCCGACGATCCTCGCCGGCTGGGCGGCAACCACCTGGGGCCTGGCGCCGGTGTTCCCGTGGTTCACCGCCGCTGTGGCGCTGGCCTGCGTCGCTGCCGGGGCCCTCGGGCTGCACACGTCGAAGCCGGTCGTCATCCCCGCGTAAGCACTAGCCCCTTGCCGTCACGGTGCCGGCTCGGAAGAGTCGGCACCATGACCCAGACCGAACAGACAGGGCCCGACTTCACCGGCCTGCGCGCCATGTTCATCAACTGCACGCTCAAGCGCTCGCCCGAGCCGAGTCACACGGAGGGCCTGGTCGAGACGAGCGTCGCGATCATGCGCAAGCACGGGGTCGAGGTCGAGGTCCTCCGGGCGATCGACCACGACATCGCGACCGGCGTCTACCCGGACATGACCGAACACGGATGGGCCAGCGACGAGTGGCCCGTGATCTACCCGCGCCTGCTCGATGCCGACATCCTGGTGCTCGCCGGTCCGATCTGGCTCGGCGACAACTCCAGCCAGATGAAGCTGATCATCGAGCGCCTCTACTCGCTGTCCTCGCTACAGAACGACAAAGGCCAGTACCTCTACTACGGCCGCGTCGGAGGCTGCCTGATCACCGGTAACGAGGACGGGATCAAGCACTGCGCGCAGAACATCCTCTACTCGCTCCAACACGTCGGCTACACGATCCCGCCGAACGCCGATGCCGGCTGGATCGGCGAGGCCGGACCCGGTCCGTCGTACCTGGACCCGGGCAGCGGCGGCCCCGAGAACGACTTCACCAACCGCAACACGACCTTCATGACCTGGAACCTGATGCACCTCGCCAGGATGCTCAAGGATGCCGGCGGCGTGCCCGGCTACGGCAACCAACGGTCCGCGTGGGACGCGGGCCAAAGATTCGACCACGTCAACCCGGAGTATCGGTGAGGCTGGGAACCCGGGGATAGCCTTCGTCCGTGAAGGTCGTGGTGCTCACCGGTGCCGGCATTTCCGCCGAGAGCGGCGTGCCGACGTTCCGCGGTTCCGACGGTCTCTGGGAAGGTCATCGACCGGAAGACGTGGCCACTCCCGAGGCGTTCGACACCGACCGCGGCCTGGTCCAGCGCTTCTACGACGAACGCCGTGCCGCCCTGGCGCGAGTGCACCCGAACGCGGCCCATCGAGCGCTGGCCGACCTCGAGGCCGAACTCGGCGACGACCTGCTGCTGATCACCCAGAACATCGACGACCTGCATGAGCGTGCCGGGTCGCGACGGGTGCACCACATGCACGGGGAACTGCGAGCCGCGTGGTGCCGGGCCTGCGACGTCCGGATCCCGTGGGAGCGGTCCCTGGCCGACGAGCCGCCGTGCCCGGGGTGCGGCATCGCCGGACTGCGACCCGACGTCGTCTGGTTCGGCGAGATGCCCTACGGCATGGACCAGATCCATCGCGCGCTGTTCAGCTGTGACCTCTTCGTCTCCATCGGCACGTCCGGTGTCGTCTACCCGGCCGCGGCCTTCGTCGACTACGCGATCGCGGGTGGCAGCGAGACCCTCGAGCTCAACCTCGAACGCGCCTCCAACAGCGACTTCCACGTCTCGCGCCAGGGACCGGCCACCGTGCTCGTCCCGGCCTGGGTCGCCGAGATGACCGCCGCGGAGGCCACCGCTTGATGCGTCCCCTGGCTCTTGCCATGTCCGGCCTGATCCTGACCGGGTGCGGGAGCACGGTCCTGCACATCGACCATCTGGCCGGCCGCGAGGTCGGCGTCATGGCCGAGCACCGGCTCGAGGAGATGCACCCAGGGATGGCGCCCGGTACGCTCACCTGCCCGACCTTGCGGTTTCGGGCGGGGGCGTCGGTGCGCTGTGTCCGGGTCGCCGAGCTCAGCGGCGGCCGCGTCGTACGGATGTACGGGACGGTCCGGGTGGTGAGCACCCGGGACGGGGGTGACCTGCACGTCGCGATGGACCGCGACGTCGCGGAGTTCGGCGTCTCCTCCCAACGCCTGCAGCAGGACCTCACCGCGATCCTCGCGAAACGAACGAGCACGGTGCCGACGGCGGTTCGCTGCCCCTTCCTGGCCGGTCCGACCGGTACGTCGGTGCACTGCACGGTGCAGCTCGGTAAGGGCACCACCTCGGTCGCCGCGACGGTGACGGGAACCGACCCGGCCACGTACCGGACGTCGTACCGGTTCATCGTGCGCCTGCCGCCCCGGTAGCTGCTCCGGGTGGGCAGCCGAGGCTAGCCTTCGTTGCCGGACAGCCCTGAAACATGGTGGATTGGGCCCATGACGACCGAGGCCGAACTCCCGCCCGACGCTGCGATCGGCCCCCACGACGACGAGCCGCACGGCAACGCCTCAGGGCTGCTCAACTGGTTGCGCGCCGCCGTCCTCGGCGCGAACGACGGCATCGTCTCGGTGGCCGGCCTGGTGATGGGGGTCGCGGGCGCCACCACCGATCGGCACACGATCTTCCTGGCCGGGACGGCCGGTCTCGCGTCCGGCGCGCTGAGCATGGCCACGGGCGAGTACGTCTCGGTGAGCACGCAGCGCGACACGGAGCGCGCCCTGCTGGAGAAGGAGCGTCGCGAGCTCGAGGAGGATCCCGAGGAGGAGCTGGCCGAGCTGGCCGGGATCTACCGGAACAAGGGGCTGAGCGAGGAGGTCGCGCGTCGGGTCGCCGAGGAGCTGACCGCGCACGACGCCCTCGGGGCACACGCTGAGGCTGAGCTCGGGATCAGCCCCGACAACCTCACCAACCCCTGGCAGGCAGCCATCGCGTCGATGATCGCGTTCACCCTCGGGGCGCTGCTTCCGCTGCTGACTATCACCCTGGTCGGGCAAAGCTTCCGCATCTGGGCCACGGTGGTCGCGGTGGTGCTGGCGCTCGCGCTGACCGGCTTCGGCTCCGCACGGTTCGCCGAGGCCGAGGTTCGTCGGGCCATCCTGCGCAACATCGCCGGTGGCGTGCTCGCGATGGCGATCACCTACGTGATCGGACACCTCGTGGGCAACGTCACGGGCTGAGCCGTGCACTTTTGAGACTCCCGTCTCAAAACTCGGGCAACAAGTCGGTCGTGCAATAAGTTGCACGGGTGAAGATCGCTGTAGCAAGGGAAACCCGTGAGGGAGAGACCCGCGTCGCGATGGTCCCGGAGTTGGTCGGCAAGCTGACCGCTCTGGGCTACGAGGTGCTCGTCGAGCCCGGAGCCGGAGCACAAGCCGAGTACGCCGACGCGGAGTACGTCGAGGCCGGGGCCTCGATCGAACCGGCCGCGGTGAGCGAGGCCGACGTCGTCGTGGGCGTGCAACCGCTCGATCTCGACGGGATCCGGGCGCTGCGCCGTGGTGCCGCACAGATCTCGTTCCTGCCGGTGAACCAGAGTCACGACCTCGTCGTCGCGCTGCGCGACGCGGGCGTCACCTCGTTCGCGATGGAGCTGGTGCCCCGGATCTCGCGGGCCCAGTCGATGGATGCGCTGAGCTCGCAGGCGCTGGTCTCCGGCTACCGCGCCGCTGTCGTGGCGGCCGGCCTGCTGCGTCGTTTCTTCCCGCTCAACATGACGGCGGCCGGTACCGTCCAGCCCGCCGAGGTCGTCGTGCTCGGTGCCGGCGTCGCCGGCCTGCAGGCCATCGCCACCGCCAAGCGCCTCGGTGCCGTCGTCCGCGCCTACGACGTCCGCGCCGCGGCGGCCGAGGAGATCCGTTCGATGGGTGCCAAGTCGATCGACCTGGAGCTCGAGACCCTCGAAGGCGCCGGTGGCTACGCCCGCGAGATGACCGATGACCGGGCCGCCCGCCAGCGCGACCTGCTCGCGCCGTACATCGCCAACGCGGATGCGTTGATCACGACGGCCGCAGTGCCGGGACGCCAGGCCCCGATGCTGGTCACGGCCGCGATGGTCGAAGCGATGAAGCCGGGTTCGGTGGTCGTCGACCTCGCCGCGGAGACCGGCGGCAACGTGGAGGGCTCCAAGCCCGGTGAGATCGTCAAGATCGGCCACGCCCAGGTCTGGGGCGGCGCGAACGTCGCCGGCCAGATGCCCGGCCCCGCCTCGAAGCTGTACGCCCAGAACATCGTCAACCTCCTGACCCTGATGACCACCAAGGGCGAGGACGGCGCCGCCGCCGAATTCACCCCGGACTTCGCCGACGAGATCGTCGCCGGGTCCGCGGTCACCCACGACGGGGTGATCGTCCACGAGCCGACCCGCGAAGCCATTGAAGGCGCCGCCCCGGCCACTCCCGAGCCGCTCGCTGAACCGGTCGTCGATCTCGACAAGCTCGATCCAAGGAGCAATGCCGAGGCGCCTGAACCCCCGGTCGTTGAGCTTGCCGAAACGCCTGAAGCCGGCGCACCCGGTACACCCGCCGACGAGCAACTCGATCTCCCCTATGACCAGGAGGCAGACCAGTGAGCGGAATCGATCCGTCGGTCATGTGGCTGACGTTCTTCATCCTGAGCGTCTTCGTCGGCATCGAGGTGATCTCGAAGGTCTCCTCGACCCTGCACACGCCGCTGATGTCGGGCGCCAACGCCATCCACGGCATCATCCTGCTGGGCGCGATCATCGTCACCGGCGAGACCGACAACGCGCTCGCCACCACGGTCGGCCTGATCGCCATCGTGCTCGCCTCGGTCAACATGGTCGGCGGCTTCGTCGTGACGGACCGGATGCTGCAGATGTTCGTCCGCAAGCCCAAGAAGGCCGAGCCGACCGAGGGAGCGTCCAAGTGATCGACACCTGGGCGCAGTACGTCTTCCTCTTCTGCGGCGTCGCCTTCATCCTCGCGCTCAAGGGACTCTCGGGGCCGAAGACCGCCCGCAACGGCAACCTCGTCGGTGCTGCCGCAGCCGTGATCGCGTGCGCACTGCCGTTCTTCTACACCAACAACCTCAAGCACGTGCCGTTGATCCTGGTGGCGATCGTGATCGGCACCATCGGCGGCGTCGTCGGCGCCCGTCGGGTGCAGATGACGCAGATGCCGCAGATGGTGGCCCTGTTCAACGGCGTCGGCGGTGGCGCCGCAGCGCTGGTCGCGCTGTTGGAGCTGCACCAGATCGGCGACGGCGCGAACATCTCGTGGTTCAACCTGGCTGCGACCGCCTTCACCATCGTGGTGGGCTCGGTCTCCTTCGCCGGCTCGGTGGTGACCTTCGCGAAGCTCCAGGAACTGATGACGTCGCGTCCGGTGGTCTTCCCGGGCCTGCCGATCGCCTTCGGTGGCTCGTTCATCGCGGTGATCGTCTTCTCGGTGGTGCTGGTGCACAGCCCCGGCATGCTGGTCGGCATCGTGCTGGCGCTGCTGGGCCTGGCCATCGGATTGCTGCTGGTGCTGCCGGTCGGCGGCGCCGACGTCCCGATCGTGATCTCGCTGCTCAACGCGTTCACCGGTCTGACTGTGGCCGCCGGCGGCTACGTGTTGGCCAACACGGTGCTGCTCGTCGCAGGCACCCTGGTCGGTGCCTCCGGTACCTTCCTGACCCTGCTCATGGCCGGCGCGATGGGCCGCTCGGTGGCCAACATCCTGTTCGGGGCCCTCAAGGGTGGCTCCACCCTCGGTGCCGGCGAGGCCTCGGACCGGCCCGTGAAGTCGGTCGGTCCGGAGGACGCGGCGATCATGCTCGCGTACGCCGAGAAGGTCATCATCGTCCCGGGCTACGGCCTCGCGGTCGCCCAGGCGCAGCACACCCTGCGTGAGCTGGTCGATGTCCTGGTCGCCCGAGGCACCGAGGTCGACTACGCCATTCACCCGGTCGCCGGTCGCATGCCCGGTCACATGAACGTCCTGCTCGCCGAAGCCCAGGTCCCCTACGAGCAGCTCATCGAGATGGACGAGATCAACGACGACTTCAAGAGCACCGACGTCGTCCTGGTCGTCGGCGCGAACGACGTGGTCAACCCGGCCGCACGAACGACGCCGAGTGCTCCGATCTACGGCATGCCGATCCTCAACGCCGACGCGGCCAAGCAGGTCATCTTCATGAAGCGCTCGATGCGCCCCGGCTTCGCAGGCATCGAGAACGAGCTGCTCTTCGAACCGACGACCTCCTTGCTCTTCGGCGACGCCAAGGACACCCTCGGCAAGCTGCTGACCGCGGTCAAGGCGCTCTGAGCCGCGGCGGTTTCGAGACGGTTGCTGCGCTACCTCCTCAACCATCGATGGTGGTTGACGAAGGCTGGCAAGGCCTGTCTCGAAACCAGAATTCGGCGTACCGTCGTGAATGGAGGCACCGCCATGGCAGCACGTACCGATGAGTTCCGGATGGGTCCCGATGACGGGTTCCGCTACGCGGCGCCCGAACGGGATCGGGACCGTCAGGCCCGCGAGAGCGGCTACATCATCCTGGTCCTGCTGGTCGCACTGGTGATGCTCGCGACTGCGACCGGCCAGGTCACCGTCTTCTACTACTGAGCCGGGACGCTCAGGAGAGGGTCCAGCGGACCTTCACGTTCACGGTCACCTTCTGGGAGCCCGCCGAGATCGGGATGGACTTGCCCGCCGCCAGGGACGACATGGCCCCGGGTACGGCGTAGTCGACGGGTACGCCCGCACCGGTGACGTCCTCGATGTAGACGGCCTTGCCCACGTGCAGTCCGGCGGCACCGGCCAGCGAGCTCGCCGCGCTGCGGGCAGCCGCGACGGCCTTGGCTCGTGCCTGGGCCATCAGGCTGTCGGTGTCGCCGATGGTCATCGAGATGTTGCCGACGCTGACTGAGTTGCCGGCCACCGTCGCCGCTGTGCTGATCACCGAGCCGGCGGATGCGAGCTGGCGCACCAGGACACTCAGGTCCTCGCTGGCCGAGTACCCGGTGATCCGCTGGGTGCTGCCGGAGTAGTCGTAGTTCGGCTGAATCGAGAGGTTCTGGGTGGTGATGTCCTTGCTCGCAACGCCAGCCTTGAGCAACGCGGTCTTCACCTTGTGCAGATCCGCGCCGGTCCGCGCGATGGCGCCGGCGGTCTGGGACGCGGAGTTGGACACGGTGACCGTGAACTCGAGCTGGTTCGGGGTGGCGTCGATCGAACCCGTCCCTTGGGTGACCAGGCCGCGGACCGACGGGTCGACGGGGTCGGTGGGGGCCGGGTCGGCCGCGGCGCGGTCGACGTGGTTCCCGATCACGAAGGCGCCCATCAGGGCGATCACCAGCAGCAGGGCGGCGATGAGGTTCACGGGGCGGTTCGGAGCAGTGTTCTCGGACATGCGGATCGGACGCAGTCCGGGCACCCCCGGTTCCCGAGCCCTACTGCGCCAGCCCGTACAACCGGTCGCCGGCGTCACCGAGGCCCGGGACGATGTAGCCCTTGTCGTTCAGGCGCTCGTCCAGCGCTGCGGTGACCACGGTGATCGGGATGGTGAGGCCGGCGAGTCCGGCCTCGAGGTTCGCCACGCCCTCGGGCGCAGCCAGCAGGCAGATCGCGGTGATGTGGTCGGCGCCGCGGTCGGTGAGGAACTTCAGCGCCGCGGCCAGGGTGCCGCCGGTCGCGAGCATCGGGTCCAGCACGTAGCACTGCCGACCGGACAGGTCGGCGGGAAGTCGTTCGGCGTACGTCGAGGCCTCGAGGGTCTCCTCGTTGCGGACCATCCCGAGGAACCCCACCTCCGCGGTGGGGACCAGCCTCATCATTCCCTCGAGCATGCCGAGACCGGCGCGCAGGATCGGTACGACGAGCGGTCGGGGCCGGCTCAGAGCGACGCCGTCGGCCGGGGCGACGGGTGTCTTCACCGTCACGTTCTCCACGCGCACCTCGCGGGTGGCCTCGTAGGCCAGCAGGGTGACGAGCTCCTCGGTCAGGCGGCGGAACTCCGGCGACAGCGTGCGTTCGTCGCGCAGCGTCGTGAGCTTGTGGGAAACGAGAGGGTGATCGACAACGTGCAGGCGCATGACGGGAAGGTTACGCACTTGGCGCACCGGCGTGCTTGCTGCGACCATCAGTAGTGGCCCGCCAGGGCAGCTGGTGACGACGGGGTCTTCGAAGGGTGGTGCGGCGTGTCGGACGTGACCGATGCCGAGGTCAACGACATCGACCTTGCCCTGGTCGCCTACCTCGACGAGGGCACCTGGAACCTGGCCGAGCTGCGCGAGCACGCGCTCGAGGACGTCGAGTCGATCGCGAAGGAGCTGCGCCGCTACCCCGGCGAGACCGGTGCCCTCGCGCTGATCTCGATCGACGAGGAATTCGTGTTGCTCGTCCGCGTGCAGGGATCGCTGGTCAGGGTCCTGCTCTCGGACGCGACCGCTGCGCCGGACTGGACGCTGGCCCGTTCGGCCGTCGACCACCTCGGCGTCCACGTCGAGGTCGACGAGGAGGAGCCGGCTCCTGCCGGTGATCTCGCGATCCTGGCCGACATGGGCTTTCCGGCTGCGGACATGGGCGAGCTGCTCGACGACCTGGAGCTGCACCCCGAGGACGTCCTCGGCGAGATCGCGACCCAGCTCGGCTTCGGCGACGAGTTCGACGACTACACGGACCCGGACGACTGATCGGTGTCGTCGTGGGACGCCGCAATGCGGGAGGCACTCGACTGCGCCGCCGGAGCGAGCGCGAGCGCTGACGTCCCGATCGGCGCGGTCGTGCTGGATGCGGACAGGCTGGTGATCGGGACCGGCGTGAACGTTCGTGAACGCGACGCTGATCCGACCGGGCACGCCGAGGTGGTCGCGTTGCGCCAGGCCGCCGCGGCGCGCGGCGAGTGGCGGCTCGACGGCTGCACGCTGGTCGTGACACTGGAACCGTGCACGATGTGTGCCGGCGCGATCGTGCTGTCCCGCGTCGCACGCCTGGTCTTCGGCGCGTACGACGAGAAGGCGGGAGCTGCGGGAAGTCTGTGGGACGTCGTACGAGACCGACGGCTGAACCACCGCCCCGAGGTGATCGGCGGCGTCCTGGCCGACGAGTCGGCCGCCCTTCTCGAGGCGTTCTTCGCCGAGCACCGCTGACTGCTGGCCGATTTCAGCCCGGTGGACCACCTCCGGTAACCTCTCCGGCGGTGGCGTGTCCGAGCGGCCGAAGGTGCAGCACTCGAAATGCTGTGTGGGGTCAAACCCACCGTGGGTTCAAATCCCACCGCCACCGCCATTGAGCCCCGTCCGGGAAACCGGGCGGGGTTTCGTGCTCGCCCGGTAGTCTGAGGGTCGAACGACGGGGGACTGACCAGATGAGAATGCGTATCGCGCTGTCCGTTGCTCTCGTGACCGTGCTTGCCGCCGTGACCCTCGGGTTGTCCGGTCCGGCCCAGGCAGGGACGCGCTACCGAGTGACGGTCTCGCCGCAGACCACCTCGATTGCCGCCGGGCGGCGCGCGACGCTCCAGGGCATCGTGCGGGTCGCGGCACCCGGGCAAAAGGTGTTCCTGCAGACCTACATCAACGGCAACTGGCGAGCCGTGTCCTCCCGTGCACTGACCTCCACCTCGACCTACGCCTTCCACCCCCTGTTCCGGGGGAGCGGCGTGGTGGTCCTGCGGGTGGTCAAGCCCGCGACTCCTGGCCACGCCCGGGGCGTCAGCCCGACTGTGCTGGTGACTGTCAAGGCCTGACGCCTATATGATAAAGTCTAGTCACTTACTACAGTAAGAGAGGAGGCTGAGTCATGAACCACGTTGCTGTCGACGTGCACCAGCACTTGTGGACGCCCGAATTCGTCGATCGACTTCGGGCGCGTACCCAGGTGCCCTATCTCCGCGGCTGGACCCTGCACACCGCAGGCGAACCGCCCTACGCTGTCGACCCCTTGTCCCATGACGTCGAGCGGCGCATCGTCGCGGACCACGAATCGGAGGTCGGCTCGGCCTGCCTCAGCCTCTCTGCTCCGCTGGGGATCGAATCGCTGCCACGAGCCCAAGCCGCGCCCCTGATCGATGCCTGGCATCGCGGCGTGCAGGAGCTGCCCGGACACTTCCGGGCGTGGGCCTCGGTGCCTGCCGTCGAACCGGATGTCGCCGCGCTGCACACGCTGCTCGCGCGCGACAGGTTCGTCGGACTCCAGCTGCCGGCGACGTCGGTGGCCTCGCCGGCAGCGTGGGAGCGGGTCGGGGCGCTCCTGCTTGCCGCCGAGGTCGCAGGCAAGCCTGTGCTCGTCCATCCAGGTCCGGTGCCGACCGATCCGCTGCGCGGGCCGGTACCGGACTGGTGGCACCCGGTGGTCGGGTACGTCGCGCAGATGGGCGCGGCCTGGTGGGCCTGGCACGCGGTCGGCGGACGCGCCTTGTTCCCCGCACTGCGACTCGTCTTCGCCGCGGGGGCCGGGCTCGCGCCGGTGCACCACGAGCGGCAGCGACTCCGCGGCGGCAGCGCCGGCCACATCGACCCGTTGGTCTACGTCGACACCTCCTGCTACGGACCGCAGGCACTCGATGCGCTGGTACGGGTGCTCGGCATCGACGCCCTCGTCCTCGGCAGTGACCGTCCCTACGGCGAACCTGTGAGGGAGTTCCTCGGAGCCGCCGCGACGCGCGCCGTCCGGGTCACCAACCCGGGACGCTTGCTCGAGCCGACGCCGCTCGAAGGAGGTGAGTCGGCATGGGCCATCGCGAGCTGACCGCCGTCGTCGCAACTGCGGACCTTCCCGGTCGCGACCTGACCCGACCCGAGCTGGAAGACCTGGTCGCAGACCTGGCCGCTCGCCAGGAGGAGTGGCAGCACCTGGTCGCGTTCGATGCCGACGAGCGGGTCTACGTCTCGCTGCACCGTGACGCGCACGTCGACATCTGGTTGCTGTGCTGGACACCGGAGAACGACACCGGCTGGCACGACCACGACCTCTCCGCCGGGGCGGTCGCCGTCGTGGCCGGCGAACTGGTCGAGAGCAACCTGACGCTGGAACACGGAGCGCGTGAGACCCGCGTGTCCGAGGGCACGGTGTACTCCTTCGGCGCCGATCACATCCACCGACTCAACGGCGCCGTCCACGGATCGGTCTCGGTCCACGCCTACAGCCCACCGCTGTGGCGGATGGGCCAGTACGCCGTCAACGACGCCGGCGTACTGAGCCGGGTGTCGCTGTCGTACGCCGACGAGCTGAGGCCGCTGGACTGAGTCCGGTCGCTTGACGCCACGCGATTCCTCGGCGACGCTGCCATCAGCCAATGGCAACGTAAGGGGAGGCCCGTGAAATCCGACGCCGAGCTCGTCAAGGTCCTGGGGGCACAGCCGCCCGCATCGATCAGCGCACTGCCGCCCGAGACCCTGGCCCGCCTCGCCGAGCAGATCGGCGCCGCGAAGAAGCAGCAGCGCGCTGACATGGAGAAGTCGGTGCAGGAGGCGATCGCGGGCGTGCCGTTCGCCGTCCGCGGGATCGTCCGGAAGGCGCTGCTCGGATGAGTCCGCAGGTCGGACGGATCGCACGACTGCTGCGCCTCGACCCGAGTGACATCCGTGGCCTCGAGGGCATTCCGGATGCCGACCTGCGCGCGTTCCACGACCAGATCAGCAAGACGCTCTTCGCCGATGCCCAGCAGCGGTTCGCCCGCATCGCCGGGCTCTCCCGGACGATCCCCGGGCCGTTGGCCGGCGTTCTCGCCGAGAGGTTCCTGCCCCCGGTGATGGCCGCGCGCACGGCCGAGATGCTCGAGCCCGCGAAGGCGCGCGACCTGATCGGCCGGGTCTCGATCCCGTACCTGGCCGAGATCGCCCTCGCCCTCGATCCGGTCCGCTCGAGGCCGGTGGTCCAGCAGCTGCCGGCCGAGCCGATCGGCCAGGTGGCCAAGGAGCTCTTCGGACGCAAGGAGTACGCGACGATGGCCGAGTTCGTCGGCACCGTCACCGTCGAGGCCCTCTTCGCCGCGCTCCACGCCGCGTCACCGCACGACCTGCTCGCGGTGGTGCCGTTGCTGGAGTGGAACGACAACCTCGACACGGTGATCGCCGAGCTCCCGGCAGCGCAGGTCACCCAGATCGCCACGTCGCTGGATGCCGGCGAGCTCGCGGATCTGGCGCTGGCGCTGGACCCGAGCAGAATGGGGCCGATCGTCGCAGCGGTGCCGGTCGAGACGGTGGCGGGAATTGCTGCGGCCCTGTTCGAGCGCGGTGAGTACGCCGGGATGGCGCGGTTCGTCGGAGTGGTCACGCCGGACATGCTGAAGGGCGCCCTGGCGGTTGCGAGCGCCGCCGACCTGCTGGCCGTCGTACCGCTGCTGGAGTGGACCCCGGCGATCGACGCCGTGGTCGACGACCTGCCGGACGGGGTCCTCGACGACCTTTTCGCCGAGGTCGCCTCCGGTGCCGACTGGGAGGCCGCCAAGGTCGCGTTCGAGCGGCTCAGCTCGACAGCTCAGGAGCGGTTGTTCGCTCGCTTCGACCGACTCTCGGCAGCGAACCAGAAGCGGATCCGTGCCGCCGCCGTCGGCGGTGAGCTCGGCGCTGCTGCCGCAGACCTGATGGCCACCGCTCCAGCCTGACCAATCAAACCATTGACCAATGGCACAGTTCGTGGTGTCATCAAATCGTGCTGTCGACCTTCACGCCTCACCCCCCGTCCTCGCGCGCCCGGTTCGCCCGCTGGGCAACGATGCGCACGATCCGACCGCTCGAGCACCTGGTCCCCGAGGGCGAGCTCGGCGTCAAGGTCACCCGTCGCCTCCTGGCCACGATGATGGCCGGCGCCGGTACCACGCCGCTCGGCGTCGAGGTGGTCCCGGTCGACTCGACCACGGAGCGCCTCGGGCGGATCAAGGGTGAGTGGCTCCGTCCGGTGACCCCGCGGCCGGGCAGGGTGATCCTCTACATCCACGGCAGCGGCTACACCCTGTGCTCGACCAGGACCCACCGTCCGCTGGTCAGCCGGCTGGCCAGGGAATCACGGGTGACCGTCTTCAGTGCCGAGTACCGACTGGCGCCCGAGCACCCGTTCCCCGCCGCGCCAGATGACATCGAGCGCGCCTACGAGTGGTTGCTGGCCCAGGGTTGGTCCCCGGACAACATCGCCGTCGTCGGCGACTCCGCCGGCGGGCATCTGACACTGGACCTGGCTCTGAGGCTCCTGCGTGAAGGTCGCGAGCTGCCGGCCGGGTTGGTGATGTTCTCACCGCTCGCCGACGTGACTTGCGACCTGATCGCCGAGCGGGAGAAAGTGGTCCCGGACCCGATGATCTCTGCCGCCGGGGTGCGCAAGCTGTTCGCGCACTACCTGGTCGGGACCGATCCAACGCACCCGCGGCTCACCCACGTCGTCGCGCCCGGTGAGGTGCTCCCGCCGACGCTGATCCAGGCCGGCGGTGCCGAGTTCCTCGCGGCTGACGCGCACCACATCGCCGACATGCTCGCCGCGGCGGGGACCGACGTCCGACTCGAGATCTGGCCCGGTCAGATGCACGTCTTCCAGGCGGCGAACCGGTTGGTGCCCGAGGCGGACCAGGCCCTGCGCCGGGCCGCACGTTTCGTGGTCGACGCGCTCGACGCACGGGTGCGAACCCGAGAATCCGGCGACCAGGAGGTCACCGCATGAGCAAGGTCAGCAGGAACTCACGTGCCGTCGTCACCGGCGCGGCCAGCGGGATCGGCCAGGCCTTCGCGCTTGAGCTGGCCCGGCGCGGCGGGCAGGTTGTCGTCAGCGACATCGACCACCTCGGCGCCCAGCGCACCGTCACCGCGATCGAGGACAGCGGCGGTTCGGCGATCGCCGTGCGCTGCGACGTGTCCAGGTTGGCGGACGTCCAGCACCTGGCGGCCGAGGCCTGTCGCTGGTTCGAGGACGTCCCCACCCTGGTGATCAACAACGCCGGAGTGGGCGCCGGCGGCGAGCTCGTCGGCGACGCTCCGATCGAGGACTGGCAGTGGACCCTGGGCATCAACTTGTGGGGCCCGATCAACGGGTGCCATGTCTTCGTCCCCATGCTCCGCGAAGCGGCCGAGAACGGACGCCGCAGCGGGATCATCAACGTGGCCTCGGCGGCCAGCTTCGGAGCCGCACCGCGGATGGCGGCGTACAACGTGAGCAAGGCCGGCGTGCTCTCGCTCAGCGAGACCCTGGCCGCGGAGCTGGCTGGAACCGGCGTGAGCCTCAGCGTGCTCTGCCCGACCTTCGTGAAGACCAACATCGTCACCGCGGGGCGGATCAGCGACAAGGCCACCGCCGCGGCCACCAGGCTGATGCAGTTCGGGATGTCGCCGCAGAAGGTCGCGCGGATCTGCCTGGACACCCACGACCGCGGCGGCCTCTATGTCATGCCGCAGCTCGACGCCAAGCTCGGCTGGCAGATCAAGCGCACCCTGCCGCACACCTACACCCGGGTCGTCGGCCTGCTCGAGCGCTTCGGACCCCTCGGGGACGACCCCGTACCCGCACGTTCGGTTCAACCTCACCGGGTCTCGGCAAGCTCGACGACCGAGAACTCGGTCATCGATCTCGACAGGCTTGATCCGAGGAGCACTGCCGAGACGCCAGCACCCGCACAGGAAGGCAGCTGACATGACCATGGACATGGACGAGATGCTCACCAAGATCAAGGACCGCCAGTGGGCGCTCGCCGACATCGACTGGGACGCACCCGGTGTCGAGACGATCAGCGAGGACTTCAAGCCCAGGCTCAAGGCGTTCATGGCGGACCTGTGCTGGATCGAGAACGTCGGCGCGCGCGGGTTCGCCGCGATGGCCAAGAAGGCGCCGACACCGATGATCGCGGAGATCTACCGGTACTTCCACGCCGAGGAGCAACGTCATGCCAACGCCGAGCTCGCGCTGATGAAGCGCTGGGGCATGCTGGAGGGCGACGAGATCCCCGAGCCGAGTGTGAACATCCGGATGGCGATCGAGTGGCTCGACACGTACGCCGACGACATGCCGCTCTCCGTGCTGGGCACCGTCATCCCCATGCTCGAGGTGGCCCTGGACGGCGCGCTGCTCAAGTTCCTGCTCGAGGAGGTGCACGACCCGGTCTGCCACCAGGTCTTCGAGAAGATCAACAACGACGAGTCCCGGCACATCGCGGTCGACTTCGAGGTCCTCGACATGATCGGTCATGCCCGGGCACGCAAGCTCGCGATCGACTTCGTGTCCAACCTCGCCTCGCCCGGCTTGATCGTCGGGGCGCTGATGTACGTCCCGCTGCTCAACCGGATGCGCAACAACATCGTGGAGATGGGTCTCCAGCCCGAGAAGCTGTACGCCGCCATGAGCCGGTTCGAGAGGCTCGGTCGTCGCGGTGAGTTCACCCACCGGGTTCCTCTCTTCCAGGTGCTCCGGGTGCACTCGCAGATGGTCGTGAACTCCGAGCACCCCTACCACCTGCTGGCCAACAGCATGGTGAAGCTGTCGGAGTACTACCCGAGGGCACTGTTCCGCCCGATCCCGACCTGGTTCAAGGAGCTCACCTACGAGCCGGTGAGCACGGGTGTGAAGAAGGGGATGAACGCCGCGTGAGTGCGAAGGTCTGCACGACGTTGGTGATCGGTGCCGGCTTCACCGGTCTCGGGACCGCGATCAAGCTGCGCGAGGCGGGCATCGAGGACCTGGTGATCCTCGAACGCGCGGACCGGGTCGGCGGGACCTGGCGCGACGCGACCTATCCCGGCGCGGCGTGCGACATCCCCTCCCAGCTGTACTCGTTCTCCTTCGCGAAGAACCCGGGCTGGTCGCGGACCTACTCGCCGAGCGCCGAGATCCAGGCACACATCACCGAGCTGGCCGAGCGCTTCGACCTGGTCAACGACATCCGGTTCAACACCGAGGTCACGACGATGAGGTTCGACAGGCGCGAGGCGCGGTGGGAGGTCAGCGCCGGTCGACGCACGTTCTACGCCCGCACCGTCGTCGTTGCTTCCGGACCCCTGTCCGACGCCAGCCTGCCGAAGATCCGGGGCATCGACGACTTCGGAGGCGCACGGATCCACAGCGCCCGCTGGGACAACGACTACGACTTCGCGGGCAAGAGCGTGGCGGTGATCGGCACCGGCGCCAGCGCGGTCCAGATCATCCCCGAGCTGGTGAAGGTGGCCGGTTCGGTCAAGGTCTTCCAGCGCACTCCGGGGTGGGTGTTGCCCCGGGTGGACCTGGCGACCCCGGAAGCCGTGAAGCAGGTGTTCGAGCGCATCCCCGTCGTACAGCAGGCGGCGCGCACTGCGCTCTTCGTGGCTCACGAGGCAGCCGCCACGGGTCTTGTCTGGAACACGCCGGTCACCTCGCTGATCCAACAGGCGGGCAAGCTGCACCTCCGGATGAGGGTGAAGGACAGGTGGCTTCGGCGGCAGCTGACCCCTGACTTCCGGGCGGGCTGCAAGCGGATGCTGATGTCGAGCGACTACCTCCCGGCGCTCCAGGCCGAGAACTGCAAGCTGATCACCTGGCCGATCGCGACGATCACGGCTGACGGACTGCGCACCAGTGACGGCCTCGAGCACCACGTCGACGCGATCGTCTTCGCCACCGGGTACGACGTGCACCTTGACGGTCCGCCGTACCGGATCAGCGGGCTCGACGGGCAGGTGCTGGGCGAGGAGTGGGCCGGGCACCCCCAGGCCTACAAGAGCGCCAGCGCGCACGGATACCCGAACCTGTTCTTCACCTGCGGTCCGAACTCGGGTCCGGGTCACAACTCGCTGCTGGTCTACGTCCAGGGCCAGATCGACTACGCCGTCGCGGGGATCCGCACGATCGTCGAGCAGGACCTGCGCTGGCTGGATGTGAAGAAGGACGTCCAGGACGCCTACAACGCGTCGATCCAACGGCGGTTGAGGAGCACGACCTGGATGTCGGGGTGTTCCAGCTGGTACCTGACGGCCGACGGCTTCAACGCCTCGATGTATCCCGGGTTCGCGACCCAGTATCTTCGTCAGATGCAGGACTTCCGGATCCGTGACTACGAGGTCGCCTCGAACGCCGCAGCTCGGCTCTGGAACATCCCGCGGGACGTGGCGGCGGTCTGATCATGGCTGCGCCCTCCCTCAACCTCCGAGCGGTCGACAACGTCCTCGAGTCATTGCGCCGCGGGCAACGCCAGCTGGCGCGCGACCCGAAGAGGGCGGTGGACGCCGCCGTACGCCAGCTGTTGTCGCTGGGGCGCGGGCGTGAGGCCCACGTCGAGGGCCGGACCTACCGGATCGACGACCTGGCCCGCGCCAGCAACGTCACGGTGCGCAACATCCGCGCCTACCAGGAGCGCGGCCTGCTGCACCCGCCGCGGCGCGAGGGCCGGGTGGCGATCTTCGACGACAGCCACCTGTCCCGGCTCAAGATCATCAGCTCGATGCTCGAGCGCGGGTACACCAGCGGACACATCACCGAGATGCTCAACGCCTGGGAGGGCGGGAACGACCTCGCTGACGTCCTCGGCCTGGAGAGGGCCCTGGTGCCGCCCCGCCTGGAGGACGCTCCGGCGACGATGACCCTGGCCGAGGTGCGCGAGCTGACCATCGACAAGGACGGCCTCCAGCGCTACATCGACGTCGGGCTGGTCGAGATCAAGGGCGCGAAGGCCCTGGTCAAGCGGCCCGAGCTGCTGCGCGCCTTCGCCGAGATGCGCGGGTTCGGGATGCCCACCGAGGCCCTGGTCAAGCTGCACAGCGAGGTCTCGATGGCGGTCGACAACATCGCGCGGGCCCTGGTCAACGAAGCCGTACGTCAGGTGGGCGAGACCTTCCTCGGCGCCACCGACCCGACCAGCGCCGAGGTCGGTGAGCTGGTCGGCACCTTGACCCGCTTCCGCGAGCTGGCCATGAGCTCGGTGATCGGGACACTGGCCGAGTCGATGGAGCGCACCATCGAGGACCTGCTGACCGACTACCTCTCCCAGGTACTGGCGACCGAGAACGTCGACGCCGGCTAGGACAGCTAGAACAGGGCCTTCTCCCGCACGACCACCTGGTCCCCCGCACCCGATCCAGCCGGGATGCTGCGCAACGTGAACGCCCGGACGACTCCCCGAGGCGCGCGGTAGGTCGGTCTGACGACGACCCGCACCACCTGTGACTGCCCAGGCGCGAGCCTCACGGTCCGGAAGCTGCCTGCGAGAACCGCGGCGGTGACGTCGCGACCGGCAGACCAGTAGTGCACCACGAACCGGGTCGTCCCGGCGGTGCCGCGCAGGGCGAACGAGTCGGCCCGGTTGCCGCCGTTGCGCACCAGCCAGTACGACGTACCGTTCTGACCGCGGCGGGTGGCCTGGTGCACGGTCGTGGCCCAGGTCGTCGAACCGTCCTTGCGGACCGTCGCGTCGGCCGAGCGCACGGGTGGCACGACGGTGTAGCTGCGGGTCACCGTCGTGGTGTTCCCGGCCCCGTCCGTGGCCGTGACCGCCCACGACCGGGTACCCGCCGTCGCGGTGTCCAGGAGACCGCCGGTAGCCCCGGTCACCGCGCACGTCGCCAGGTTCGACCCGCCGCGGTCGGTGCACCGCGCGCCGGCGGTCGCCATGTCGCCGACGGTGAAGCGCGCACCGTCAGCCGGCCCGCTGGGCAGGACGACCGGCTTGATCTTGTCGGTCAGGTCGGTGATCAGCGAAGCCCGGTAGCTCATGTAGCGCGAGTGCCCCGGCAGCGCGGGTGGTGCCGTGACCTCCCAGAGCACCTGCTTGTCGCTGGTGATCTCGGTCGCCAGCGCGTTGCGGTCGTCGGCCCAGCCGATCAGGGTGTCGCCGTTGCCCATCCGCCTGGCCGACCCGGCGAACGAGGCGTACTTCCCGAGCGGCGTGTAGTCCCAGACCAGCGTCGCGGTGTGCGTCGTCGTGTCCAGCGCGTACTCGGCAACCCGCGTCTGGCCCCGGTTGATCGTCGGGCCGCCTCGGTCGGCCGGGTCCACGCAGAAGCCGTTGGTGCCGTTGTCGTAGAGCAGGATGTCTCCGTTGGCGAGCTCGCTCGCGGCGTGCTGGGCACACGGCCCGCCGTACGGGTCGTTGACGAAGGTGAAGCTGCTGTCCCGGCCGCCGAGCTTCCAGATGATGTCCCCGGGCTGGTAGCCGTCGTGGGCGACCATCGCGATCCGCAGCACCGCGGACAGGTGCCGGAACGAGACCAGCACGTCGCCGTTCTCGATCGACTGGATCGAATTCACGTGCGCGTAGTCGGGGTTCGAGCCGGCGACGGTCTCGTCGGCCAGTGCCGAGGAGTTCCAGGTGAAGACCGGCGTGCCGAGCGGATCGAGCTTCTGGATGGTCGCGTCGGTCTTGCCCGTCACCGCGTTGGGCTCGTAGCCGAGCAGCAGGGTGCTGCCGTCGGGCAAACGCTGGGCGTCGTGGCCGTCGGTGTTGACCAGTGTCCCCTCGACATGGGTCCGGGCGCTCTCGGCCAGCCCCCCGTCGAGCGTGACCATGTCGACCCCGGTGTGGGCGGGGTCGGTGGTCGGGCGCTGGACGGTGATGCTGCCGTCGGGCTGCTGCTTGAGGTCGAGGTCCTGGCGTGCCGCTGCGACGGCGTAGACCGGCACGCCGTTGCGGTCGATGATCGTGTCGTACGCAGGAAGCGGGTTCTGCTCGAAGGTGTTCAGTGTCAGGGCGATCAGTCCCGGCTGCACACCGGCCGAGTTCGTGGTGACGCTGATCTTCGGGAAGTCGGTCGGCAGGTAGATCACCGAGTACGCCGTCCGGCCGCTGCTGTCGTCGATGATCACCGACACCTCATCACCCGCGGTCAGGCCGGTGACGTCCGTCGGGCCGGCCGCGACTGCTCCATCGACGTACACGGTGCCGGCGGGATCCGAGGTCGTCGCGTCGACCCTCACGGTCCCGGCCGTCGCGGCATCGGTGGTGAGCGCGTACCGGGTGACGGTGGGGTCGAAGTCGGGGTACATCGCGGCCCCGCTGCCGGTCACCACGACCGACCGCACTGCCGCCGTGGCCCCCGCCACCGGTGTCACAGAAGGTATGAACACGCTCAAAACAGACACCACAAGGCACAGAAGTGCCCCCATGAACTTCCGCATCGGCCCTCCCCGGCTGATCCACGTCCGATCAGGCTATCCGGGTGAGGATGAACACGTCGCCGTAATCGACCACGACGCTCAGGGCATGATGGCCCCCGTGACCTGGTTCGACTCAGCGGCTGACGCCGACAAGCGGCTTGCCGCGGCCGGCTACCTGGCCGATCCGGCTACCGCCACCACGACCTACCTCGCCGGCGCACTCGAGAAGCCTCTGCTCGTCGAGGGCCCGGCGGGTGTCGGCAAGACCGAGCTCGCCAAGGCGATCGCCCGGGCGACCGGCTCGGAGCTGATCCGGCTGCAGTGCTACGAGGGTCTGGACGAGGCACGCGCGCTGTACGAGTGGAACTACAAGAAGCAGCTGCTCCGGATCCAGGCCTCCTCGGGCGATCAGTCCTGGTCGGAGACGCACGACGACATCTTCACCGAGGAATTCCTGCTCACCCGGCCGCTGCTGACGGCGATCCGTCGTGAGGAGCCGACCGTCCTGCTCATCGACGAGGTCGACAAGACCGACGTCGAGGTCGAGGGCCTCCTGCTCGAGGTGCTGAGCGACTTCCAGGTCACCATCCCCGAGCTCGGCACGATGGCAGCGGTACGGCGGCCGCTGGTGGTCCTGACCTCGAACGCGACCCGCGAGCTGTCGGAGGCGGTGCGCCGGCGCTGCCTGTACCTGCACATCGACTACCCCGATGCCGACCGTGAGCACCAGATCCTCGTGGGCCAGGTGCCGGCGATCGAGGACCGGCTCGCCCGCGAGATCGTCGAGGCGGTGACCCGGCTCCGCGCCCTCGAGCTCCGCAAGGCCCCGTCGATCGCCGAGTCCGTGGACTGGGCACGCACCCTCGTCGCCCTGGGTACCGGCACCCTGGACGCGGCGACGATCGATGCCACTCTCGGCGTCGTCCTCAAGCACAGCAGCGACGTCGACCGCGCCGTGCGCGAGCTGCGGTTGCGACAGGCGTGAATCGATGTCGCTCCTTGATCGGCACATCGCGTTCGTCGAGGCACTGCGCACTGCCGGCCTCCCGGTCTCGTTGTCCGAAGGGCTCGACGCCGCCGATGCCGTCCTCGCCCTCGGCCTGAGCGATCGCGAGATCGTCCGGTCCGCCTACGCCGCTACCCTCGTCAAACGGCAACCGCACCGAGCCGGGTTCGACCACGTCTTCGACCTCTACTTCCCCGCACTGGTAGGCGATCCCAGTCGCCCCGACCAGGCAGACGACGCCCAGGAGGACGAGCGCAGCGAGTCCCTCGGCGACGGTCCAGCCGACCTCGCCGAGTTCCGCGAGCAGCTCGTCAACGCGCTGGGCATCGGCGACCCGGACGCCCTGAACGTCCTGGCCCGCGAGGCGGTCCAGCGGTTCGGCCTGATCCGCGGACGGGGTCCCGGTGAGCAGCGCTGGTCGTCGTACAACGTGATGAACAGGGTCTCGCCGGGCGAGCTCGTCGACCGCGTGCTCGCGGGTCTGCTCGCCGACCTCGACACCGACCCGACCCTGCGCCGCCTCGTCGAGGCCCAGGTGGCCGCGTTCAGCGCGATGGTCGACGCGGAGGTCCGCCGTCGTGCGGCCGAGGTCCGGGGTCCCGAGCACGTGGCCCGCTACACCGTGCGCAAGAGCATCGAGCAGCTCGACTTCACCTCCGCCCGCAAGAGCGACCTGGAGGAGATGCGCCGCGAGATCGGGCCGCTGGCCCGGAGGCTCGCGACCAGGCTCAACCGGCACAAGGCGTCCAAGCAACGCGGCCCACTGGACTTCCGGCGTACGGTGCGCGCCTCGGTCTCCTCCGGAGGTGTACCGCTCGAGACCCACCACCGCCCACGCCGGGCGAGCCGCAGCGACCTGGTCGTGCTCTGCGACGTGAGCGGCTCGGTGGCGAACTTCGCGAACTTCACGCTGATGCTCGTGTTCGCGCTGCGCGAGCAGTTCAACCGGGTGCGCGCCTTCACCTTCGTCGACGAGATCCACGAGGTCTCCGACCGGTTCCACCCTGGCGCGGACCCGATCGAGACGATGGCCTCACTCGCGGCGAGCGCCCAGTACGCCAGCCTCTGGGGTCGCACGAACTACGGCCGGGCGTTCACCCGGTTCGCCGAGCTCCACGGCGACGCGCTCACGCCGAAGACGAACTTGTTGATCCTCGGCGACGCCCGGTCGAACTACTCCGACCTGGCCCTGGACGTGGTCGAGCAGATGACCCACGACGCCCGGCACACCTGGTGGCTGAACCCGGAATCGCCGCGGCACTGGAACACCGGCGACTCCGCGGCGAACAAGTACGCGGCACTGCTTCCCATGGTGGAGTGCAGAAATCTCGTCCAGCTGGGTGACTTCATCCACGACCTTGCCTGAGCACGGGTAGAGTTGACGACTCCCCGATTCCCGTTCCGAAGGACCAGCGAAGTTGAACGATGACGTCGCCGCCCGCGAGATAGCGAGCGAGCAGGAGTTCGTCGACACGGTCTACCGCCAGCTCGCGGAATCGGCCCGGTCGGCCGAGCAGCTCGCCGCTGAGGGCCGTGCCCGCGGACAGCTCGGCCACGAGGGCGGGCTCGTCGAGCGCGACGCGATGCTCTTCCAGGCTGCGCGCCGGATGGCGACCCTCGACGCGGCCCACGAGGGCCTTGTCTTCGGTCGCCTCGACATGCGTGCCGAGGTCGATCCCGAGCCCCGGTACGTCGGCCGGATCGGGCTGCGCGACACCAACCGCGATGTCCTGCTCATCGACTGGCGCGCTCCGGCGGCAGCGGTGTTCTACCAGGCGACGCACGCCGATCCGCACGGCGTGATCCGGCGCCGGATCCTGCGCAGCCAGGGTGTCCAGGTCATCGGGGTCGAGGACGACCTGCTCGATGCCGAGGTCGAGACCGACCTCCCGATCGTCGGCGAGGGCGCCCTGATGGCGCAGCTCTCCCGCGCCCGCGACCGCTCGATGCACTCGATCGTCGCGACGATCCAGGCCGAGCAGGACAAGGCGATCCGCGCCCCCGAGAAGGGCGTCGTCCTGATCACCGGCGGGCCCGGTACCGGCAAGACCGTCGTCGCCCTGCACCGCGCCGCGTTCCTGCTCTACGGGGACCGTCGCCGCTACGAGACCGGCGGGGTGCTCGTCGTCGGCCCGTCCGGCGTCTTCATGCGCTACATCGAACGCGTGCTCCCGTCGCTCGGTGAGACTGCCGTCGCCCTGCGGTCCCTCGGCGACGTCGTCGACGGGCTCAAGGCCTCGCGCCGCGACGACCCGCGGGTGGCCGAGGTCAAGGGCGCGGTCGAGATGGCCGAGCTGCTCCGGCGTACGTCGCGCCAGTCGGTTCCCGGCGGCCCGCGCGAGTACCGGATGTTCTACCGCGACGACGTGATCACGCTCGGTGCTCGGGAGCTCGGCCAGGTCCGGCGCCAGCTGCTCTCGATGGGTCCGCGCAACCGGTCGACCAACAAGGTCGCCTCCACCCTGATCGACCACATGTGGCGTCAGGTGAAGTCCGAGCGGGCGCGCGAACGCACCAAGGAGGACTTCGCCGAGGAGGTCCGCACCGATGACCGCTTTCTCGACTTCGCGTCGAACTGGTGGCCGGTCCTCGACGCTGCGACCGTGCTCGGCTGGCTGCGCGACACCGACGTCCTGACCCGGGTTGCCGAAGGCGTGCTGGACGACGAAGCGGTCCGCTTGCTGACGAAGTCGTGGGGAGAGGACCTCTCGATCGACGACATCCCCCTGATCGACGAGCTGCGCTACCTCCTCGGCGATCCACCGCTGGTCAACGACCTCGACGAGGACCCGCTCGGGATCGCCGACTCGTCGCTGGTCGAGCTCACCCTCGGCTCGGAGCGCGAGTACGGCGGACAGCGGTCCTGGACTCCGCCGACCAACCGGGTCGAGGACGACGGCTACGCGCACGTGCTCATCGACGAGGCCCAGGACCTGACACCGATGCAGTGGCGCATGGTCGGTCGTCGCGGCCGCACGGCCACCTGGACGATCGTCGGTGACCCGGCCCAGTCCTCCTGGCCGGTCCCGGCCGAGGCGGTCAAAGCCCGCAGTGAAGCCCTCGGGCAGAAGGCGCAGCACGAGTTCCACCTCTCGACGAACTACCGCAACTCCTCGGAGATCTACGCCTTTGCGGCGGCCTTCGCCGAGCGGGCCGGCCTGGCCGCCGACCTGCCGAACGCGGTGCGCTCGACCGGCAACGAGCCCGAGGAGCGCACGGTCCCAGACCTCGAGGAAGGCACCCGGGCGGCGCTGGCCGACCTGACCAACGCGGTCGACGGCACCATCGGGATCGTCGTACCAGTCGCGCGGCGTGCCGAGGTCTCGGCCTGGCTGGCGAGCTGGCCGGGGTACGCCGAGCAGTCGACCGGCGACGACGCCCGCGTGGTGGTGCTGACCGGGCTGGACACCAAGGGCCTGGAGTTCGACGGCATCGTCGTGGTCGAACCGGGTGAGATCGAGGCCGAGTCGAGCACGGGTGCCGCAACGCTCTACGTCGTCCTGACCCGCGCAACCCAACGCCTGGTGACCCTGACGCGCACGTGATTGTGGCGTAATCTGCGAGCGTGACACATCGCGAACGTGTTCCAGTAGCCGTCGCCGTACTGGCGGCCGCGCTCCTCGCGCTGGCCGGACTGGTCGTGCCGGGAGCAGTGGCTGCCGGGACCATCGTCGCGCACGGCGGTGCCCGGCAGGTCTGGCTCACCGGCCTGCCCGCGCACGCCCGCATGGACCTGCTCGACGGCACCGGTCACCGGGTCGCGAGCAAGCGCGCCGACAGCCTGGGCGCAGTCCTCTTCCGCAACGTGAGGCCCGGGTCCGGCTACCGGGTCCGCCGTGACGGTACGGGCCAGCCGTCCGCGTCCTTCAAGGTGCACTCGACCGCGTCGGCGCCCTGGGATCCGGCGATCTACCACCAGAAGATCACCAGCAACGGGTACGGCTACCTGACCACGCGCGACGGCACGAAGCTGGCCTACACGGTGCACCCGCCGACCAGTCCGGCCGACCTCGGCGGAGTTCCGGCCGGCATCGAGTTCCCCAACCTCAACCTCGACTTCACTGCGCCGTACCCGACGCTGATCGAGTACTCCGGTTACGGCACCGCGACGCCCAAGGGCCCGGAGAACGGCATCGCGACGCTGGCCAACCTGATGGGCTTCGCCGTCGTCGACGTGAACATGCGGGGGACCGGGTGCTCGGGCGGTGCCTTCGACTTCTTCGAGACGATGCAGAACCTCGACGGGTACGACGTGATCGAGACCATCGCCCACCAGCCGTGGGTCAAGGGCGGCAAGGTCGGCATGATGGGCATCTCGTACGGCGCCATCAGCCAGCTCTTCACGGCCCAGACGGACCCCCCGGACCTGGCGGCGATCTCGCCGCTCTCGACGATCGACTCGGTGGCGACCACCCTGTTCCCCGGTGGCATCCTCAACACCGGATTCGCGCTCGCGTGGGCCAAGGAACGCATCCACGACGCTCGTCCGGCGAGCGCGACCGGTGGCCAGCCGTGGGCCTACCAGCGAGTCCAGGCCGGCGACACGACCTGCAAGGCGAACCAGGCCATGCACGGGGAGGCGATCGACCTGCTCGCAAAGATCAGGGCCAACAGCCACTACATCGCAAAGGTCGCGGATCCGCTCGACCCGATCTCGTTCGTCCACAAGATCACGGTGCCGGTGTTCCTGGCCTGCCAGTTTGAGGACGAGCAGACCGGAGCTCACTGTCCGGCCCTGGTCCGGCACTTCACCGGCACGACCAAGAAGTGGTTCACCTTCACCAACGGGGTCCACACCGACTCCGTGGATCCCGAGACGTTCAACCGCTGGTACGACTTCCTCGAGCTGTACGTCGCCCACCAGGCGCCGGCGATCAACTCCGCCATCCTCAAGGTGACAGCGCCGCTGATCTACCAGACCGCGTTCGGGATCCCCAACTCCGACATCATGACGCTGCCGAACGACCCGATCCAGGGCCAGATCGTGTACGGCGCCGCGCTTGCCGAGTTCAACAAGACCCCGCGCGTGCGGGTGCTCTTCGACAACGGCGCCGGGTCGACCCCGCTGGTCGCGGCCGCGACCAAGCCGGGCAACCCCTACCCGGGGTACGAGCACGACTTCTCGACGTTCCCGGTCCCGGGCACCGTTGCCCGCTCGTGGTACCTCGCCTCGGGGGGCAGGCTGACCGGCGCGCCGACCAAGGCCAGACGCGTCGAGAAGTACACCGCCAACCCGAGGGCCATCGCGGCCACCGACTTCACCGGTAAGACCGGGAGCGGCGGGCTGTGGGGCAACGCGTCGCAGTGGTCGTGGACGTGGCTGCAGCGCCCGGCAGGCACCGCGGTCTCGTATGTGACCAAGCCGCTGACCGGCAACACGACGGTGCTCGGTGCTGGGGCGGTCTACGTCTGGGTGCGGTCCTCGAAGCCGAACGTCGACCTGCAGGCGACGGTCAGCGAAGTGCGGCCCGACGGCAAGGAGACGTACGTCCAGAGCGGCTGGGTGCGCGGCAACGAGCGAGCGCTGGCGACGGGCAGCGACAACGTGCTCAAGCAGCGGAGCACACTGCTCGAACCAGTGCTGAGCCTGTGGAAGGCCGACGTCAGTCCGCTCCCCAGCGACCGCTTCGTCAAGGTCGCGATCCCGCTGTACTTCGAAGGCCACGCATATCGGGCCGGGTCGCGGATCCGGGTCACGATCTCGGCCCCGAACGGCGACCAGCCGATCTGGGCGTTCGCCGGAGCGTTGCCGCGTGGCACCGCGACGGTCGCGATCGCGCACTCCGCCTCGATGCTGTCGCGACTGGTGCTTCCGGTCGTACCGGGTCTGAGCATCCCGACGCCGATGCCGACGTGTGGGGTCCTGCGCAACGAGCCGTGCCGGACGTACGTGGCGATCAGGAACCGAACGGCTTCGTAACCCGAAAGCAACACCGACGGGCTACCGTCAGGGACATGGATCGACCGCACGTCATCGTCCTGTTCGGCGCCACGGGAGACCTGGCCCGGCGCAAGCTGCTGCCCGGGCTGTTGCGACTCTTCGAAGCCGGCCTGCTCAAGGACGCTCGGATCGTCGGCACCTCGCTGGAGGAGGTCGACACCGAGCACTTCGTGAAGCTGGCGCGAGACGCGTGCGAGGAGTTCGGCAAGGGTGAGCTGACCGAGGACAGTTGGGCACGGTTCTCCCCGATGCTGTCCTACGTGCCGCAGTCCTACGGACCGATGGCACTCGCGGAGGCGGTCTCGATGGCCGAGGCCGGACTCGTCGCGGACCTGGGCACGATCGCCGACGACATCGGCCGGCTGCACTACGTCAGCGTGCCGCCGAAGGCCGCCCTCGACGTGCTCGGCCAGCTCGACGAGGCAGGGCTGGTCGAGCGGTCGCGGATCATCATGGAGAAGCCGTTCGGCACCGATCTGGCGTCGTCCAAGGTGCTCAACGAGCGGGTCCACCAGGTCTTCGACGAGAGCCAGGTCTTCCGGATCGACCATTTCCTGGGCAAGGAAGCAGCCCAGAACATCCTGGCGTTCCGGTTCGCCAACGGCCTCTTCGAGCCGATCTGGAACCGCAACTTCATCGACCACGTGCAGATCGATGTGCCCGAGATGCTCGGCCTGGAAGGCCGTGCCGCGTTCTACGAGGGCACCGGCGCCTACAAGGACATGGTGGTCACGCACCTGATGCAGGTGCTCGCGTTCATGGCGATGGAGCCGCCCACGTCGCTCGCCCCGGGGCCGATCAGCGACGAGAAGAACAAGGTGTTCCGCTCGATGCGCCAACTGGATCCAGCGAACGTCGTACGGGGCCAGTACGACGGGTACCGGGGCAAGAACGGCGTGGCCGGCGACTCCGACACCGAGACGTTCATCGCCCTCAAGGTCGAGATCGACAACTGGCGCTGGGCCGGTGTCCCGTTCTTCCTGCGCACCGGCAAGAAGATGGCCGAAGGGGCGCGGATCATCTCGATCGCGTTCAAGGAGCCGCCGTTGACGATGTTCCCGGCGGGATCCAACGCTGGCACCCACGGCCCTGATCACCTGACCTTCGACCTCGCTGACCAGTCGAAGATGTCGCTGTCCTTCTACGGCAAGCGCCCCGGGCCCGGCATGAAGCTCGAGAAGCTCTCGATGCAGTTCGCCACCAACGAGACCATCAGCTCCTCCTCGGTCCTGGAGGCCTACGAGCGACTGATCTATGACGCGATGCGCGGGGACCACACCCTGTTCACCACGGCCGACGGTGTCGAGACGCTCTGGGAGAAGTCGCAGCCGTTGCTCGACAACCCACCGCCGGTGCGCGCGTACTCTCCGGGCAGCTGGGGCCCGAACGCCATCCACCAGCTGATCGCCCCGCACGCCTGGCGGCTGCCCTTCGAGCGGAGCTGGCGGGCGTCGAAGAACGACTGATCCTCAGCCGCACAGGATCACCAGAGGCACTGCGCCCCGAGCCGGTGGCGGTTCCTGGGTCGTCGGGACCGTCCGAAATGCGGGTTTCTCCACAACCCCACGGTGCGCCTCGACGTCACCTAGGGTGAGTTCTCAGGGGGAGGCGCCACGCCGGGCAATTCCTTATCGCAACCAACGACAAGGAATCTCCGTGAAACCTGCCATTCGCCGTGCGCTGACACTGCTACTTCTGATGGTGCCACTCACCGCCGGGTTGGGTGTGGCATCGGCTTTCGCCAACGTCGAGCCGACGTGTTCGCAGACCGAGTCGACATCGTTCCCGGTGGCCGCCATTCAGACCAACAGCGCCCAGGGCCCGACGAACGTCGATTTCGTGTCGAACTACTGCTTCGATGCCGACTCCGACCCACTGAGCATCGTCGGGGTCGCCAGTGCGCCGACGCACGGGACCCTGGTCGTCAAGCCTGCCGATCCAGCCAACGGTTTCGCTACCGATTATGTGGAGTACACGCCCACTACCGACTTCGTAGGGCGCGACGCCGTGACGGTCAGCGTGTCCGACGGCACCGCGACCGTTCCGGCAACCCTGTACCTGCACGTCGTCAGCCCGGACAACAACGTGGAGTGCGGCCCGACGTACACGACGGCGCAGAAGCGCGCCGACGAGACAGCCGGCATCCCGCTCAACTGCTACAACCCCAACGCTCCCGAGGCGATCACCTACGCGATCGACAGCGTCTCGCCCGTAGGTGAGGCCTCGCACGTGGTCCAGCAGGACGTCGACAACGGCGGCGGAACCCTCGTCCCCGGGTTGTCGTTCGACAACCAGATCGCGGCCTCACAGGTGACCGTGCAGGTGACCGCGACCGTGGGCACGAACTCCGACACCTTCTTCGTAGTACTCGACAACCAGCACGACCCGGCGTGCACGGCCGTCGACTCCGACGGCATCGCCGTGCTCGCGCAGCACTACTCGGACCACGCGGCTCTGACCCAGGACCTCGGGTGTGCCGATCCGGACGCGACTGCGCTGACGTACGGCACGCCGAGCTACCAGGTGCCGAACGACAACACCCCCGAGCCCGGCTCTCTGGTCATCGACCAGCAGACCGGGATCGCGACCTTCACGCCGACGAACCCGGACTGGACCGGCGTCGCGTTCTGGTCGGTCGATGTGTCTGACGGCAACAACGGCGCCACGAACTTCAACGTCGAGGTCAGCCGCTACCAGACCGCCGACGTCGCGACCACGGTGACTGCTCCGGCCAGCGTTGTCGTCGGGACCGACTACACAGTGCACCTGCGCATCCAGAACCACGGGCCCGATCCCGTGACCGGCAGCTACTTCGACCTTGCTCTGCCAGCCGGGTCCGTCCACGGCACCCTGCCCGCGGGGTGCGCCAGCCTTGCATCCTTCTACGTAGAGTGCTCCTACCCGGTGCTCGCGTCGCTGGCGGACTTCACCGTCGACATTCCGGCGACGGCGACTGCTACGGCGAACACTGCCATCGGTTCGCGGCAGATCGGTGTGCAGTACGGAGCCGACAACTTCCGTGACAACGTGCCGGCGAACGATGCCACCTCGGCCACGGTCGAGTTCCTTCCCCCGACGGTCGGCACCGCGGCCGCGGACGTCTACACCGGCAACGGTCTGCCGAACACCTACAGCGCCGGCGCCGGGAACGACCGCGCTGACGGGGGTGGAGGCAACGACACCCTGATCATGGGAGGCGGAGCCGACTGTGCAGCCGGCGGTGCCGGGAGTGACTTCGTCGACCTCGGCACGGGCAACGACGTCGGGTACGGCGATGCCGGTCCGTGCGTCTCTTCGCTGCGGTCCGGGGCCACGTCGGCGGTCGCGGGCGGCAACGACCGGCTGTACGGCCGGGCCGGCGCCGACCGGCTGTACGGCGGTGCGGGCAACGACCTCCTCTATGGCGGCATCGGCAGCGACGTCCTCTATGGCGGCACGGGCAGCGACCTGCTCAGTGGCGGTGCGGGCAATGACCGGCTCTACGGCGGACCTGGCAAGGATCGCTTCGTCGGCGGTGGCGGGAATGACGTCATCTATGCGCGCGACCACGTCGGCGGCGAGCTGATCAGCTGTGGCCCTGGCCGCGACACCGTCTATGCCGACCGGCACGACCGGGTCGCCCGTGACTGCGAGCGGGTGTTCCGACGCTGAGGCCGATGGCCTGAACGTTGTCGGCCCCGTTTCCGCCTTCACAGGTGGAGCGGGGCCGATCGCGTTTTTGGCACGGCGAGCCGAGTCGGCATTCAGGCCGACATCGAGTCGCCCGGGCGCGGGTGCCCTAGCGTCAGCACATGGGATCTCGCCGTCCGGACCGGTTGATGGGTGGCAGACCGCCCCGCGGCAGCGGCCGGGTGATCGACGCGCGAGCGCTCGAGATCCTCGGAGCGCCTCAATGACGGTCGTCGCCGCGGTCCAACGCTGGCCATCGCGGCTGAGCGGTTGGCTGACGGCCCACGAGGTCGAGAGGACAGGACGGACCGGAGCGACCGGGGCACTGCTGCGGGTCGCTTTCGTCTACCTGTTCGGGTTCGCATGGCCGATCTACGCCGCGATCCGCTACCTCACGTCGGCCCACGTCCGGGCCCTCGCCCATACCGCCACCGGCTGGTCAGTCCACAGCATCGTCGTGCTCTCCCTCACCGCTGTCGCCGCAGTCATCGCCGTGGCATTCCTGGCAAGGGAGGCCCCGTCCTGGTCAAAGCCGAGGGTGCCGGGCGCACGCTGGACCGCGGAACTCAAGGCGTTTGGGCTCGGCTGGTGCGCCATCCTGGCGGGCTCCATAGCCAGTGATCTGCTCGGGATCGGCGACTACCCACGCAGTCACGCAGCCGCGTCGGCGTGGCCCAGTGCGGCTGGCGCCTTGTTCGCAGGGCCGGTTGAGGAGATCGTCGTCCTGGTCTCGCCGCTGGTGTTCCTGCGGGCCGCGAAGTGGCCGTGGTGGCGAGTCATCATCGCGGGCCTCGTGCTGCGCCTCGCGTATCACGTCTACTACGGCTTCCCTGCCGCCGGCCTCACCGTATGGGCGCTGGCGATGATCTTCATCTACCTGCGCCTTCACGCCATCCTTGGGCTGATCGTGGCTCACTCGTACTGGGACATGACAGGCACGGTCGGCGTCTACTGGTCGTCTGCCGGCGCTGGCCTGATGTTCTTTGCGCCGGTTCTCGGCCTCATCATCTGGGGCATCGTGACCGTGATCCGCTGGCTGATCCGCCGATATCACCGGAACCAGGCTGCCCTGATGGCGGCGGCCACTCCGATCGGTTGGCACCAGAACAGTGCCGGGTACTGGTGGTGGTGGGACGGACAGACCTGGATCGCGCCGCCGCCTGCACCCGCTGCCGACGCCGGATCTGACCCGCATGGAGCTTCTGGCTGGCATGCGTGAGGCGATCGATCGCATGACCACGTCGCTTGCGTCCTAGACCGGCCCCGGCCGTCAGCGCGGGTTGATCATCCAGCCGGTGTCGGCGTCCGGCGGCGGCTGGTCATCAGCACGGCGCATGTCCTCGGGCATCGCGTAGGCGCTGTCCATGCTGTGCCGGTAGCGGCTCTTCGCGCGCATGCTCACGTATATGAGCAAGCCGATGCCGGCGAGTACGAGGAACGAGATCACGGTCGCCACGGACCCGACAGTAGGGGCAATCTGACCCGTGGACTTGATGTCGCCGACACATCGCGGTGACACGAGCAGGACATGCTTGAGCCTTCACATACTCTGGGTATGGAGGTGCAGACATGAGAATCCACCGTGATCCGAAGCTGTCCGTGATCCGTCAGCTCGCACTCTTTGCGAACTGCTCGGAAGCCGAGATCCAGGAGATCGCCGCGATCTCCGACGAGCTCTGGCTCCCGGAGGGCAGGGAGCTCACGCACGAGGGTGCGTACGGCCAGGAGTTCGTCGTGATCGTCTCGGGCACAGCCGAGGTCTACAAGCGGGGCAACCACGTCGCCACCCTCGGCCCGGGCGGCTTCGTCGGCGAGATCGCGCTGCTCACCGGTCGCCCCCGGACGGCGACGGTGGTCTCCACCTCGTCGGTCCTGGTGCTCGTGATCGCGCGGCACCGGTTCCTGTCGCTCGTGGACCAGCTGCCCGGCGTACGCGCGAAGCTCGACGAGGTCGTTCCTTTCCGTCAGGCCTCCTGAGCGCGCTGGTTTCCCTGCGGGGCCGAAGAGGCGCACACTGGCAGTACATGACAAGCCTCCCTGGTCCACGGCGTCGCCATCTCGCCAACAGTCCCTTCCAGCCCGACCCTGAGCCGGTCATCGAGACGTTCGCGGTCGGAGACATGGTGTCCCACGACGCCCACGGGCTCGGACGTGTGGTGGGGGCCGACGCGGGCGGGGTGACGGTCGACTTCCAGACGCGCACCGTTCGCATCGTGAGCCCGTTCACCAAGATGGCGAAGCTGTAGCCGGCCCTCGGCTCACGGGCCGATCGCGATGACCGGCAGCAGGTCCGGCTGCAGGCGGTGGAGTGCGGATCTCAGGAAGCCGGCAGGTGCGGACACGCACCCCGCCGTCGCGCCGGTGCCGTTGACGTGGAGGAAGATCCCGGCACCCCGGTTGCGGACCGGGTTGTCGTAGTTGAACGACGTGACGATCGCCATCTGGTACTCGGTCGGGTAGTCCGCGAGCCGCTCGGATCCATTCAGGCGCTCGGGGTCCAGCCACCACCGGAACCCGCCGGCGTACCGGCTCCGCCAGCGGTTGTAGTACGGCGAGCGGTTGTCCTCGACCCAGTACGACTGCGGTCTGATCCGGCGGTACGGCAGCCGCCAGCCGCTCGCGTCGGCTCCAGTACCGAAGGCCGAGATCAATCGGTACGTACCGACCGGGGTGGTGCCGGTCCCCTGGTGCCGCTGGCTGGCCACGACCAGCCCGCCGTAGCCGATCCTGGCCCTGCCCGAGACCAGCGGCCGCACCCACCGACCGTCGCCGAGG
Source organism: Marmoricola sp. (assembly GCF_025965215.1). Lineage (GTDB taxonomy): Bacteria > Actinomycetota > Actinomycetes > Propionibacteriales > Nocardioidaceae > Marmoricola. The sequence continues at coordinate 45,721 of NZ_JAOPXI010000166.1, forward strand.
CGGCGCCAGAACGCGATCCGGGCATGGCTGCCGGAGGTCCGGTTCACGGTGATGACTTGTCGTGTCCCCGGTTCCAGCTGCACCGCGACACCGCTCAGCGTGATCGTCGTCGGCGGCTGCGATGCGGCACCGGCCGCGGGCAGCACGAAGGCGGCCAGTGCCATCGCCACCAGCACAGTGCTTGCGGGGATCTTCATCCCCCGATCAAACCTCAGTGCACGGACTGTTGGTAACAGGCGACGTCGTACTGGGACTTCTCGGAGTAGTGCTGGCCGCCGATCCCGCCGGCGCCGCTGTTGATCCCGGGCTCGTTGAACGGCGATCCCGGGCTGTTGGCGGCGTGTCCGGGCGTGTTCGGCTCGACCAGCTGGCAGGACTGGTCAGGCTGTCCGGGGCCTCCCGGCGCCCGGTCTGCGAGCGCGGGGCTCGCAGACAGCAGACCGAGGGCTGCAGCGAGTGTCACGGTGGCGATGATGCGTCTCGACATGATGACTCCTTTCCTCAGGTAGCACGGTCGGTCACGACGGATGGTTCACCCGTGTGCGAGGTCCAGTACGGTCGTGCCGGCAGCGTCGCGGACCTCGAGGTCCTTGATGTCGCTGGACTTCGTTGCCGTGGAGCCGGCGACATGGCTGGTCTGCCCGGGCAGCGCCCTCCAGGAAGCCATCCGCTCGGTGGTGCCGTCGGAGCGCACGACGTAGATGGCGAACGTGGCGCCGGTGTAGTCGCTGGCCGATGCGCCGTACGCGCAGGTCAGGTCCACACGCGTGCCCCAGGCCACGGGCGTCAGCGAGACCCAGCCGGAGATTGACCGGGCTCCGATCGGCGTGAGTTGCCGGGCCGCCGAGGTCGGCGGGCTCGCCGTCGGCGATGATCCTGAGTCGTGACCCGCGAACCCGGCCACACCGACGGCAACCGCCGCCGCGACGGACGCGGCGACGAGGCCGCCTGTCACCCAGGTACGCCGGCGCCGCGCCTGTCCGGCCCGGCGCAACAGGCCGGGCAACAGCGTCTCGGGCAGCGGGGTCGGGACCTCGGCCGGGTCGAGCAGCCCTACGGGCACCCGGGCCAGCAGGCCGGGGAGGCCGGCCAGCTCGCGAACCGACGCTGCGCACGCGGCGCAGCCCGGGAGATGGCGCTCGAAGGCGAGCCGGTCATCCGGGGTCAGCGCGCCGAGGACGTACGCACCGTCTTCGTGCTCGTGCCCGCAGCTGGTCATGCCCCCACCCCCATCTCCTCGAGTGCGAGCCGCAGTGCACGCAACGCGTAGTG
>NZ_JAOPXI010000039.1 GCF_025965215.1 Marmoricola sp.
CGCGTCCTCGGCCAGCGGCACTTCGACGTCCAGATCATGGGCGGTGCCGCGCTGCACCTCGGCAACATCGCCGAGATGAAGACCGGTGAGGGCAAGACCCTGGTCTCGACGCTCCCGTCCTACCTCAACGCGCTGGAGGGCAAGGGCGTCCACGTCGTCACGGTCAACGACTACCTCGCCAAGTACCACGCCGAGTGGATGGGACGGGTCCACCACTTCCTCGGCCTGACCGTCGGCGTGATCCACACCGAGATGACCCCGGCCGAGCGCCGCGAGGCCTACGCGTGCGACATCACCTACGCGACCAACAACGAGCTCGGGTTCGACTACCTGCGCGACAACATGGCCAACGCCCTGGAGGACTGCGTCCAGCGCGGCCACAACTTCGCGGTCGTCGACGAGGTCGACTCCATCCTCATCGACGAGGCCCGGACCCCGCTGATCATCTCCGGCCCGACGCAGGACGAGGTCGCCTGGTACGACGAGTTCGCCAAGCTCGTGGTCAAGCTCTCGGTCGACGAGGACTACGAGGTCGACGAGAAGAAGCGCACCATCTCGATCCTCGAGCCAGGTATCACCAAGGTCGAGGACCACCTCGGCATCGAGAACCTCTACGAGTCGGCGAACACGCCGCTGATCTCGTTCCTGAACAACTCCATCAAGGCCAAGGAGCTCTTCCGCAAGGACAAGGAGTACGTCGTCATCGACGGCGAGGTCCTCATCGTCGACGAGCACACCGGCCGCATCCTGTCCGGTCGTCGCTACAACGACGGCCTGCACCAGGCGATCGAGGCCAAGGAGGGTGTGGTGGTCCGCGAGGAGTACCAGACCCTGGCGACGATCACCCTGCAGAACTACTTCCGGCTCTACACCAAGCTCTCCGGCATGACCGGCACGGCGATGACCGAGGCGAGCGAGTTCGACAAGATCTACAAGCTCGGCGTCGTCCCGATCCCGCCGAACAAGCCGCTGGCCCGGATCGACCAGCCCGACCTCGTCTACCGGACCGAGGAGGCCAAGTTCAACGCGGTCGCCGACGACCTCGAGGAGCGCCACCGCGCCGGCCAGCCCGTGCTCGTGGGTACCACCTCGGTGGAGAAGTCCGAACTGCTCTCGGCGTTGTTGAAGAAGCGCGGCGTCGCGCACACCGTCCTCAACGCCAAGCAGCACGAGAACGAGGCCAAGGTCGTCGCGATGGCGGGTCACAAGGGCGCCGTCACGGTGGCCACCAACATGGCCGGTCGTGGAACCGACATCATGCTCGGTGGTTCGACCGAGTTCCTCGCCGACCAGGAGCTGCGGAGCAGGGGCCTGGACCCGGTCGAGAACGCCGAGGAGTACGAGGCCGCGTGGGCCGCGACCCTGGAGAAGGTCACCGCCCAGGTCAAGGCCGAGCACGACGAGGTCAAGGAGCTCGGAGGTCTGTACGTGCTCGGGACCGAGCGCCACGAGTCGCGGCGGATCGACAACCAGCTGCGTGGTCGCTCCGGCCGTCAGGGCGACCCCGGCGAGTCCCGGTTCTACCTGTCGCTGGAGGACGACCTGTTGCGGCTGTTCAACGCCGCGTTCGTCGAGCGGGTGCTGCTGGCCCTGCGCGTCCCGGACGACGTTCCGATCGAGAACAAGTCGGTCACCCGGTCGATCGCTTCGGCGCAGGGCCAGGTCGAGGGCCAGAACTTCGAGTCCCGCAAGAACGTCCTCAAGTACGACGACGTGATGAGCCGGCAGCGCGAGGTCATCTACGGCGAGCGTCGCGAGGTGCTCGAGGGACGTGACCTGCACGAGCAGATCCGGACCATGATCGACGATGCCGTGGCGACGTACGTGACCGCAGCGACCGGCGGTTTCCCCGAGGAATGGGACCTCGAGGCGCTGTGGACCGCGCTGGGCACGTTCTACCCGATCTCGCTGCGTTACCAGGACCTCGAGGCCGAGGCCGGTGGACGCGACGGGATGGAGCGCGAGAGCCTCCTCGAGGCGCTCAAGGCCGACGCCCAGGCCGCCTACGACACTCGTGAGGCCGAGGTCGGCGAGGAGGTCATGCGTGAGCTCGAGCGGCGCGTGCTGCTCTCGGTCCTGGACCGCAAGTGGCGCGAGCACCTGTACGAGATGGACTACCTGCGCGAGGGCATCGGCCTGCGGGCCTACAGCCAGCGCGACCCGCTGGTCGAGTACCAGCGCGAAGGCTTCGACATGTTTGCGGCCATGAAGGAAGGCATCCGCGAGGAGACGGTCGGGTTCCTGTTCAACCTGGAGATCCAACTGGAGACCGACGAGGCTCCCGTCGACGTCGAGATCCCGGACGGGATGGAGATCGAGCCGGGCCACGAGGGGCACGACCACGCGCCGATCCTGCGTCCCGTCGGCGGTGAGGCCGCTGCCGCAGCCGAGCGGGCCGCGGTGAACTTCCGTGCCAAGGGTCTCGACGCTCCGCGCGCACCGCAGAACCTGACCTACGCCGGCCCGAGCGAGGACGGCGAGGTCGAGTTCAAGGGCCAGACCGTCAGCAACGCCGACGACCCGTACGCGAACGTCGGGCGCAACGAGCAGTGCCCGTGTGGCTCGGGCAAGAAGTACAAGCAGTGCCACGGAGCGCCGAACGCGACCGGGCTCACGACCAGGGCGGGTGGCTGAGCCAGCGCGTCTCTCGCCAGGGTTTCGACTGCTCGGTCGCGACTTCGTTCCTCAGTCGCGCTCGCTGCTCAACCCGATCTCGAGTTCGGCAGACCTCGTTCCTCGGTCAGCCGAACTCGAGATCGGTACACCGCCAGCGGTTCTCGATCAGCTCGATCCGGGCGGCGATCGCGCGCGAGCGCTGGCCGTGCCGGACGTGGATGCTGATCTCGGCCACGTCCTCGGTCGGGCGCGAGAGGTGCACACTGCGCACCTGCGCCCGCAGGCGACGCTGGCGGCGGTCCGGCGGGAGCGTGCGCTGCAGGAGGTGACTGCGGCGTTGCAGGTCGGCGTACACCCGGGTCGTGGTCCAGCGCATCAGCTGGTGGATGCCGCGGTCGCCGGCGATCACCTCGACGACTGCCTGGGCGAAGCGGGTGGCGAATCCGTCCAGTTCGGGCTGGTCGCTGGTGACCAGCCGCAGCCGCGGGCGAACCCGTATCGGGGGTGAGGGGTCGATGTCGAGGGCGAGCTGGGTCGCCGCGAATCCGACCGGGATCAGGGCAGTGCGCGTCATGGGTCCTCCGAGTAGGTAGCGCGTCCGAACGTTGGCGACGCATCGCTACGTCGTCACCCCTGGCAACACCACACGGGGGCGACGAGCACGCGGGATCAGGAACCGAAGAGCAGGTACAGCCCGGTGGCGGTGTAGCAGACCATGATCACGAGCATGCCGAGCTGGCCGGTGATCTGGTGCCTCTTCGGCAGCAGCGTCAGCGCCCGGTCGTGCGCCGCGGTGACACCGACCACGTGTCCGGTGACGACGGCGAGCACCTTGATGCTCGCCAACAGGGTCGGATGGAAGGACAGGAAGTAGTTGACCGACCAGTTCGCCGTACCGAGGTAGTTGTTGCCGCGTACAAGGGGGTCGGAGAGCTCCAGGATCGTGGTCTGCCCCTGCTCGACGAAGTAGCTCAGGTAGTGCGCGGTCATGTACCCGACGATGATCGGGACGACCGAGTGTGCGAATGCCTGGGGCAGCTGGCGACGCAGCGAGGCACCCGAGCCGTTCTCGCTCGGTGGCTCCTCGGTGGCCGTCGTCATCGACGCGAGCGCGAAGGTGATGCCGATGGTGGCGCAGAAGATGATCAGCGCGACGGTGTTGACCACCTGCAGGTTGCCCCCGATGCTGTTCGCGATGCGCGCCCAGCGGACGGAGTCCTTGTACGAGTCGAACGCCGTGGACCCGAAGAGGACGGCCACGACCGCGACGATGCCGGGCCGGGGCTTCAGCGTCGCCAGGTTCGACAACGGGCTCCGGACGACGAGCACCCCGTCCGAGCGGCGGGCCCAGGGTGACAGCTTGGCCACGAGGTCCGAGTACACCTCGAACGGGTCTGCCCGCGCCAGCCAGGTCTCGCCGAAGATCGCCGAGCCGATCAGCGTGATGCCGAAGTAAAGCGCCAGCCAGACCCGGACGGGTCCGATGTACGCCGAGTGGGGGTTGACCAGCTCCTGCCACACGAACGCCAGCAGTCCGAGTGCCGCGGGCCAGTAGCCGAGCCGCTCCGGGTAGGTGAGCAGGCCCTTGGCGGGATCGGCACCGGTCGCCTTGGCGAACAGCAGGTTGAGGGTGCGTACCGGACTGACCGCACGGAAGAAGCGACCGAAGAACAGGCTGGACGGCACGATGCCGACCCACAGGATCACGTAGAAGGTGCCGAAGATCGGGTTGGTGACCAGGTCGGGGCCGGCAATCAGGGCCCAGGCCAGGTACACCGTGAAGACCAGGCCGAGGGTGCGGAGGAGCCCGCGGTACCAGATGCTGTCGAGCACCCGGGCCAACCAGGCGGGCAGCGGCCGACCCGGGTCGCGCCGGTTGTAGCGCGGAGTCCGCCAGGCGAGCACGAGGATTCCGAACGAGACCAGCAGGGCCGCCGTACCACCAGCGATGGCCAGCGGAGCCGGGATCGGAAGGTCACGCGCACCGCCGAGTCCGTGCATCGGGGCCAGGGGGCCGATCAGCCCCGGCGCCAATCCCACTACTGGACCTCGAGCTGGGCCACCGGCTTGCCGAGGTTCTCGATCTCGACCTCGATGATCCCGGGCTGGGTGATGGTGATCGAGGCCTGCGAGGCGCCGGCGGGGTAGAAGATCGCAGTGGCCGGGGAGCTGTGCACGTGGACCTCGCCCTTGGCGTCGGCCTGGATCTTGAAGATGACCTGCTGGCCGGCCTTGATCGGGATCCGGCCACCGTCGGGAGTCACGGTAGTGCCGGTGACGGTGACGTCGATGACCTTCGCGCCGGCTGCGGGTGCAGCGGTCACCTGCGCGCTCGGCGTTGCGTTCATCTCGTGCTGCGCGAGCGTGCCGGGTTTGGTCGAGTCGCTGCAGGCGGAGAGGCAACTGAGGAGGGCAAGGGCGGCGAAAGCAACGCCGAGGACGCGGGGGCGGGGGCGGGACGTCATGGATCCTCCATCGACTGGAACGTGCGGCCAGGGCCATGGGTGCTCTGTCAGAATCCCATGGCAGGGCACACCTGCCCCAACCGGCCCCGGAACTCTCCGGGACTTCTCAGATAGCGCCCGACATGGAGAGGCCAGGCATGAGCGAGCGACTGCGAGCCGCCGATCTGGCGGTGCTGAGCGCGGAAACCTCGCGTACGCCGATGCACAACGCGACGCTCGAGATCTTCGAACCGGGCGATTCCGGGTTCGACTACGACGCCCTGATCGCCCACATCGAGGACCGGATCACCTTCGTTCCGCGTTATCGCCAGGCGATCCGGGGTGTCCCCGGTGGGCTGGCGAACCCGGTGTGGGTCGACGACCCCGACTTCGACGTGGGCTACCACGTACGACGATCGGCTCTGCCGCGGCCGGGCAACCTCGACCAGCTTCGCGAGTTGACGGCACGGATCATGTCGCGGCGCCTGGACCCTGCGCGACCGCTCTGGGAGGTCTACTTCGTCGAGGGGCTGGACGGCGGTCGGGTCGCGGTCCTCTCCAAGTCGCACCAGATCCTGGTCGACGGCATCGCGACCGTCGACCTCGGTCAGGTACTCCTCGACGTCGACCCGGGCCCCCGGACGATCGTGCACGAGGACTGGCACCCGGCGGTGGAGCCGTCCGGGGCCAGCCTGGTACTCGATGCGCTCGCGGAGACGGCCCGCAACCCCAAGGCGCTGGCGACGAGCGCCCGCGGCACCGCCGGAACCGTGGCGCGCACGGCGGGCGCCGTCACCGGCCGGCTCGCCTCGATTGCCGGCGCGCTGTCGAACCGCCGCTCGGCCCCGGACAGCCCGTTCAACGTCGACCCGTCCGAGCAGCGGCGGGTGGTGCTCGTGCGTACCGCGCTGAAGGACTACCGCCGCGTTCGGCGGGTGCACGGCGGCACCGTGAACGACGTCATCCTGGCCACCATCACCGGCGCGATCCGGGCGTGGCTGATGACGCGGGCCGAATCGGTCGGCACCGGACGGCGGATCAAGGCACTCGTCCCGATGAGCGTGATCGACGAGGACCTCGAGCCGACCTCGCTCGGGTCCCAGGTGATCGGCCACCGCCTCGACCTGCCGATCGGTGAGGCCTCCCCGGTGATCCGGTTGCACCAGGTCTCCTACGCGTTCAAGGCGCACAGCGAGACCGGTCGCGCCCTTGCGGCCGACCGGATCGCCGGAGTCGCCGGGTTCGCGCCGACGACGTTCCACGCTCTCGGCTCACGAGTGGCGGTGGACGAGTCCCAGGGCGTGAATCTGGTCATCACCAACGTGCCGGGGCCACAGTTCCCGATGTACATGGCCGGCGCGGAGATGATCGAGACTTACCCGGTCCCGCCGCTGCAGCCCGGCTTCGCGCTCGCGATCGGCGTGACGTCGTACGACGGCGGGGTGTACTACGGGATCACCGCGGATCGTGACATCCTTCCCGACGTCGATGTGCTCGGGCAGTGTGTACGCGAGGCACTCGACGAGCTTGTCGACAGTGCCAGTGACACCCGCCCGCGCGCGCCCCGGGGCCGGAAGAAATAGACCAGAAGTGAGGCTCTGCCGATGAGGATCTATGTGCCGACCACGCTCGCCGGCCTCGCGGCGTACGTGCGATCCGGAGCGGTGCCGTCGACCGCTGAACGGATCGTGGCCACCGACGATACCGAGGAGTCGGAGTACGAGGCACTCGCCGAGGCCGCCGAGGCTGCAGCGGCTCTGCTCGACGAGCCGGGGCGGCGGGTGGTGCTCGTGGCCGACGTGGAGGACGAGGACGCTGCCGTGCCGATGGAGCTGATCGAGGCCGTGCACGCGGACACCGACGACGTCGACCCGGCCGATGACGACCTCCCCGATCTCGGGTGGTTCGCGACCCAGGAGATCGACGACCTCCTCGGTTGAGCAACCGCCGAGAACCCGGTCGTGCGCATCCTGACCAACGAGGAACGATCACAACCGAAGGGCTCCGGACGTCCGTTCAGCGGCTCGGCTGTGGCGTCGTGCAGTGGATCTTCGGATTCACCCCGACATAGTTGAGGGGACCCGCAATGATCGTCACCGCGAGGTTGCTGACCTTCGCGCAACTGGCATCGCCGTGCCTGGTGAAATAGCCACGCTGGAGCGCTGCCAGAACACCGATCACGAGCCAAACCACAACAAGAGCTGTTCCAAGGCGGCCCATACCGTTTCTCCCGGTTCTCAATGAGGGGACGTCAATGGCTGGGACTCCAGGGGCTCCGCGTCCGGACCCGGGCCCTCGGGTTCTTCGCCACCGGCGGTGGATATCGTCATGGTCGGGACTCCTCGTCGCTGTCGACGTCGGTCGCTGGTCCCTCGGGCGCTGCCCCGCCTTCTGAGGTCCAGTCGCTCCCCGGCTCGACGTCAAGGGCAGGATCCGACTCGGTGTCCCGGTCGGACGCCTCGCGCTCGTCCGCGTTCGCGTCGAGTCTCGGTTCGTCGGTCATGAGGGCGTTGTACCCGGACCGGGGTCCTCGCATGCAACTCTCTGTTCCATCGTGGGAGTTGGCATCACAACGGGGTGGGTTCTGAACGGCATCCGGATCGGCCGGTGACTGGGCCTGTCAGGTGCGCAGCAGTCACCGAATTGCGACGAGGCGCCCGAGATCGTCCTGAGGCAGCCCCTGGTCTGCGACGGCAGTCACATCGGACCAGTCGAGATCTGACCGACCGATCACCGTCGTCATGAAGGCCGTGTCCGCGGCGTCGCGGCCGGTAGCAATCCGGACCAATGAGGATCGGGGGGCGAGCGCGGTCGCGTCAACGACGTACCAGCCGTCATCGACGAAGGCTTCGACAACTGCGTGGAAGTCCATCGGGTCACACCCAGGCGCGTACACGGCGGTGAGGCGAGCCGGGACCCGAAGGGCGCGCAGTAGCGCGATCACCAGATGCGCGAAGTCGCGGCAGACGCCTGTGCCCCGCAGCAACGTGTCGGTTGCGCCGTCGGCCGGGCCACTGCTCCCGGCCACGTAGGCGATGCGGGTACCAACCCACGAGGAGACAGCGTCGAGCAGCTCAGCGCCGTGCAGCTCGCCAAACTCCTGTACGGCGAAGCCACCGAACGTGTCGGACGCGACGTAACGGCTCGGCCGTCGGTAAACGGACTGGTCGACAGGCAATGGGTTCGGGATTGTCGCGGTCCCGCGAACGTGCGCGCTGTAGCTGACCCGGGACAGGCCAGCCGGCAGCGTAACCAGGTGGATGCGCCCCTCCTGAGGCGTGATCAACTCAACTGGAACGAGCTCGCCACTCTGGTGCACGACGGTGAGGTGCTCGGTGACCTCGAGCCCTGGGGTCCGTGATACCGCGATCTGCAGCTCGATCTGGCACTCGCCGTACGCGGTGATCCCTAGTTCAGCGCCCACGGTTCTGTCCATGAATCGATCCTGACACGTGGGACTGCGGATGAAGAATCGGTCGCACGCGCCTTGCCGGCAGCCTGGCCGGATTGCCTGTTGTCCCGGCAGAGACGCACCCGCTCGTGCCGGTCTGAGGGCGTTCCTCGGGCGCCCTGCGCGCTGAGTCATTGGCATAGTGGGGACGCATGAGGAACCTGTCATTCCCGCATGTTGAAGCGGTCGAGCTTCTTGCTCGCCAGACAGCGGACTTTCAGACCGCGGCTGCCTCGCTCACTGACATGGAGCTACTCGCTGCATCGCGTTGCCATGGGTGGAGCGCCCTGGACGTGGTTGTTCATGTCCGGATGGGCCTCGAAGAGATGGCGATCGGAGCCGCCCGAGTCGACGACGAGCCGAGCCATGACGCTGCCTCGTACTGGGTAGACCATCCTGACGACAGAGGCGACGACCCGGTGTCCCACATCCTCTGGCTGCGACGAGTGGCTAGCTCCTATGGTCGTCCATCAGCAGCAGTGCGGCATCTCGAAGACGTGGCCAGGTCGGCCAAAGCCGTGGTCCGCTCGATGTCCGAGGGTGCGGTCGAGTTCCAAGGAAAGCGCATGCTCAGCGGTGACTTCCTGGCAACGTGGGTGGTTGAGTTGGCCGTTCATCAACTAGATCTCGGCATCGAGCAAGACGCGCCCTGCGGCATTGAATGGGCACGCCGAACTCTGGAGGCCATCGCAGAGGCTGACCTGCCTGCCGGACTGGATGACCGATCAGCAGTCCTCGTCAGCCTCGGTCGTGTTCCGGCATCTTCTCCGCTGCGACTGCCCGCGCCTTACCCCGTATCGCTCTAAGGCAGAGGTCTGCCGGGTGCCCAGCGCATTCGCCCTTGCCGCAACCGGGGTTGACACCGCGCTCCGCGGGTACGTTCCCCGATGGACGAAGGAGCTGACACATGGACACCACCACTTGGATCATCCTGGCCGCGGCAGTCATCCTGCTGGTCGTGGTCGGCGCTGTGCTCGTACGGCGGATCACCGCGGCGAAGCTGGAACGTCGACGCGTCCGCGCCGCGGAGTTGCGCGAGCAGGCCGATGCCACGCACAGCGGGATCAAGCAGAAGCAGGCCGAGGCCGACGAGACCTCGGCCCGGGCCAGAGCGGCCCGCGCTGAGGCGGACCGCAAGCAGGCTGAGGCCAAGAAGCTGGAAGCCCAGGCGTCCGACGAGCGCTCGACGCTGTCCGAGCACGTGCAGCGACGCGATGAGCTGCTCGACGAGGCCGACAAGCTCGACCCGGACACCACCGAGGCAGAGCACAAGAAGGTCGTTTGAAGCATTCTGGGCGAGCGATCTTCCCACGCCGACGTCGGGCAGCCGGCCGGTCGCACCACATCCTCTAGCTACCTCGTCCTCGGTTGAGGGCGAGTCGGCTCTGGGAGTCGAAACGGCCGTCGTCCTCGGTGCGGGGCCGGAGGGGCGGCAACCCCGAGGACGACCGACGATCAGCGGCCGTCGACGCAGGCGTTTGTCCGCGTTGCTCCACTGGTACTGGACCTTGACACCGCCCGGTCCGGCGACGCCGGCGTAGTTGCAGAAGTCACCGATCTCGTAGCCGTTCGCGTCGGTCCAGCCGTAGGCGACCGAGTTGTCGACCAGCGGGTCGGTCGCTGCCTCGGATCTCGCGCAGACGGCAGGCATGCGCAACGATGTGCCGCACGGACCCTCGGAGGTGATGGTGTGCGTAGATCGACAGCTACAGCTGGGCTTGCGGCGGCGCTTGCGCTGCTCGCCGGCTGCGCTTCCACGGGCGGCCAGCCGGTTGTCGGCGGCTCGTCGCCGTCGCCTACTGGGACCAGCACGACTGCGCTCTCAGCGATGCCAAGCGCCACGGTGACGCGAACACCGCCCGGTCACACCGTGCTCGGCCTGGTCCTGAGCAGGAGGAGGCTCGCCCAGGGTTACCGGGTCACGATGGCTCCGGCCACGCGAGATGCCGACGGCCAGTACATCGCGATACCCGGGCGACGGCCGTTGACGTACCTCATCCCCAGCCGGCTCGTCCTGGACGGCGGGGTCACCCTGGTCGGCGCGATCGAGGTGACCAGCCGAGGCAAACAGGTCACGGCCCTGATCATCGAGGGTGGCTAGTTCCGTCGGCGTGACTTCGAGCCCGTGGTCGTCGAGCTCCGCCCGGTCGCCGCACACCTGGATCCCTCAGGGTCGCTGAGAGACGACGGGTTGACCATGGGAGAACGACGGAGGGCCGGACCGTGGTGGTCCGACCCTCCGCAGCGCTTCCGATCCGATCAGTCGCCCGGAACGTAGGCGATGCCGCGCAGTGCCTCGCCGGACTGTGCCGTGCGAAGCGTCTTGAAGCTGTCGCCCGAGGCCGTCGTCGCGGCGACGGTGTCGTCGACGCGCACGAGGCGGTTCGGGTCGGCGCCCTCGTCGGTGGCTCCGGAGACGGTCGAGGTGATGCCCCAGATCGTCACGGTGCCATCCGGGTTCACCTCGCCGGTGATGTTGCGCAGACCGTCGGACGCGGGTGCCCAGGGCAGTCCGGTCGCGGCGTTGTCACCGGTCGGGTAGCCCGCCACCGAGTACGGCGCTCCGAGGTCGAGACCGTCCTGGATCGTGTACGCCAGGGTCCAGGAACCGCCGGTGAGCACCCACTTCTGCAGGCCCGCCCCGGACTGGGATGCGGCGTGGGTGTAGGTGTTCGTGGCCGGGTCGTAGGTGTTCGTGCCGTCACCCTCGTCCGCGACGTACAGGGTGCTGGCGTTCGCGAACCACATCCCGAAGGGGAACGAGGTCGTCGACTTCAGTGCCGTGGGGAAGCCCTTGAGGATGCACATGTTGGTCGGCAGGCCGGTCTTCTGCAGGGTCGCCGGGTTGTAGCTGAGCGGGGTCGTGGGGAGCGCGGCGCCCGGAACCGGGAGCCCTACCCCGTTCGGGCACGCGTGGCCGGTGGTGTCGATGAAGTAGACCGTGTTCACGCCGTTGCCGCCGCTGCCCTTGGTGAGGTACACGACGTTGTCGTGGATGGTCAGGCCACGGAAGTTCGTGTCCTTGCCGACCTTGTCCGCCTTGTCGCCCAGCTGTGTGATGTTGAAGGCGCCAGCAGGCGTCGGCGCGCCGACCTGCTGCTGGCTCTCGGCCAGGGTCGACGGCGTGGCCATCTGCGCTCCAGCGCCGGCGATCACGCCGACCGGCTGCGGGTTGCCCCCGTTGCCGGCGTTCCCGCTCATGAAGAACTCGTTGTCAGTGCTGTCGAGGATCGCCGCCCGGCCGTTGTTGCCGCTGTAGGCATTCGTCTCGGTGAAGCTCATCGTCCCGTCGGGCTTGAGCTCGGCGACCGCCCGGTAGTCCGAGGTGCCGACGGGGTTCGTCGGGTCGATGGCGCCGGGCGTGTTCGAGTTCGAGACATCCGGTGCGTTGACCGGGGCGACGTAGCCTATGAAGGTCAGGGCGTTTCCGGCCGTCGACAGGTTGAGGCCGAGCTCGGACTTCGAGGGGAAGCTGGTGACCAGGTGGTTCCCATTGACGTCCGTGGGGACCGTCAGCGTGTTCATGGTGTGGCCGGACGGCGTGATCGTGTCGAGCAGGATCGGGGAGGTGATCCCGAAGCTCGGGTCGACGGCCTCGTTGTTGAAGACCTCGGGGTATCCGCCGTCGGCGACCGCTGCCACACAGCTCGTCGTGCAGCCGGCCGGCAGCTGGGTGACTCCCGGGGTGATCGCGCTCGTGCTGGCGGTGTACTCCGTTCGTGACAGGACCAGGTGCCCGGGCAGCAGGACACCGTGCGCGCTGTTGGCGGACGCGGACTGGTGATCAGCTGGGGTGGCTGTCGCTTGGGTGCCCTGAATGAGCACCAGTGACGCTGCGACGCCGGTTGCCGCAGCGGCGACGACGAGACGAGAAGGCATGGTCTGACTCCTGAACGGGGGAGAGGCGGTCGTTGACCTGCGAACCCTCTCGGCCCAACACGACGGCGGGGCAACGGTTTGCCGACTGTTCGGTGAACCCGTTCGCAGCGGTGTGCGAATCCACGAGCTGTGGAGCCCGCCCTCACTGCACCGTCGGTGGGAACTTGATCGCGTAGAGCAGCCAGGGCGACGTCAGGGTGTGCCGCTCCAGGTCGAGGGCGAACGCGCCCTTGCTGGTCGGAACGATGATCTCGACCGTGTAGTGCGGTTCTGCGGGAGCCTTGGCGGCGAGACGGACCTGTCCGGTGACCGTCATGAACGGGAGGTCGCTGGGATCGTCGTACACGTACACGGCGCGGGCAGCAGCCGAGAGCATCGGCTTGAGCCGTGCCCACCAGACGGCGTACGGCAGGTCGCTGCGCGAGAACGCCGCCCACACCCGCTCACCGGTGCCGAGCGGGGTCCCGGAGGGCGCGGTCGGGACATAGACCGGGGCCCGGGTCGGAGTCGGTGTTGGCGTCTGGGTGGGCGCCGACGACGGTGAACCGGTCGTCGAGGAAGGGTCGTGCGGCCCGGTGGTGTGCGCCGCGCCGCAGGCCGTCAGCGCGCCCAGGGCTGTCAGGGTGATCGCCGCTGCCGCTGACCGGCGCCTCATGCCCCGCCCCAGGGTGGCGCCCAGCCGAGATACTGCATGTGCCAGGGACCGTCGGTGATCGCCGAGGCCGGCCCGATCCCCACCCTGCCGCGGCCGAACACGTCGGTGCTGGCAATCCGGCCGTTGCCCAGGTAGGTGACGACGTGCCCGGCAGGATTCGTGGAGTCGCTGTAGTACAGCCACGCGCCGATCGGCGGTGCCACCCCGTCGGAACGCGTCAGGGGATGGGCAGATCCTTCGGCCTCGAAGGTCTGCCACGCGTCGAGGGCTGTGCTGTAACCCGAGTAGGGGCGTCCATCGAGCTGCGCGACGAACGCCTGGCAACGGTCGAACCAGGCGTTCCCGCCGTGCACGGCGAACTGCTGCGCCCGGAGATCCAGCTGGGGCGGAGACAGGGGTCCGACGTAACGGGTGCCGCCGTTCACCGTGAACCGTCCGCCCGCGGTCGCGGCCTCACAGTCGGCGATGAGCTGCGCCCGCGCGGCGAGGTTGCGCAACCCCGCAGCCCCGGTGCCGGTCGTGAGGCCGTTGAACACGCTGACGGCCCGCGACCACCACTGGGCGTAGACGTTGGGATCGAGATTGCGCTGGGCCGCGTGCGCCGCCAACGTGGGTGGCAGGTTCTGCCAGCCGCTCACCCTGGTCAGGGCCTGGTAGAACTGCTCGGCGGATGCCGTCGGGTCCAGGCGGCTCGCCTCGGGTCCCTGGTCGGAGCGCTGCTGGAAGAGCCCGAGCGCGTCGGCGTGACGGGTACCCGGGCCGTTCAGGTTCTGCAGCGCCGATTCCTCGAGCGCCGTCATGACCGCGATCGTCTGGCCACGCTGCGGGACCTTCAGCAGTGCGCCGGCGTTGATGATCGCCGTCGCGTTCCGGACCTGGGCGGTGGACAGCCCCGGAACCGGTACGGCGGCTGCGTGCAGGACGGTGTTGCTCGGCTCGCACGCCGACGGGCTCGTCGCGTGCGCCACCCCGGTCCTGGCGATCGCGGGAAGCAGCAAGGGCAGGACGAGTGCACTGAGGACCAGACGATTCATGGCGACTCGCGTGTCTCTTCGACGACTTGGACGGCGGCTCGCCACCGGTGAGAATTGACATCATACGTGCCTTTTGCGTTTACCTGCAGAGACTCGTGCGTCAAGCCGGGCTCGGCTGCTACGCCGTACGGTGTGGTGGTGACCTCGGCCGAGCCCACCGTGCACGACCAGATCGCGCTGGCACTCACGAACCACCCGGCCAGGAAGGGGATGCCCTTCAACGTCCTGGTCACGCTGGTGGAGGTCGGCGGAAGCATCGCGTTGTTCCACCTGGCGCGCGCCGGGGGCGCCAGCGACGTCGTCAGCTACCTGGTCGGAAGCATCGGCCCCCTGGTGGGCGGGCTCATCATCTGGGTGAGGGCCCGGAAGTTCAGCGGGGCGTCGGCGTCGATCTTCGCCTTCACCGGGGTGTCCGCGGTCATCGCCCTGGTCGGAAGTACCAGCCCGAAGGTGTTGCTCTACAAGGACTGCGGGGCCACGGCGCTGATCGGGCTGATCTTCGCCGGCTCCTGCGCGCTGCCGGGCAGGCCACTGGTGTTCTACATGGCCCAGCGGTACGGCACGGACGGCACCCACGACGGGATGGCGGTCTTCGACCTGATGTGGAAGACCTACCGGGACTTTCGCGCAGGCATGTACGTGACGAGCTACCTGTGGGCGACCCTGTTCCTCGTCCAGGCCGGCGGAACCGCCCTGATCATCCGGGGGAGCCGCTACTCGGTCGCCTACAACTACGACCAGATCCTGCCCCTGGTGGCCGCGGCGTTGGGCATTGCAGGATCGATCGTGATCGGCCGCTACTTCGCGCGGAAAGGAAGGGCGCGTGGCGCCGCGGCCGAGTCCACCCGGCCGCAGCACGGCTGACGGAGCGGCTGTCAGGGGGTCGACGGTGTCTGGCCCGGAGCCGGGCTCAGGCGCTTGTCGAGCGCAGTGGCGCCGGCGGCAATGCTCACGAAGAGCAGGGCGATCCAGAACGCGTTGACGAGCACCCGGGCGTAGCCGAGGGCGGCGACGTTGGCGAAGGGATAGGGGTAGAAGTCGGCGGAGAGCGGCCCGCGGACCATCGTGAAGGCCATGTAGGCCAGCGGGAAGAGCACAGTGAGCCGGGCGATCCTCGCCGAGGTGTGCCCCCGTGGCCCGAAGGCCACCCAGCCGACGACCGTGAGTATCGGAACGACCGTGTGGAGCAGCTGGTTGGCGGTCTGACCCCAGGTGTCGAGATCGAGGAGGTGGCTCAGTGCCACGTGGAAGACGATGAAGGTCACCGTGATGCCGACCAGACCGCTGAGCCGGAACGCCCGGAACACGGTCGAGGCGCGGTCCGGGTCCAGGGCGAGCAGGAGCGCGGTGGCGCCCACGATCAGGTTGGACTGCACGGTGAAGAACGCAAAGATGTTCAGGCCCCGGGCCAGGAAGGTGTCACCCCACTTGGACGAGTCGGAGGCCGTGACGAAGAACTGGACGATGATGCCGGCGGCGACACACGCTGCGGTGGCGGCGAACCAGGGCCGTGCCCACTTCGGATCCATGTCGAAGACTCTAGGGAGTAGCGACCATCGGGAGTGGGAGGTCCACCCGGAAGGTCGAGCCAGCACTCCGGTCCGTCACGCCTGACGTTGTTGTGTGTCCAGATTGTCTGACAACATCGCAGGCATGGACGCCATCACCCACCCACCGGCTCCCACCAACGAGCCCAACCTCGACTATGCACCCGGCAGCCCCGAACGGGCTGCGGTGCAGGCCGAGCTCGTCCGTCTCTCCGCCCGCGCGATCAACCTGCCCGCCACCATCGGTGGCCGGCGACGGCTGGGCGCGGGCCCGGAGTTCACCGTGGTCCAGCCGCACGAGCACGCCAGCGTCCTCGGAGTCTCCCGGCACTCGACCACCTCCGACGCCGAAGCAGCGGTGCGCGCGGCAGCGAAGGCGGCTCCGGGCTGGCGCGCACTCCCGTTCGACGAGCGCGCGGCGATCCTGCTCAAGGCTGCCGACCTGCTCGCCGGCCCGTGGCGTGCCCGCGTGAACGCAGCCACGATGCTCGGTCAGTCGAAGACGGTCTGGCAGGCCGAGATCGACAGCGCCTGCGAGCTCGTCGACTTCTGGCGCTTCAACGTCCACTACGCGCGACAGATCCTCGCCGAGCAGCCGATCGCGAACTCGCCGGGAGTCTGGAACCGCACCGATCACCGGCCCCTCGAAGGCTTCGTCTACGCGATCACGCCCTTCAACTTCACCGCGATCGCCGGCAACCTGCCGACGGCACCGGCGCTGATGGGCAACACGGTGATCTGGAAGCCCTCGCCGACGCAGCAGTTCGCGGCCCACTTCCTGATGTTGCTCCTGGAGGAGGCCGGCTTGCCCCCCGGTGTGATCAACCTGCTGCCCGGCGACGGCCTCGAGGTCTCGAAGGTGCTGCTCAACCACCCGGACCTGGCCGGCATCCACTTCACCGGCTCGACGCCTACCTTCCAGCAGCTGTGGTCGCAGGTCGGCGCGAACCTGACGTCGTACCGGTCCTACCCGAGGATCGTCGGGGAGACCGGCGGCAAGGACTTCGTGCTGGCCCATCCCTCCGCCGATCTCGACGTCCTGCGGGTGGCGCTGATCCGGGGCTCGTTCGAGTACCAGGGCCAGAAGTGCTCGGCTGCCTCGCGTGCCTACGTCCCGAGGTCGCTGTGGAAGAAGCTCCGCGATCCGCTCGTGGCCGAGACCGAGGCACTGAGCATGGGCCCGGTGACGGACCTGTCGAACTTCATGGGCGCGGTGATCGACGACCGTGCGTTCGCCAAGCACAAGACAGCGATCGCCCGGGCGAAGCGCGCACCGAAGCTGGACGTGATCGCCGGTGGTCAGTGCGACGACCGGGTCGGCTACTTCGTCCGGCCCACGATCGTGACCTCGACGGACCCGACGGACCGGATGTTCTCCGAGGAGTACTTCGGCCCGATCCTTGCCGTGCACGTCTACGACGACGACCGCTTCGAGAAGGTGGCCGACCAGCTGGAGTCATTCGCGCCGTACGCGCTGACGGGAGCTGTGATCGCCCGGGACCGTGGAGCGATCGACTGGGCCAGCGAGCGGCTGCGGTTCGCGGCCGGCAACTTCTACGTCAACGACAAGCCGACCGGCGCCGTCGTCGGGCAGCAGCCGTTCGGCGGTGCGCGGGCGTCCGGGACGAACGACAAGGCGGGCGCGCCGGGCAACCTGCTGCGCTGGACCTCGCCGCGCTCCATCAAGGAGACGTTCGTGGCGCCGACGCAGGTCGCCTACCCGCACATGGGCTGAGTCAGTTCTCGACCTGTTCGGCCAGCCAGATCCGGCCGACCTTGGTCTCGGCGCGCAATGCCTTGACGAGCATGTCCGCGATCAGGCCCTCGATCTTGCCGCCGATCAAGGGGATCGACGCCTTGACGTCGACGGCCACGGTTTCGGTGGTTCCAGTGGCATCACCGGCGAGCGTGATCGTTCCGCGCATGTCCCCGGGTTTGCCGGGGATCGTCACGTGCAGGCTGCCGTTGGTGGGGGAGTCCCAGGTCTCCTCCTGGACGATGTTGAGCTCGTCGCCGACCAGCTTGCGCGCGAACGACGGCACCTCGTGGGCCGGACGGTACTGGTCGACCTTGACGGTCATCCCGGCACCGGTCGGGGTGATCGCGACGGTACGCCGGGGGTAGCGCTGGTACTCGCAGACCCGCTCGCGGAACTCGGGGTTCGACAGCATCGCGTAGACCTGCCCGGGGCTGGCGCCGTCGTACCGCATCTCGTGGCTGAACGACTTCATCAGCGATCACCTGCCAGCCATGCGGCACCGGCGGTCTGTTCCTTGCCGAGGCCGTCGGTGAAAAGCTCTGCGACCAGGGACTCCAGCTTGCCGCCGATCAGCGGCACGCTCGCCTTCACGTCGAGGTCGTAGAGGAGCACGCTTCCGGGCCCCTTCGCGGACACGCTCATCGTGCCCTTGATCGACGTCGGCTTGCCCGGGGTCTCGACCACGTAGCTGGCCGAGCTGCCCGTCCAGACCTGGGTCGTGATCGCCCGGGTGGAGTCGCCGACGAACTTCTTCGCGAAGCCCGGCACCCCGACCACCTTCTGGAGCTGGTCGACGACGACGGTGGTGGTGTCTCCGTTCGACTCGGAGGTGGCGGTGCTGGAGATCGCCGATGTCGCGACGGCCACCTTGTCCCAATAGGCAGGGTCGGTCAGCATCGCGACGACCGCGTCCGGCGTCGCGTCGAAGGTGAGTTCGTGGCGCAGTTTCATGGTGGTCATCATGCTGGATGGCTCGTGACGTGTCTGCCCGGGCGGCTCGTTGAGCCACGAATCGGTCTGTGGATTGTTGTTTGACTCGAACGGGTGTTCGATTCAAGATCGTTTCATGACCTTGCAGGCGTTGCCGATCACCGCTGATCCGGTGGCGCGCGTGCATGCCGACCTGGACGACTTGGGCCGGGTCGATACCGACCAGCTCACTGCCTGCGAGCAGGCGGCGATGCTCGAGTCGATGGGCCGTGCCGAGGCCAAGTTCGCTGCGATCAAGCTCAGGGTTCTGGCTTCAGCCGAGCGAGGGCGCGCTGCTGCTGCCGCGGGTCTGGCGAGCACCGGGCAGTGGGCGGCGCAGGCGACTAACGCTGATCCGGTGGTGGCGCACCGGCAGGTGCAGCTCTCGGCGCGGCTCGAGGAACGCACCATCACCCAGGCCGCGTTGGCTGCTGGTCGGCTCAGTGCCGAGCATGCAGCGGTGATCGTGCACGCTGACTCCCAACTCCCCGACAGCGTGTCCACGGCGCAGCGGGCGGTGATCGAACAAGCCCTGGTCGAGAAAGCACAAGTCATGCCGCCGACCCTGTTGCGTCGTGCTGCCCGGCGTGCCCTGGCGGAGGTCGAGCCCGACCCGGTCGTGGTCGACGCGCACGAGAACGAGCTCGTCGCTGACGAGGAAGCCTCGGCCCGGTCTCGGACCCGGTTGAGCCTGCACGACAACGGTGACGGGACGGTGACCGGTCACTTCACGGTCCCGACCCTCCACGGACACCTGCTCCGCAAGATCCTCGAGACCATCACCGCACCCCGCCGCGGCCGGCTCGGCGCCTCAACAGCCCAGATCGGCGGGTCCAGCACACTGCGTACCGACTGGGACTACGCCCGCGGCACCGCGTTCTGCGAGATCCTCGAGCACCTGCCGACCGACCACCTCCACCCCCGCACAGCGGCCACCGTGGTCGTGACCATCCGCGAAGAGACCCTGCGCGGCGCACTGGCCGTGGCACACCTCGACACCCTGGTCGAGCTGTCGGCCGGGGAGGCCCGCCGGTTGGCCTGCAACGCCACCATCCTGCCGGCCGTCCTCGGCGGCGCGTCGGTCCCGCTGGACCTGGGCAGGTCCGCACGACTGTTCAGCGAAGCCCAACGCACCGCACTCGGACTACGGCACGACACCAGCGCAGCCGAAGGCTGCGACCGACCCTTCGCCTGGACCGAGATCCACCACCTCCAAGCCTGGGCAGCCGGCGGCACGACCGGCCTGGACAACGCCATCGGCATATGCCACTTCCACCACCAACGCATCCACGACCCCGCCTACCACCACCGATCCGGAACCGGCGGCATCACGTTCCATCCCAGAAGGTAGGCCGACATGCACGCTCACCCTTCTAGGCTCAGGTCATGAACGCATCGGAGAACTTCGTCAGCTTCGGCGAGGACGGCGGGCTGCTGACCTACGGCAGCTACCTGCACCTGGACCAGCTGCTGGACTGCCAGCACCTCGAATCGGATCCGCCGGCGCACGACGAGCTGTTGTTCATCACCATCCACCAGGCCTACGAGCTCTGGTTCAAGCAGCTGCTGCACGAGGCCGGGACCGTGCGGGATGCCCTGCTGGCCACGGACGCGGCCAGCGGCGGGCGGGACCTGTGGTTCGCACGGCACCTGCTCTCCCGGATGCACGTGATCGAGCGCATCCTGGTCGGCCAGGTCGACATCCTTGAGACGATGACCCCCCAGGACTTCCTGGAGTTCCGGCAGAGGCTGGCTCCGGCCAGCGGGTTCCAGTCCGTGCAGTTCCGTGAGCTCGAGTTCCTCTCGGGCGCCAAGGATCCGCGCTACCTGGACCGGTTCAAGGGACTCAGTGGCGCTGAGGCTGCCCGGCTGGACCGCCGGTTGGCCGAACCGAGCCTTTGGGACGGCTTCGTCCACGTGCTCACCGAGGCCGGACTGGACACGTCCAGCGACGAGGCGATCACCGCGTCGGTGCGCACCACGGCCCACGACCGGTCGTCGTACGCCGACATCTGGGGACTGGCCGAGGCGCTCATCCAGCACGACGAGCTCGCCGCCGCGTGGCGTGCCCGGCACGTGGTGATGGTCGAGCGGATGATCGGGGCCAAGACCGGGACCGGCGGGTCGACCGGGGCCGAGTACCTGCGCAGCCGGTTGCCGCTGAAGTACTACCCGCTGCTGTGGGAGCTGCGGTCCGCGTTGTAACGCTGAGCGCGAACGTCACCTCATCTCGACAAGCTCGATGACCGGAGAGTCAAGCCCGATGACCGGGAACGTGCGTCTTGGATTCGAGACCGAAACGGACACGGGGGTTGTTGTTCCGGACCCACGGCGGCCCTAGCCTCGGAGGGGCGGCACAACGGCGTGCGGCCGAAGCTGGGGAGGCGATGTTCGCGGTGCTGGCGCCCGAGGATGGCAAGGCCGAATTGCTCGGTCGGCTGTGCGCGTACGCGAACGAGCGGGCGGACGCGCCCGGGCCCGCAGGAGTCTCGATCCCGGCGGCCGTTCGCGCGTACTACCGGCACACGGCTCCCGAGGACCTGCTCGATCGCGACGAGGTCGACCTGTACGGCGCTGTGATGCACCAGCTCAGGTCGGGGACCGAACGCCCGCAGGGCACCGCCACCGTGCAGACCTTCACCCCGACGGTCGCCTCCGACGGCTGGTCGGCGTCGGGCCACACCGTCATCGAAGTCGTCACCGACGACATGCCTTTCCTGGTCGACTCGGTCACGATGGCGCTCGCGCAGTCGGATCACGACGTGCACCTGGTGATCCACCCGCAGCTCGTCGTGCGCCGCGACGTCGCCGGCCACCTGCAGGAGGTCTTCGAGGACATCGGCGAGCGGGCCGACACCTCACCGCACGACGTGTTCCGCGAGTCCTGGATGCACCTGGAGATCGACCGGATCCCGCCCGAGGAGTACGACGCCCTGACTCGCACGCTGGAGAAGGTGCTCACCGACGTCCGCGAGGCCGTGGAGGACTGGCGCCGGATGCACGACCGCCTCGACTCGCTGGTCGCGGAGCTCGAGACGGACCCGCCGCCGCTGGATCCCGACGAGGTAGCCGAGGACCGGGCCTTCCTGACCTGGCTCGGCGAGGACCACTTCACCTTCCTCGGGTTCCGCGAGTACCGGCTCGAGTCCCGCGACGGAGACGAGGTGCTGACCGCCGTCCCGGGGACCGGCTACGGCATCCTGCGGGCCGACCCGACCACGACGCTGCCCTTGCCAGAGCTCGCTGCGGCGAAGGCGCGGGAGAAGACCCTGCTGGTGCTCGCGAAGGCGAACTCCCGGGCCACGGTCCACCGTGCGGTTCACCTGGACTACGTCGGCGTGAAGCGGTTCGACGCGAACGGCGAGGTGATCGGCGAGCGTCGCTTCTTGGGACTGTTCTCCTCGGCGGCGTACACCGAGTCCGTCACCCGCATCCCGCTCGCCCGGGTCAAGGCGAAGCGCGTCATCGAAGCGGCCGGGTACGAGCCGATGAGCCACGCAGCCAAGACCATGATGGACGTCCTGGAGACCTACCCGCGCGACGAGCTGTTCGCCACCAGTGTCGAGGAGCTGGTCCCGATCGCCTCGACGGTGATGCACACGCGCGAGCGGCGCCAGCTCAAGCTGTTCGTCCGGCAGGACACCTACGGTCGTTTCTGGTCCTGCCTGGTCTACCTGCCGCGCGATCGCTACAACACCGCCGTGCGGGAGCGGATCGCCGCGATCCTGATGGACCAGCTCAAGGGGGACACGCTCGAGTACACCGCGCACGTCGGAGACTCGTTCGCAGCACGGCTGCACTTCGTGATCCGTCCGAAGCCGGGGGCTCCGGTCGGCCCGGTCGACGTCGCCGATCTCGAGCGCCGCTGCGCCGAGACCGCGCGGTCCTGGCGTGACGACTTCCTGGCCGCGGTCCTGGCCGAGTACGGCGAGGAGCACGGCACCCGCCTGGCCCGCCGGTACGTCGACCACTTCCCCGAGGCCTACAAGGAGGACTACCCGCCGCGGACGGGAGCGGCCGACCTGGGCCGGCTGGAGGCGATCGAGGGGGATGAGGGGATCGCCCTGTCCCTCTACGAGCGGATGGACGCCGGACCGGGGGAGGCCCGGTTGAAGATCTACCGCGTCGGTGCGCCGTTGTCGCTCAGCGAAGTGCTCCCGATGCTCTCGGCTATGGGCGTGGAGGTCGTCGACGAGCGGCCCTACGGGCTGGAGAACCTGCCGCGGCCGTCGCACATCTACGACTTCGGGTTGCGCTACGCCGGTGGCCTGCCTGCCGGGGCGCGCGACCTGTTCGCCGACACCGTCCTGGCCGTCCGGGAGGGACGGGCCGAGAGTGACGGGTTCAACGCCCTGGTCCTCGCTGCCGGCCTCACCTGGCGCCAGGCGATGGTCCTGCGCGCCTATGCCCGCCACATGCGGCAGGCGAAGTCGCTGTTCGCGCAGGAGTCGATCTCGGCGGCGCTGCTCGAGAACGTCGACATCACCCGCACCCTGGTGGCCCTCTTCGAGGCACGCTTCGACCCAGCTGTCGAGAACCGCGACCAGACCTGTACCGAGCTCGGCGAGGCGATCACCCGTGCCCTGGACGACGTGGCCAGCCTGGACCACGACCGGATCCTGCGCTCGTACCTCACCGCGATCACCGCGACCCTGCGGACCAACTTCTACCAGCAGGCGTCCGCCGAACGCGGCTACCTCGCCCTCAAGCTCGATCCGTCGGCGATGCCGGACCTGCCCGAGCCGCGACCGCGTTTCGAGATCTTCGTCTACTCCCCGCGGGTCGAGGGCGTGCACCTGCGCTTCGGCCCGGTCGCCCGGGGGGGCCTGCGCTGGTCGGATCGCCGTGACGACTTCCGTTCCGAGGTGCTCGGGCTGGTCAAGGCGCAGATGGTGAAGAACACCGTGATCGTGCCGGTCGGCGCCAAGGGCGGCTTCTACGCGAAGATGTTGCCCGACCCGGGCGACCGCGAGGCCTGGATGGCGGAGGGCATCGCCTGCTACCGGATCTTCATCTCGGCGCTGCTCGACCTCACCGACAACCTGGTCGCAGGTCGTGACGGGCAGGTCGTGGTCCCGCCTGCGGACGTGGTCCGGCACGACGAGGACGACACCTACCTGGTCGTCGCGGCCGACAAGGGCACGGCCACGTTCAGTGACATCGCCAACGAGGTCGCCGCGTCGTACGGGTTCTGGCTCGGGGACGCGTTCGCCTCCGGCGGCTCGGTCGGCTACGACCACAAGGCGATGGGCATCACCGCACGCGGTGCGTGGGTCTCGGTACGCCGACACTTCCGCGAGATGGGCGTCGACTGCCAGAACGAGCACTTCACCTGCGTCGGGATCGGCGACATGTCCGGGGACGTCTTCGGCAACGGGATGCTTTGCTCCGAACACATCCGCCTCGTCGCGGCGTTCGACCACCGCGACATCTTCCTGGACCCCGACCCGGACCCGGCGATCTCCTACGCCGAGCGCAAGCGGCTGTTCGCGCTGCCTCGGTCCTCGTGGTGGGACTACGACACTGCCCTGATCTCGGCGGGCGGAGGTGTCTTCCCGCGCAGTGCCAAGTCGATCCCGATCAGCCCCCAGGTGGCTGAGGTGCTCGGGATCACCGACACCGCCCTGACACCGGCGGCCTTGATGAACGCGATCCTCAAGGCACCGGTGGACCTGCTCTGGAACGGCGGTATCGGGACCTACGTGAAGGCGGCGTCGGAGTCCGACGCCGATGTCGCCGACAAGGCCAACGACGCGATCCGCGTCGATGGTGCCGACCTGCGGGCGCGCTGCGTGGGTGAGGGCGGCAACCTCGGGTTCACCCAGCGCGGCCGGATCGAGTACGCCCTGGCCGGGTGCGGCGGGACCGGCGGCCGCATCAACACCGATGCCATCGACAACAGCGCCGGGGTGGACACCTCCGACCACGAGGTCAACATCAAGATCCTGCTCGACCGGGTGGTCGCTGCCGGAGACCTGACCACCAAGCAGCGCAACGTCCTGCTGGCCTCGATGACCGACGAGGTGGCCGCGCTGGTGCTCGCCGACAACGACGCCCAGAACCTGGCCCTGGCCAACGCCGTGGCCCAGTCGCCGGCGCTGCTGCACGTCCACGAGGACCAGATGCGCTCGCTGGAGCGACGCGACCTGCTCAACCGCGACCTGGAGGCGTTGCCGACGCGACGTGAGGTCGCGATGCGGATCGAGCGCGGCGACGGCCTGACCGGTCCCGAGCTGGCCGTGCTGATGGCCTACACCAAGATCGTGCTGGCCGACGAGCTGGTGGCCGGCGACATCGCCGAGGATCCGTTCCTGCGCGGCGACCTGTACTCCTACTTCCCGCTGAAGATGCGCCAGCAGTACCGGGCAGCGATCGGCGCGCACCCGCTGCGTCCCGACATCGTGGTGACCCAGGTGGTCAACCAGCTCGTCAACGAGGCTGGTATGACCTACGTCCACCGGCTGGCCGGCGAGACCGGAGCCGGGTCGCGCGAGCTGACCCTGGCGCACTTCCTGGCCCGCGAGATCTTCGGTGCCCGGGCGGTCAACGCCGAGATCGCGACCTTCGACAACATCATCGACGCCGGGCTCCAGACGCGGATGCGGATCGAGGTCCGCACGTTGGTCGAGCGGGCTAGCCGCTGGCTGCTGAACAACCGGCGGCAGCCGTTCGACAGCGAGGCCGTCGTCGGCGAGTTCGAGGTGGTCGTCGAGCAGGTCACCGCGGCGCTGCCGCAGCTGATGCAGGGGGCAGAGCTGGCGGCTTTCGCGGCCCGTCGTGACGCGCTGGTCAAGGCCGGTGTCCCCGACGACCTCGCGACCCGCGTGGCCGTCTGCCCGCCGGCGTACATGGTGCTGGGGATCGTCCAGGCTGCGGCTCGTGCCCAGACAGATCCCCTGGAGGTGGCCCGGGTGCACTTCGCGGTGGGCGAGGCGCTCGGCCTGCCTGTCCTGGTGTCGAGGATCCTGGCCCTGCCGCGCACCGATCGCTGGCAGACGATGGCCAGGGCCGCACTGCGTGACGACCTGCACGCGGTGCACGCACAGATCACCGGCCAGGTCCTCGACCAGTCGGGGCCGGGCGTCGCGGCGGACACGATGGTCACCGCGTGGGCCGAAGCCGATCGGGTTGCCGTGGACCGCGCAGCCGAGACCCTCGCCGAGATCTGCTCGGACGAAGAGGCTGACCTGGCCCGGCTCTCGGTCGCCCTGCGTGTGGTCCGCTCGCTCTCCTCGACCGCCTGACCGAGGCGGTAGGTTCTGCGCATGCGTCGTACTGAGCCTGTCGAAGTCAACCTCGCCGACCTGCCCGCGAGCGACCTCGTTCGCCGTATCACCTCGCGGGATGCCACGGCGGCCGACGCCGTGGAGGCGTCCCTGGAACGGATCGAACGGCGCAACCCCGGTCTGAACGCGTTCTCCGTCGTCCTGGCCGAGCAGGCCCGTGCGGACGCGGCCCGGCTCGATGCCGACCTGGCGGCCGGACAGCCCCCCGGACCGCTGCACGGCGTCCCGATCGCGATCAAGGAAGAGATCGACGTCGTCGGGTGCGTGACGACGTTCGGAGGTCGCGGCAACAGCACCCCGGCGGCCCGCGATAGCGAGGTCGTCGCGCGCCTGCGACGCGCAGGCGCCGTGATCATCGGCAAGACCCGGATGCCCGAGTTCGGCCAGTGGCCGTTCACCGAGTCCGTCGACGGCGGGATCACCCGGAATCCGTGGGACCGCAGCTACACGCCGGGCGGTTCCAGCGGCGGTACGGCGGCCGCGGTCGCCGCCGGGATGGTTCCGGTCGCGATCGGTGGGGACGGCGGCGGCTCCATCAGGATCCCGTCGGCCTACTGCGGGCTCTACGGCCTCAAGCCCACCCGCGGCCGGGTGACCAGCGACCCGATGCCGCACCTGTGGTGGGCGCTGGGCACCAACGGTCCGCTGACCCGGAACGTGCTGGACTCCGCCCTGGTCTACGACGTCATCCGCGGCAACCTGGCCGGGGACCGGTTCACCGCCGTCGAGCCGGCCACGACCTTCGTCGCAGCGGCCGGGGCCGAGCCCGGCCGGCTGCGGATCGGCTGGTCGGTCGTGCCGGTCACCAAGGGCGTCAAGCCGGCTCCCGAGCACGCGGCCGCCGTCCGGGAGACCGCACAGCTGCTGGCCGACCTGGGCCACGACGTGCGTGAGGTCGATCCGGCCTACCCGGACCCGACGACGGCCTTCGTGCCGCAGTTCCTCGGCGGCGTCCGGACCGAGGCCGACGCGATGGAGCACTTCGACCGTCTGGAACCCCGCACCCGCGAGACCTACCGGCTCGGCTTCTGGGTCAGCCCGGGGATCCTGGAGAAGGCACTGGCCGCGGGGGAGCGGATCTCCGAGCGGGCCAACCGGATCTTCGCCCCGTCCACGGGTGCGGGCGAGGGCATCGACGTGCTGCTGACGCCGGCCCTCGGACCGCGCCCCCGCCGCGTCGGTGCCCTCAACCGAGGAGGCACGCTCACCATGGCTGTCCGCTCGCGCCCGGTGGTCGCCTGGACGGCCCTGTGGAACGTCACCGGCAACCCGGCAGCCTCCGTGCCGACCGGGATCGCGGCGGACGGGCTCCCGGTCGCCGTCCAGCTGGTGGGCCGGATCGCGGACGAGGTCACCCTGCTCTCGCTGTCCGCGCAGCTCGAGCGGGCCCGGCCCTGGTCGATGCCGTGAACGTGCTGCTCACCCCGCGCGCGTTCCTGCGCCGGCACGTCCTGGGAGCCGTGCGCACCCTGCCGAGCCCGTTGGAGGGCCGCACGGTGCTGGTGACCGGGGCGTCCTCGGGGATCGGGGAAGCCGCGGCCAGGGCGATCGCGGCCCGCGGTGCGACCGTGCTGACGGTGGCACGCCGTAGCGAGGAGCTGGACCGGGTCCGGGCCGGGATCGAGTCCGCCGGCGGGACGGCCCACGCCTACGTCTGCGACCTCAGCGACGCGGAC
>NZ_JAOPXI010000190.1 GCF_025965215.1 Marmoricola sp.
GGTCGATGCCCTGAATTTTTTTGATTCCGCGCTGCAATATATATGGGAGCCCGGCGAGTTCATTGTGCATATCGGGGCCAATTCTGCGGAGCTGCAGTCCGCTGCTGTGCAGTGGCGCAAGTAGGCAATTGACTCTCTCCGGGATAAATGCGGAAATACACGACATCAAAAGCATGAAGGAGACTTCCACATGACCGCGCAACCGCCGAAGAACGTCGCTGATTCCCTGAAAGAACAGATGGGCATTCCGCTCATCGTTGCGCCGATGTTCCTGATTTCCAATCCCAAGCTGGCGCTCGCCGCCTGCAAGGAAGGCGCGGTCGGCAGTTTCCCGGCCCTCAACCAGAAAACGGCGCAAGGCTTTGAAGACTGGCTGGTGGAAATGGAAACGGGCCTTGCGGATTTGAAAAAGAACAATCCCGGCGATAAAATCGCGCCCTATGCCGTCAACCTCATCGTGCACAAATCAAACCCGCGCCTGCAGGAAGACCTCGACCTCATCGTCAAGCACAAGGTGCCAATCGTCATCACCTCCCTCGGCGCGGTGTCTGATCTTGTCGAAAAGGTCCATAGCTACGGCGGCATCGTGCTGCATGACGTCACCAATATTGAACACGCCAAAAAGGCCATCGCCGCCGGTGTTGACGGCGTGATTGCCGTGTCCGCT
Source organism: Marmoricola sp. (assembly GCF_025965215.1). Classification (GTDB taxonomy): domain Bacteria; phylum Actinomycetota; class Actinomycetes; order Propionibacteriales; family Nocardioidaceae; genus Marmoricola. The sequence continues at coordinate 668 of NZ_JAOPXI010000190.1, forward strand.
GGTGCGGGTGGCCATGCCGGCACCATGAACCCCATGGCGCTTGTGCGCGAAATCCGCGACTTTTACGATGGCGTCGTCGTGCTGGCGGGCGGCCTCACCACGGGCAAGGATATTCTCGCGGCCGAAATCCTCGGCGCGGATTTCGCCTATATGGGCACGCGCTTCATCTGCACCACGGAATCGGCGGCGCCGCCTGAATACAAGCAGATGATTATCGATGCCAAAGCCTCGGATATTATTTACACCTCCGCCGTCAGCGGCGTGCCTGCCAACTTCCTGAAGCCCAGCCTCGAAAAAGCGGGCTTTGATGCGGAAGTGCTGAAGAAAGAAGGCGCGACGGCGGCGAAGCTGAAGCCGATATTGAATGAGGCAGCGGCCTGGAAGACCATCTGGTCCGCAGGGCAGGGCGCCGTAAATATCGATGACACGCCGAGCGTTTCGACGCTTGTTACGCGCCTGAAAACGGAACGTAACGAGGCGGAAGACAAAATTATCGCGCGGCGGAAAGCCGCAGGTCCGAAGCCTTAAGGTTTCGGCGGCGCGGGCTTACGGCAGGTTTTCTGCGCATAGCCCGGATTTTTGAGGAAATTGCCGAGGACGGCGTCATAAGCCTTTTTCAGGCTGGCGGCATCGCCTTGCGTCAGCCGGCGGTTCTTGAAAGACTGCGTGGTGCCGTGATGAGTGAGCGGGAAATAATCCTGCACGATGGCCGCCTGCTGCTCGAAGTTATACGCGGTCAGGTCTTTGCCGGCGTTCAAATCATATAAATAGCATTTCGCATAGTTGAACTTGTGCCTCAGCGTTTCGCGGATGGCTTCCTTCGTCGTCGACACGATGCCGTTCTGGTGCTGCCAGACATGGGTCAGCTCGTGGATGAAGACGGATTGTTTCTTCGCATCCGTCTCCCGGCTGAAATCGTCGCTATAGGCGGAGCGTGGAAACGAAATATTATCCGCATGGGCGACCGCCTGGTGCTTGTGCTGGATCAGCGGCGGCAGGATGCGGCGGTTGTAGAGGCGCACGGCGGCATAATCGATGCTGTCACCGAACATGGTCCGCGCCAGCGCAATCTCGCCTGCTGTCAAAAGCCGTTTGGACAAATCGTTGCTCCGGCTGGGGTTTCCGAAGTATACTGGGGTTATGCCGCCCCTGCAACAGCCAGCCACAACGCCTTCTGATGCGCCCTCCAACGCGCTCCAGATCCTGCGTAAAACCTATGGGTATGACGCCTTCCGTGACAAGCAGGCGGCGGTCATCGACCATGTGGCGGCAGGCGGCAGCGCCTTTGTGCTGATGCCGACGGGCGGCGGCAAATCGCTCTGCTACCAGATCCCCTCCCTCCTTCGCCCCGGCGTCGGTGTTATCGTCTCCCCGCTGATTGCGCTTATGCAGGACCAGGTGGAGGCGCTGCAGCAGCTCGGCATCCGCGCCGCCGCTATCAATTCCGCCATGCCGGCGGAGCAGGTGCGCGAAACAGAGAGGGCGATCCAGAACGGCGATATCGACATGGTCTATGTCGCGCCGGAACGCTTATTAATGGATGATTTCCTGCGCCTGCTTGACGGCGCGCATATCGCCCTTTTTGCGATTGACGAGGCGCATTGTGTCTCCCAATGGGGGCATGACTTCCGGCCACATTACGCGCAGCTTTCGATGCTGGCGGAGCGCTATCCGCATGTGCCGCGCTTGGCCCTCACCGCCACCGCCGATGCGCCGACGCGACGCGACATCATCAACTGCCTGAGCCTAGCCGATGGCCGCAGCTTTATTTCCGGCTTCGACCGCCCCAATATTCATTACACGATTGCGATTAAAGACAACGCACGCCAGCAGGTGCTGGCTTTCATCAGGGAAGAGTACAAGGATGAAAGCGGCATCGTTTACTGCCTCTCCCGCAATGGGGTTGAGGAAATGGCAGACTGGCTGAACGGGCAGGGGCTGAAGGCGCTGCCCTACCACGCCGGCCTCGACGCGCAGGTCCGCGCCAAAAACCAGCAGCGCTTCCTGCGCGAAGACAAAATCATCATGGTCGCGACCATCGCCTTCGGCATGGGCATCGACAAGCCGGATGTGCGCTTCGTCGCGCATATGAATATCCCCAAGAATATCGAGGCCTATTACCAGGAAACGGGCAGGGCAGGCCGCGACGGCCTGCCGTCAAAAGCCTTCATGGTCTACGGCCTGCAGGACGCCGCGATGCAGCGCAATTTCATCGAGGCCTCGAATGCGCCAGAGGCGCAAAAGCGCATTGAGCACAGCAAGCTTAACGCGCTGCTCGGGCTTTGCGAAGCCGCGCACTGCCGCCGGCAGATCATTCTCGAGTATTTCGGCGATGCCGGAAAACCCTGCGGCAATTGCGATACCTGCCTTAATCCGCCGGAGACTTTCGACGGCACGCTTGCCGCGCAGAAGGCGCAGTCGGCCGTCTACCGCACGGGCCAGCGCTTTGGCGTCAGCTACCTTGTCGATGTGCTCATGGGCAAGGGGGATGCGCGCATCAGGCAGTTCCAGCACGACCAACTGGGCGTTTTCGGCATCGGCAAGGATACCTCCAAGCCTGAATGGCAGAGCATTTACCGCCAGCTCGTCGCCCTCAACCTTGTCGGCGTTGATACGGCGGAGCATGGCGGCCTGCGGCTCACCAATGCAGGGCAGGCTTTCCTGAAGGAAAAGAAAACCCTGCAATTGCGCGGGTTTGAGGGCAAAAAGAAGCGCGTCAAAACCTCCCTGCAGCGCGCGGCGGAAGAATTTTACGAGCAGGAGGGCGATGCTGCGCTATTCGCCGCGCTCAAGGCCGCCCGCATGGAGCTGGCCAAGGCCCAGAACGTGCCGCCTTACGTTATTTTTCACGATAAGACCTTGCGCGAAATGGCTATTTTCAAGCCCGACAGCCCGACAGCCCTGCTCGACATTAACGGCATGGGCGAGAAAAAGGCCGAGCGTTACGGCCGCGCTTTCCTCGATGTCATCCGGCGTCACAAAAGCGCCGCCTAAATGCGCTTGCCATAAGGCGGCGCCGCGCCAAATCAAGGCCAGAAAATTAATCCTTTTTTTCGCATTCGCTTGCTATCCTTCAAGCACTGACAATTTTGAACCTGTCGATATATTTAAGGAGCTTTCATGGCGACAATCGTTGGCACCGGCGGCAATGACCAAACCCTTATCGGGACCACCGGCGACGATACCATGGAAGGCCTTGGCGGCAACGACTGGATGCAGGCGCTGCAGGGAAATGACGTTCTTATCGGCGACGATGGGCGCGATGCCCTCTGGGCCGGCGGCGGCGGGGTCGACTACATGGAAGGCGGCGACCAGAGCGATACTTATGTCGTCATCAACGGCTTTGAAACGCTCGTCGAGGATTCGACGCCGACATCCGGGGAGGCTGATCGCATTTTGTCCTACGTCGACTTCGATATGTCGACCGACGGCGCGAATATCGAGGTCATCCGCCTCGTCGCCCATGATCCGATCAGCGCGATTGGCAACGCACTCAACAACACGATGGAAGGCAATGACGCCGTCAACACGCTAAGCGGCGGCACCGGCAGCGATACCTATATTATTCATGGCCTTGAAGACATCATCATCGACAATGGCGGCGACGCGCATGATGCGCTTGAATCCACCATTACC
>NZ_JAOPXI010000051.1 GCF_025965215.1 Marmoricola sp.
ATCGACACCGACCGCGGCGCAAAGGTGTCCGGATCCCGCTTCTACTTCCTGACCGGGGTCGGCGCACAGCTCGAGCTCGCCCTGGTGAACCTGGCCATGGAGCAGGCGAGCGCGTCCGGCTTCACGCCGGTCATCGCGCCGGCGTTGGTCCGTCCCGAGATCATGGAGGGCACCGGCTTTCTCGGGGCGCACGCGGCCGAGGTCTACAAGCTGGCCGACGACGAGCTGTACCTGGTCGGCACGTCCGAGGTGGCGCTGGCCGGCTACCACTCCGATGAGATCCTCGAGACCTTGCCCTTGCGCTACGCGGGGTTCTCGTCCTGCTTCCGCCGGGAGGCCGGCTCGTACGGCAAGGACACTCGGGGCATCATCCGGGTGCACTGGTTCGACAAGGTGGAGATGTTCGTCTACACCACCACCGAGGACTCGTACGCCGAGCACCAGCGCCTGCTCGGCTGGGAGAAGGCCTTCCTGGACAAGCTCGAGCTCGCCTACCGGGTCATCGACGTGGCTGCCGGCGACCTCGGTCTCTCGGCGATCCGCAAGTTCGACTGCGAGGCGTGGATCCCGACCCAGGGCAAGTACCGCGAGCTGACGTCGACCTCGAACTGCACCGAGTTCCAGACCCGGCGTCTCGACACCCGCGGCCGCTTCTCGGGTGAGGTGAGGCCGATCTCGACGCTCAACGGGACGCTGTGCGCGATGACCCGCACGATCGTCGCGATCCTCGAGACCCACCAGCAGGCCGACGGCTCGGTCCGGGTTCCGCCGGCCCTGCAGAAGTGGCTGGGACGCGAGGTCCTGGAACCACTCGCCCCCGCGACCCCATGACCTGGACGCCGAAGCTCGTCGCACTCGACATCGACGGCACCCTGCTGATCCCGGACTTCGAGCACGGGTTCAGCACCGAGCACGTCACCGCGCCGGTCGCCGACGCTGTCCTCGACGCGGCCCGTGCCGGTGCCCATGTGGTCCTGGCCTCGGGGCGCGCGCCGCTGAGCATGGCCGGGGTGGCGGACCGCCTCGGGCTGACGGCACTGGTCGCTGAGCTCACCGGGCAGCGGTTGCACATCGTCGCCTCGAACGGGTCGGTCGTCTTCCGGCACGCGCCGACCGAGGTCGTCCACGAGGTGACCTTCGATGCCAGCGAGGCCGTGCGCACCGTGCTCGGCCACGTCCCGGGTGCGGCCGTCGCGGTCGAGGAGCACGGCATCGGGTACCGGGTGAACCGGTTGTTCCCTCCGGGCGAGCTCGACGGCGAGATGATCATCTGCGACATCGACGAGATGATCTCGACCGACGTGAGCCGGGTGATCATCCGCGACCCCGACTCGACGTCGGAGGACTTCGTCAACCTGGCGCGCGAGCTCGGCCTGCACGGGACGAACTACTTCATCGGCTGGACAGCCTGGCTCGACCTCGCGCCCGAGGGCGTGAGCAAGGCCAGCGGCCTGGAGTGGGTCTGCCGGGACCTCGGGGTGGACGCGGCCGGCGTGCTCGCCATCGGCGACGGGCGCAACGACATCGAGATGCTCACCTGGGCGCATCGCGGTGTCGCCATGGGGCAGGGCCCGCAGGTCGTGCGCGATGCCGCCGACCACGTCACCGGGACGGTGCAGGAGGACGGCGCCGCGACCGAGCTGCGGACGTGGTTCCCGTGACCGAGCTCCCCGTGTCCGACCTCCCGGCTGAGATCTCGACGGTGCGCCTGCGCCTCGAGCTCGTCACGTACGCCGAAGCGCGCGGCATGCTCGCCGGTCACCGCTCGCCGAGCTTCCACCCGGCGTACCCGCGCCAGGACGACCTCGATGCCGCCTCGATGGTGCGCGACGACGGCAGCACCTGGGGACCTCGGCACATCGTGCGCGCCTTCGACGGCCTTGTCGTGGGCGGGATCGGCTTCTTCGGCCCGCCGGACCCCGCGGACGACGGCGCGGCGGAGGTCGAGGTCGGCTACGGACTGGTCGAGGACGCGCGTGGCCACGGCGCCGCCACCGAGGCCCTGCAGGGGTTGCTCGTCCAGACCGACGCGCTCGATGTCCGGGTGCGGGCCAGCGTCCTTCCCGAGAACAAGGCGAGCGTCCGGGTGCTCGCCAAGTGCGGGTTCACCACGTTGCGCGGCTCGGACGAGGACGGCAACCTGGTGATGGTGCGTCCGGTCCCAGCCGGTTGATCACTGCCAGGCCAGCGGATCCCGACCGATGAAACCCATCAGCCGCGTCTGCGGGTCGGCATCGTCAGGCACCGCCACCTTCGGACCGTACTGACCGCTGGAGCGCAGGATCTCGTCCATTTGCTCCATGCCGGCCAGCATCGCGCTGCACCGCTCCGGGTCCAGTGCGACCGGCTGGCCGGTGGCACGGGCCAGGTCCCAGGTGTGCAGGAAGACATCACCGGTGTAGATGGTGGCGATCGCCTGCTCCAGGGGCATGCTGCCGAGGTGCGGGTTGGTGAGCGTCCTCGACGACATCGCTGGATCATCGAGCACGGACTGGACCTCAGCGGCGTGGTGCGCCCACGCGCCGACGGGGTCGCTGGTCACGGACGGACCGGTCGGGAGGGCGATGCCGGTGCCGGACTCCAGGAACGCCGGGAACCACTCAACGAGGTGCCCGACGACATCGCGCGCCCGCCAGCCGGCCACCGGTGCCGGTGCGTCCCAGTCCTCGACGCCGCGGGTGAAGTCGGCGAACTGTCCGGCCACGTCGCGATGGTCCTGGGCGGCTCCGGTCATGGTTCCTCCGTTGTCAACCAATAGGTTGATAACGAGCATAGCCGGAACGACCCCCTGCGTCACCTGACTAGGGTCGGTGGCGTGGACAGTGCGGACAGGACGGGCGTACCGGTGCGGCTCGTCGCCACCGATCTCGACGGCACCCTGGTCCACTCCGACGGCTCCCTCACGCTGCGAACCAGGGCGGCCCTCAAGGCTGCGGAGGACGCCGGGGTGGACGTCGTCTTCGTGACGGGTCGACCGTTGCGCTGGGCCGAGGACGTCTTCGCCCACGTCGGCGGTCACGGCTTCGCGATCGTCTCCAACGGCGCCCTGGTCTGGGACGTGGCCCGGTCGCAGGTGCACCTGCAGCGACCGATCGACCCCGGGACCGGACTCGAGGTCGCGCGGCGGCTGCGGGACGCCGTACCGGGGACGGCCTACGCGGTCGAGACCAGCGCAGGGATCGCGGTCGAGACCGGGTTCCTGGAGCGGTATCCGTTGCCTCCCGGAAGCGTGCGTGGGTCGCTGGAGGAGATCTTCGCGATGCCGGCGCTGAAGATCCTGGCGCGACACGAGGAGCTCGCGGCGCAGGAGTTCTGGGACACCGCACGCGGGCTCGTCGGCGACCTCGTCGAGGTCACCTGGTCCTCGACGACGACCCTGCTGGAAATGAGTGCGTACGGCGTCACCAAGGCCTCCACCCTCGAGCTCTTCTGCAGCGAGCGGGGCATCACCGCGGCCGAGGTGGTGGCGTTCGGGGACATGCCGAACGACCTGGCCATGCTGGCCTGGGCCGGGACGTCGTACGCGATGGCGAACGCTCATCCCACCGTGCGGGCGGTGGCCGACCACATCGCGGGCACGAACGACGAGGACGGTGTGGCCGAGGTCATCGAGCGCCTCCTCGACAGCCCGTCGGCACCGCGAGGAAGATGAGGACATGGCGGTCCTCGACGACGATGAGATCGAGAACGAACTGGCGAGCGTCCCCGCGTGGTCGCGCGTGGGCAATGCGATCGTCCGTACGACGAAGGCCGACTCCTTCCTGGCCGGCCTCGACCTCGTCGTCACGGTCGGTCGGGCGGCCGAGTCGGTCGATCACCACCCGGACATCGACATCCGCTGGCGCACGCTGACCTTCACCCTGAGCACGCATTCGGAGGGTGGGCTGACCGCGAAGGACTTCGATCTGGCCCGCACCATCGACGGCTTGGTCGGATGAAGCGACTGGTGCTCGTCCTGGCCGTCACCGCCGGGATGCTGGTGCTCTCCCCCGGGCCGTCGTGGGCCTGCAGCTGTGTCTCCGGTACGACGGCCGATCACGTCAAACGTGCCGAGACGATCCTGGACGGCACCCTGGAATGGACGTCGTCGAACGGACTCACCACGACGTACGGCGTCCAGGTCGAGGACGTCTTCAAGGGCCGCGCCGGAGTACGGGAGAAGCTGCTCAGCCCGGCGAACGCGGCCACCTGCGGCCTGGGGGACCTGGCGACGAACGAGCGCTACGTGTTCTTCGTGACCGGGATCCACCCCGGCGTCATGCAGGTGACCTCGTGTGGCGGTTCGGCTCCGTACGCCGCCGCGCTCGCCGCCCAGGTCCGGGCCGCCACCGGGCCACCGGGCAGACCGATCCCGGAACCGGTCGCGGTGGTCAGCGGCCACGGCAGCGGACATCGCTGGGCGTGGATCACCGGTGTGCTCGTGATCGGAGCCGCAGTGACCGGCGCCCTGACCTGGTCGCGCCGCAGGCTCACGGTTTAGGCCGTGAGTGGGTTGCCAGATACGGCCTAGAGGTACATCCCGCCGGAGCTGTTCTCCGACGCGGCGTCCATCCCGGGCTGCGCGTTGCCGGCCGGCATCGCGCCTGGCAGCGCGCGGCGGATCTGCTCGAGCTGGGCGCGGGCTGCCATCTGCTGGGCGTAGATCGCCGTCTGGATGCCGTGGAAGAGGCCTTCGAGCCAGCCGACGAGCTGGGCCTGCGCGATGCGGAGCTCGGACTCGGACGGGGTGGCATCGCTGAACGGGTCGATGAGCCGGTCGAGCTCGTCGCCGAGCTCGGGTGCCAAGCCTCCCTTGAGCTCCTCGATCGAGGTGGCCAGCACGCTGGCGAGGCGGGTGCGTCCGGCCTCGTCGACCGGGGCAGCCTTCACCTCTTCGAGCAGCATCCGGATCATGCTGCCGATCCGCATCACCTTGGCCGGCTCCTCGACCAGCTCGGTGACTTCCTCGTCACCGTCGCCGGCGGGTTCGACCACGGAGGCGCCGGCAGGCACCCCCTGAGGGTCGATGATCATGACGCGCGGGTCCTGGTCCTCGGGCTGCTGGCTCGACATGTCTGAAGCCTATCGGGGTCACACGCGCAGCAGGATCTTGCCGGTGTGCTCGCCCGATTCCATCAACGCGTGTGCCGCGGCCGCGTCGGCCAGGGCGAACTCCTCCGCGACCACCGCACGGACCTTGCCGTCGGCGACGAGCGGCCAGACGTGCTCGACGACGGCAGCGCAGATGGCCGCTTTCTGAGCCGTGGGTCGAGCCCGCAGGGAGGTGGAGATGACGGCGGCCCGCTTGGCCATCAGGGCGGCGATGTCCAGCTCGGCTCGGGTCCCGCCCTGCATGCCGATGATGACGAGCCGGCCCTCTGCTGCCAATGCCGTCACGTTCTGCGCGAGGTACTTCGCGCCCATGTTGTCCAGGATCACGTCGGCACCGCCGACGGTGGTCAGGATCTCGGCGAAGTCCTCGTCGCGGTAGTTGATCGCCCGCTCGGCGCCGAGCCGGAGGCAGAGCTCCTGCTTGTCGCTCGATCCGGCGGTCGCGAAGACCCGGGCACCCAGGGTGCTGGCGAGCTGGATGGCGAAGGTCCCGATCCCGCCGGCACCACCGTGCACCAGGAAGGTATCGCCCGGTGCCAGTCCGGCGGCCATGAACACGTTGGCCCAGACGGTGCAGGCCACCTCCGGCAGCGCAGCGGCGTGGTCGAGCGCGACGCCCGCCGGGATCGGCATCAGCTGACCTGCCGGTACGACGACCTGCTCGGCGTACCCGCCGCCGGCGAGCAGGGCGCACACCTCGTCGCCAACCGCCCAACCGGCTACCCCCGGGCCGACGGAACGGATCCGTCCCGAGCACTCGAGCCCGAGGACATCGCTGGCTCCGGGAGGCGGCGGGTAGAAGCCCATCCGCTGCAACGTGTCGGCACGGTTGACCGCACTCGCGACGACATCGATGACGACCTCGTCGGGGCCGGGCTCAGGATCTGGAAGGTCTGCCAGGACCAGGGACTCGGGACCGCCCGGTGTGGGCACGACGACAGCACGCATGAGTACAGGCTAGAGCGCCACGCGGTACATCTCGTCAAGCTCGATGACCGGTGCGCGGCGTCAGGCGTCGACCGACTCCAGCTCTTCCTCGATCTCGGGATCGTCGTCCTCGTGGGCCAGGTCGGTCGGCGTCTTGTCCCAGCGCTGGGCCAGGCCCATGGCGATGGCCGCCAACCGCTCCATCTCGTCCGGGTCGCCGTTCGATGCGGCGGCGGCGTACCCGAGCAGGAACGCGGTCAGGGGCGAGGCCGACAGATCCACGTAGGTGGCAGCGTCTCGAGCGACGTCACGGATCAGCGCCTCGTCCAGGTCCACCTCGACGTCGAGCGCGTCACAGAGCTCGTCAATCCAGTCGTGCAGGTTCACCCCCTCACGATCACTCAACCTCGCGACCTGTGCAAGAGGCATCCGGGGTTCGGTTCGTACCTCGGACAGTCGGCGGCTGATCAGTCCCCGAACGTCTCGCGCAGGTCGCGCAGGTCGGCCCAGGTGTCGACGTCCCGGGTCTCCGGTCCGAACGCCTGGACGTGCACAAGTCCGAGTCCCCCGACGAGATCGCGCATCGAGAGTCCGTGCTCCTGTTCGTACGGCGGCCGCGAACGATCCAGGGCAGCCACCGAGTACAGCGCGCACAGGTACTGGAGCTTGCCGCCGCCGTCGATCAGGACGGCACCGTCGTGCTCGACGGCCTCGGTGAGCCGGCGGATCGTGGCGCTGGTGACCAGCGGCATGTCGACCGCCAGGGCGACCACCCAGGCCGGTCTGCGGGCGAAGCAGCGCAGGCCCTCGAGCAACCCCGCGGCTGGACCGCCACCGCTCGGGTCCTCGCGGGTGAAGGTGACCGGACGGGTCGTGGGAACCGGGTCGCCGACCACGACCACCTCGTTGATGTCGAGCAAGGCACCGAGCGTGTGCTCGAGGAGGGTCAGGCCACCGAGCTCGATCGACGCCTTGTCGGCTCCGTCGAGCCGCACGCCGCTGCCCCCGGTGAGGACAACGGCACCGATCGCGTCGCTTTCCATGGCTTGCAGTCTGGCACCGATCGACGACCAAGCGCCGGGCGCCGGGTGTTCGCGTTGTTCGCCGGGCCGCCGGCTGGCACGCTTGCGCCATGGGCGGAGACGTGCGAGTGGCGCTGTGGCAGCACGCGTCTGCACTCGACCCCGCTGAGAACAGGGACGCGTTGTCGCGGATCGAGGTCGCCGAGGGCACCGGCCTGGTCGTTCTGCCCGAGGCGTTCGCACGCGACTTCGGGGTTCCCGGCTCCCCGCTGGCTCCGTACGCCGAACCGCTCGACGGTCCGTTCGTCGAAGCCCTCGAGGCTCTCGCCCTCAGGCACGGCACGGCCGTGCTCGCCGGAATGTTCGAGACGTCCGCGGACCCCGACCGGCCCTACAACACCCTGGTCCTGGCCGGGGCGGGCCCGGTGGCGGCGTACCGGAAGATCCATCTCTACGACTCGTTCGGTCAGCGGGAGTCCGACATCGTCACTCCAGGGCCCACGGCGCCGACCGTGTGTGAGATCGGCGGCCTGCGGTTCGGGCTGATGACCTGCTACGACCTGCGGTTCCCCGAACTCGGCCGGGCCCTGTCCGAGGCCGGCGCCGACGTGCTGGTCCTCCCGGCAGCCTGGGCCGCCGGTCCCGGCAAGGTGGCCCAGTGGGAGACGCTGCTGCGTGCCCGTGCGATCGAGAACGTGTGCTGGGTGGTGGCTGCGGCGCAGCCTGGCCCGCGCTACTGCGGTCACTCGATGGTGGTGGCACCGACCGGCGACGTGGTCGCCGAGGCGCACGACGGGGAGGCCTGGCTCACCGCCGACCTCGATCTCGGGACCGTCGAGGCTGCCCGTGAGCGGAACCCGTCGCTCGCAAATCGACGGATGTGAACGTTGATATCCTTCGGGGTCCAGTGCATTTCCAGTGAAGGTGGGGCGGGTGTCCGATCCTGACCGTGCCCCGGGGCGGCGCCGCGCGGTACCGGAGAAGTCGGGCCGAACATCCGGCTCGACCCCGGCTCCCACCCACGCCCGTCCTGCTGCCCGTCCTGCCTCGCGTGCTCCGAACCCGGCACACTTCCCGGTCCTGGCACCCACCGAGCGTCCGCCCGCACGCCCCGCCCGCGCCCCAGCGGCGCCGTCGCGGTCTGATCCGGTGGTCGAGCCGGCAGTCGAGTCGGCCGCCGACCTGACCCAGACGACCGAGAACCCAGCTCCGGTCTCCCCGGGGCCGGCCCTGCGTGCCGATCCGCCGAAGGTGACACCCCCGGCCGGCCGTCGGGCGGCTCGCCCCGAGCCCGCGCCACGTGCCCGGGTGGCCCGTCCGCCGAGTCCGGTGCGGGAACCCCGCGCACCGCGTCAGGTGCGGGAGCCACGACCAGCGCCGCCGCGTCGGGAGTCGCCAGCGGACAACGAGCTGTCGCTGCTGACCGACGAGCGGGGTTGGCTGGTGCTGCTGCTGGCCGGCATCGCCGGAATCGCTGCCGTGCGGCTGGCTCCCGGTCTGGCGCACCAGATCCGCGACGTCGGTGCGGTGATGGTCTCCGCGTCCCTGGCAGGGGCGTTGGCCGTGCGGACCGGAGGGCGCCCGTTCTGGGCGGCCGGTCTCGCGACCGTCCTCGGCGTCACGGCCGTGGTCACCGAATCGCACCGGTTGCTCGCCGGAGCAGCGATCGGGACCGGCGTCCTCGCAGCCACTCTGGCCGTGATGTCGACCGTGCCTGCCGCCACCTTCACTCGTGCGATCAGGGAAGCGGTGGTGGCGACGCTCGTCGCGTGGACGGGTGCCCTGGGGGTCGTCGGGTACGGCCACGTGACAGCCTCCGACATCAACCTCAACAGGTTCGGGTACGTCGTCCTGGGCCTCTCGCTCCTCGGTGCCTTCGCGCTGGTCTACCGGCTCGGTGCGGGATTGCACGGACTCGGCAGGCGTGGGTACGTCGTGGCCGGCGGTGCCGTCGTGATGCTGGCGCTCGCCCTCGCCTACAGCCAGGCGATTGCGCACTGGGGCTCGCGCGACCTGGTCTCCACCGGTGACGACCTGCGCGACTGGACGCGCACGACCCTGGGTGCCGTACCCCACCCGATCGTCGCCCTGCTGGGCTACCCGGCGCTGCTCTGGGGCGTGTTCATGAGGGCGCGTCGTCGGCAGGGCTGGTGGGTCAGTGCTTTCGGGGTCGCTGCCACAGCACCGACCACCACCCGCCTGGTTGCCGCGGACACCGGCTTCGGCAGCGTCGTGCTCGGAGCGGTCTACAGCCTGGTGATCGGTGTTGGGATCGGGTACCTGGTGATCCGTATCGAACAGTCCTTCACCGGAACCCACGGTCGACGTGCCCGCCGTGACGAGGAGGCCGAGGCGCACCGCCCGGAGCCGGGGCGTCTCAGCCCGCTGCACTGACGGCACCGGGACCGCCGGGGTCACGAACGCGCGAGTAACACCGGCGCCGGGGTAGCGTCACGCGCATGCCCGGTACGCCGAACTCAGAGGTCCTCGCCGAGATGGTCGCGAGCGTCCTGTCCGTGCCGGTCAGCGCCGGGGACAGCATTGCTGTCGGCGACACCGTGATGCTCCTCGAATCGATGAAGATGGAGATCCCGGTCCTGGCCGACTCCGCCGGGACCGTCGTCGAGGTGCGAGTCGTACCCGGCGACGTGATCCAGGAGGGCGACGTCCTCGTCGTGCTGTCCCACTAGACTCACCCACTGTTGGTCGGTGATCCCCGGGGTTCGCCGGCCGCGAGGAGGGGTGCCGGAGTGGCCGATCGGAATCGCCTTGAAAGCGATCGTAGGGAAACCTACCGGGGGTTCGAATCCCTCCCCCTCTGCGCCGTAGTCCCGATGGCCGCAGTCCCGGTCGTCGATCCCGGCAGGCTCGAACCGAGGAGCAGTGCCGACGCGGTGACTTTCCAGTGACTGGCAACCGCCTGCGTCCGTTCGAAGCCGACCGGCTCCGCGATGCCGGCGTCACCTACGCCGAGCTCGGCGCGACCCTCGAGGACCTCCCGAGCGGCTACCACCACCTCGACGAACGCTTCGAGATCGGCCAGGGCCGGGCGGTGTTCGACGAGGCGTCTGCCGAGCTGATGCGCTGGGGCTTGCAACGCCGGTCGGGGCTCGCGGTGGCAGCCTCATCCGACCAGGTCGAGACCGGTGGAGTGGCGGTCCTGCGGGTCCGGTTCGGCCCGGTGTTCGTCCGTGCCCCCGTCCGGGTGGTGGCGGTCGTGGACGAGGGTGACCGCCGAGGATTCGTGTACGGCACCCTGCCCGGGCACCCCGAGTGTGGCGAGGAGCTGTTCGTGGTCGAGCGGGATGAGGCAGGCGTCGTCCGGCTGCACGTGCGCGCGTTCTCGAAGCCGGGCTCGCTATTGGCCCGGGTCCTCGGCCCGGTGGGCAGGTTGCTCCAGCATCACGTCACCCGGCGGTACGGGCGCGCCCTTCGTCGCTGAGTACTACTCCGAGCCGCCGATCTCCATCGAGACCGAGTCGTAGACGAGGTCATGCATCCTCTGCCGGTAGTGCTCGACATCGTTGAGCAACCGGCGTACCTCGATCGCCACGCGATCGGTGTCGACGCGGTCGCGAAGTCCGTTGGCCAACGACGTGATCCGTCCGAGCAGCTGCATCCGCTCGCGATCGCTCGCGCCGCTGCGGGCGGCGAGCCATCCGTCCCAGCTCGCGAACCGCTCGTCGCTGAGGGCTTCGCGGACGAGGGCCAGCTGCTGGCGCGTCATCATCCGCCAGTTGGCGGCCGTTCTCGTCGCGCTGAGGGTCTGCTTCAGGTCCGAGATTGCTGACTCGAGTGTCATGAGCCACCACCTCCACGAAGGTTGGTCGTGCACAGATGGAGCCTTGAGTGTGACCCACGACACATGTCTGCACAAGGGCTGTGCGGACATTCGGGACCACGGCCCGACCCCGCCTCAGGACCCGGGCCGGGCGACCGCTGTAATTGCCTGGTGACGACGACAGCAGAGCGCGACTACGGCCTCGCTCCCCAGTTGCGCGCGCGGCTGATGGGTGGGTTCCTGGCCGTCGTCGGCGTCTCGTTGCTGGCCGTCACGATCCTCACCTTCACCTTCAACCTGCCCGGTGACGTGATCAGCGTGCTGGTGATCCTGGTGGTGGTCTCGATCTTCGGCCTCGGGTTCCTGCTGGCCCGTCGCTGGTTCGTCGTACGGATCGACGAGACCGGCTACCAGGTCCGTTTAGTCCGGGGAGCGGGCGCGAGACAGGCCCGCTGGACCGAGGTCGAAGACCTCGCCACGTCGTTCGTGGGCGGCGAGGAGTGCGTGGTCCTGCGGCTGCGGGACGGACGTACGACGACCATCCCGGTGAACCTGATCGAGGGCGACCGCGAGGAGTTCGTCGACGAGCTCAAGGGGCGTCTCGACGTCGCCCACGGTCGACGCCAGGCCTGAGCCCGGCCGGCTGCGGACTCGGCGGGGGCCGATTTCCCGGACCGGTCACCGGGTGGGTAGCCTGTCTCTCGCTGTCTGGGAGGCGTCGCCTAGCCCGGTTTATGGCGCCCGCCTGCTAAGCGGGTTCAGGTTAATCCCTGTCGGGGGTTCAAATCCCCCCGCCTCCGCCCAGAGCGAAGCCCCGCCCGGTGTACCGGGCGGGGCTTGCCCATGCACGGGGAGTACGGCTCGTCGAAGCCGGCCGCGTTGCATGAACCTGCAGGAAGGTGCACTGCACATTCATGAGGTAACTGGTCTACTAGCCCGCCTCCGGGTACTCGGTAAGGATAGGTACATCCGGTTGCATCCCCTGAGCGACCGGAACACTGGGAGGGCACCACGATGAGGAGTTTCAAGCAGTTGGTCCGCGTCGCCGCGGCCACGATCATCGCAACAGGAGTCTTCGCGGGTGCCGTCAGCCCGGCCGACGCAGCACCCGTTCACAGCCATCAGATCGTCATCGTCACCCCGATGGACACCGGGTGGGGCCCGTAAGAACCCAGAGGACTCAGAACTTCACAGACTCGAGACGAGGACGCACCGTCACCCCCCCAGACGCCGTCGCTCCACCTGAGGACCGTCTCGTGACCAAGAGCGGAGAGATCCCCCACTCTCCGCTCTTGTCATGTCCGGACTCAGGTGTCTGACCCGGCTCCTCCGGCTGCCCGGTCCCGCGCCTTGTCGCGAATCTCCTGCTGGGCGATCGCGTAGCCGAGCTGGAAGCGGGTCTCCACGCCGTACTCGACCTTGAGCGACGCGATGTAGCCGGCGTAGGTGCGGGTGCTGACGCCGACCCGCTTGGCTGACGCGTTGTCGCTGTGGCCCTCGACGAGCATGCGAACCGTCATGTTGTGGACGTCGTCGGCGATCTCGCGCTCGGTCGCCGACTCACGGTCGGTGAAGACGCGCGCCCGCTCCCAGAAGCGCTCGAAGATGTCGACGATGTAGGCCACCAGGCTCGGATCGTGGACCACGATCGCCACGTGGGCGCCTTCGGCGCCGGGAACGATCGCCAGGCGCCGGTCGACGACGATCAACCGGTTGAAGAACTCGTCGAGGGTGCGTACCTCGCCGCCGGCCTTGACGACCTGGTCGACGTACTCACGGGTTGCCACGCTGCGGCGCGCGGAGTGCTGGTAGAGCGTGCGCATCTTCACGCCGCGGGCCAGCGCGCGGGTGTCACGCTCGATCGCCTCCTCCAAGATCGCGGCCGAACGGGCGCCGTCGGGCTGGGCGGTGAGGAGCTCGTGCTCGGCATCGCCGACGGCCGCTGTCAGGAACCTGTTGATGTTCGGCAGTCCGCGCAGCTCGACGATCGAGAGGTCCGCAGGCGCCGTACGGCGGTAGGCGAGGCCGAGTTCGGCGAAGGTGGTCGCCCAGCCGGTCGACTCGGCCAGCAGCTCAGCGGCTCGCTGCCCCATCGGCGCGACGATCCGGGACTGGACGATCGCGGGATCGACCGGAAGATAGGTGTCGGTCGAGGAGTCCAGGGCAACGAGTCCGAGATCGATCAGGAAGGCGAAGGTCTCGTGCTCGGAGCCGCCGGCGACGATGCGTGCGTCGTCCTTGGCGACCGCACCCTCCAGAACGATCTTCTGGTAGAGGTCGCCGGCCTCGTGCTGCAGCAGCTCGCGATGCTGGGCGTCGAAATCGCCGGTCATGTGCCCGATGGTCGCAGAAAGCTGCAATATCGGACACCCGGACCCCCTGGTTGGCGACGTTGGTTGAGGAGGTCGCGCAGCGACCGTCCCGAAACCTGGTGCCCTGGTTTCGAGGCGGGCCCGACGCCCTCCTCAACCAACGAGCCAGCTCAGAGGCCGAGGCGCGCTTTGAGGCCGTCGAGCTCGGTCCACAGCACGGCGGGGAGGTCGTCGCCGAACTTCTCGAACCACTCGGTGATCTGCGGGATCTCGGCCTTCCACTCCTCGACGTCGACCCGGAGAACCTCGGCGAGCTGCTCCTCGGTCATGTCCAGCCCGTCGATGTCGAAGGAGCCCGGTGCGGGCACGTGACCGATCGGGGTCTCGACCGCCGCAGCCTGACCGTCGATACGCTCGATGATCCACTTCAGGACGCGGCTGTTCTCGCCGAAGCCCGGCCACAGGAAGGTGCCGTTCTCGTCGAGACGGAACCAGTTCACGTAGAAGATCCTGGGCATCTTGGACGCGTCGTTGTTCTTGCCCATGTCGATCCAGTGACTGAAGTAGTCACCCGCGTTGTAGCCGATGAACGGGATCATCGCCATCGGGTCGCGGCGCACGACCCCGACCTGGCCGACCGCTGCAGCAGTGGTCTCGCTGGACAGCGTCGCCCCCAGGAACGTCCCATGGGTCCAGACGCGCGCCTCGGAGACCAGCGGGATGGTGGTCTTACGGCGAC
>NZ_JAOPXI010000103.1 GCF_025965215.1 Marmoricola sp.
ACCACCGAAGGGCGATCAGGCGCGATCTGGGATCTGGGTGCGCACGCTCGAACGCCTCAACCACCTCACGGCGCCGCACCGGTTCGAGGTAGGTCCAGCGGCCGGCTTCGACCCAGTTCCCGGTCGCGTAGTGAACTGCCCCGAGATGGCGCCGAATGTCGAGGTCGCCGGGATTCGTCTGGACCAAGGTCGTCAGTCTCTGAATCGCGACATGGGTGTGCCCGCGTTCGAGGTCCTCCTCAACGCGCCCCAGCACTCGCTCGTTGTTGATCACCGACGAAGTGTGAGTGATCTGTCTGCCCGACACGACACGATTTATTCGGACGCGGTCAAGAGCCCGGTGGGTCGACGGGTCTGGGGGTGAGGTCCGTCGTGCCGGTTTGGTCGCGGAGGTACTGGTAGCCGTGGGGGCTGATCCAGAGGTAGGTGCCGGGTTCGATCATCGTGTAGCTCCAGCCGCCGAAGGTCTTGAGGCGGTGGTGGGGCCGGCACAGGGAACCGAGGTTGGCGGTCGTTGTCTGGTCGGGTGGCCCGTCGGGGTCGTAGGGCTCGATGTGGTCGAGATCGGCTGAGCGTGCTGACCGGTTGCAGTAGGCGAACACGCAGGTCTGGTCGCGCAGGATCACCTGGTCGCGCAGGGTCGCGGAGGGTTGGTAGCCAATGCTGGTGATCGGCTTGTTGAGGTCGATGACCGGACGGATCACCAGGTTGCCGCCAACGGCCCAGGTCTTGACCTGCTCGAGGGTGACCAGGTTCGGTCCCTTGTTCTCCACCGTCGCGAAGCCGGTGTGGTGCGCATCTGGGGCGAGGTGGACGAACAGGGTCACCGAGCGGGCCGTCTCCAGGTTGAGACCGTCCTGGCCACGGGCCAGCGCACCCAAAGCCGTCGCGCGGCGCGCGTCGAGGGAGTCAGTGGAGCCGACCGCTTTCAGGGTCTCGGCACCTCGGATCAAGGCTTGGTCAAGGTCAGTCGCGTCGGCCAGGTCGAGCTCGCCGCGGATCAGCGAGGTCCCGGCGAAGGACTGCTGGGTGTGGTCGATCGTCACGAACCTGCCATCCGCGGCCGCTGCAGCGATCTTGGCGGCCTCCTGGGGCATGAACCGCGCGACCGCTTCGTCGACGAGCCGCTCGGTCGCCGCCGGACCGATCCGGTGAGCGAACCCGGCGATCTGGTCATCCACGAACCCAGCCGCCTCAAGGCTCAGGTGCAGGGTCTTCTCCGCGATCCGCCGAGCCCGCCAGACCTGGAGCTCCCCGCTCTGGACCCGCACCCAGATCTTCGGAAGCCGGTAGGCGATCTCCAGGGCGTGAGCCAACAGAAACCGTCCGGACTCGCGCGACATGCCCAACACGGCCGCGAACTCGGAGACACAGAACTCGCTGACCATCGGAGCGCCATCACCAGCCAGCAGCACTGGGCTGTCTGCCCAGGTCGCCGCCTCCTCCGGGTCCGTCACAACATGCAGCCGAGCCCACACCAACGCCTGCGCGAACAGGCCGACCTCAGCTGCATCCGCCTCGGCCCGGAACCTCCTCGCAGCCGCCAGCACCTGCGAGGACGCGAGGCTGGTGGTCGAGGTCATGCAAAAACTTTAGGAACCCCCACCGACAGAAAAGCCCTCAAACAGGGCCTTTCGCCAGAAAGTTCTCGAACTATTTCTGGGTCGGCTTGAACAGGAGCCGTCCGCCCTGCCGGACGGCGGTGATGTGACCGGGGAGCTGGATCTCCTTGCCGGGACCGGCGTCCAGGATTGCCTGGATGTGCGCGTAGGTCAGTTCTGAAGGGATTGCTCCTGCCCGGATGGCCGCCATCCGGAGGCCGCGCGTCGCGACGGCGGGTGCCGAGGCCAGCCTGCCCAGGTCGATACCTCCGTCGATCACCACGCCCTCGAGGGCCTGCTCCGCCTGCGTCTCAATGAAGGCCATGTCATCGCGCAGCTGGTCGGCCGTCCGCGCCAAGGCCTCGGCGACCCGGGGACCCAACTCGGCCTCCAGCATCGGCATCACGACGTGCCTGACCCTCGATCGCAGGAAGCCCGGGTCTGCGTTGTGCGGGTCCTCCCACCAGCTGATGTCGTCGGCGCGACACGCACTCTCGGTCTCGGCTCGAGTGATCGCGAGCAGCGGACGAGCAAACCTCACGCCGTCCTGCTCGAACGACGGCCGCATGCCCTGCAGAGATCGGCCGCCCGATCCGCGAGCGAGACCGAGCAGGACGGTCTCGGCCTGGTCGTCGAGGGTGTGCCCAAGGAGCACGACGTCGGAGTCGAGGTGGGCTGCGAGCTGCGAGAGCGCGACGTACCGGGCTTCCCGGGCGCCGGCCTCGATCCCGGCCGGTCCCGGGTCAACGGTGACCCGGATCGTCGCTGTCTCGTCGGCGCCCAGTGCAGCCATCTGGTCGACGACCGCTGCGGTGTGCTCGGCCGAGCCTTGCTGCAGCCCGTGGTCGATCACCGCACCGATCACCCGCGTACCTGCCTTGTCGCCCTCGAAGACGGCTGCGGCGAGCAGCGCCAGCGAGTCCGCACCGCCGGAGCAGGCGACCATGACGGTCCCGACCCCGCCGACCTCGCGCCGTACCGCCCGCCGAACAGCAGCCAGCGCCGGGTCGAGGCTCATCAGCCGTGGACGCGCTTCAGCCACGCGTCGGGATCGTGGATCTCAGTCTTCGTCGGCAGGTTGGCGGCCTCGGCCCAGACAGCGTTGAAGCCCTCCATCCCGACCGCGTCGACCGCGGCGCGGACGAAGACGGCTCCGTCGCGGTACTGGGCCATCTTCTGGTCCAGGCCGAGCAGCCGGCGCAGCAGCCGGTCGAGGGCGCCGATCCCCTGACGACGCTGCGTGAACCGCTTGCGGATCACCTCGACGGTCGGGATCACCTCCGGGCCGACCCCGTCCATCACGACGTCGGCGTGGCCCTCGAGCAGGCTCATCACGCCGGTGACCTGGTCGATGACCAGGCGCTGCTCGGGCGAGGAGAACAGGTCGATCAGACTGCCGTCCGTCTTTCCGGACACGATGCCACCGATCCGCGAGAGGGCCTCGGTGAGGACCGCGGCCGGGTCTGTCTCGACAGCGCCGACGATCTGGCCCATCAGGTCCTGCAGGTGGTCGCGCATCCAGGGCACCGCCGTGAACTGCACGCGGTGGGTCTCCTCATGCAGGCAGACCCAGAGCCGGAAGTCGTGTTCGTCGACGCCGAGCTCGCGCTCCACGGTCACGATGTTGGGCGCCACCAGGAGCAAGCGCCCGGCCGCACCCGGAGCCTCGTGGAACGGGTCGAACTGGCCGAGCACCTTGTTGCCGAGGAAGCCGAGCATGAGGCCGAGCTCGGTGCCGGTGATCCGGGAGCCGACCGCTTCGGCCATCGCGGTCGGCGGGCCCTTCTTCGACTGCAGCTTCTCGACGATGGGAGCGATGATCGTGGAGAAGCCGTCAGCGTTGGCCTGGATCCAGCCAGGCCGGTCGACCACCAGCACCGGAGCGGTGCGGGCTTCGGCGAACAGCCCGGTGAACTCACGGACCAGCGGCGTGGACTTCTCGGCGCCGGCGCGAAGCTCCGCGACGACCCCGGTCGCCTCGGCACGGGTCACCACGGGCCCGTCGCCAGCCAGGCGCGATCCGACCCGGACTGCGAGGTCCCAGTCGATCATCGAGGAGTCGGTCATGGGAAGACCCTACGAGGAGGTGCCGCAGGAACAGGCACCGAGGGCGCCGGCCATCAGGTCAAGGTCGTGCTGGGCCAGGAGCTGATCCGGCCCCGGGACCCGATCGGTCACCATCACGAACAGCATCAGGTTGCCGTGCACGTCACTGGCCAGTCCGGCGAGTCCATGGACGCCGGTCAGCGTCCCGGTCTTGGCTCGAACCCGTCCTCTCGCCGCGGCCGGACCCTTGTCGAACCGGTTCTGCAGCGACCCCGTGAAGCCGGCGACCGGCAGGCCGGTGAGGACTTCGCGCAACTGGGGGTGTGCCGACGAGGTCACCAGCGCGAGGACGTCGAGGAGCAGCTGCGGCGTGAGCCGGTCGTCGCGGGACAGGCCACTGCCGTCGTACTGGGTGGAGCCGGTGACGTGAGCCCCGAGACCGGAGAGCACCGTGCGCACGGCAGCCGCCCCGCCGACGAAGGAGGGGTTTCCGGAAACCTTGGCGCCGACCTGACGCAGGATGACCTCGGCGGCGTCGTTGTCGCTGACCGCGAGGGTGTGCTGGACGATCTCGCCGAGCGGCGCACTGTCGACCGCAGCCAGCTCGGCGGCCGTGGCTGGCGCCTTACGGGCGGTCACCGAGCCGCTGACCCCGATGCCGGCCCGCCGCAGGCCAGCGGCGAACGCGCTGCCGGCGGCGGCAGCGGGGTCGCCGACGTAATGGCCTTGCGCGTCCCGGCCCTCGTCGGCCCACAGCGCGCTGATGGGCGGCACGACATCTCCGGTGATGTAGCCGCCCGGCCAGTGCGGGTTGACCGCCGGTCCGGTGAACGCGCTCGCGTCGTAGCCCAGGGACACCTTGCGGATGCCCTCAGCCTTGAGGGCCCGGGCCGTGCTCCGGGCCAGAGTGGCGAGATCAGCACGTGCCGGGTACAGGCCTCGTGCTTTCGCCGTCGTACTGGCCAGGAGCGGGTCGCCACCACCGACGAGCACGATGCGGTTGCCGGCACCGACCACCGTCGTCCGGAAACGGGACATCGGGCCGAGGGTCTCGAGCGCAGCGGTCGCGGTGAGCAGCTTCATCGTCGATGCAGGGGTCACCGGGGTGAGCCCGTGCCGGTACACGACCTTTCCCGTGCTCAGGTCGCTGACCCAGACGTCGGCGTGCGGGCCGAGCACCGGGGCGTTGACGTACGGCGCCAGGGCAGCCCGGACCGCCGCAGCACTGATCGCTCCGCCGGGTGAGGAACCGGCAACGGGAGCGGCGACGCCGTCGGGCGGGAGTCGCAGCGCACTCGGCGGCGCCGCGGCCGGCGGACCGATCACCGATCCCGCCTGGGACAACCCGAACCAACGATGGCCGAGGTGGAACCAGGCATTGCCCCCGGCGGCGACCACCAGCAGGACGATGAGGACCTCGGGAAGCCAGCCGATCACACGTGCAGCGTGGCCTTGCTCACGCGCGCGCATATTTCGTCCCCTCGGTTCGTCGTTCGTGGGCATTGTGCGGGAGACTAGTCCGGTTGCTTGACGCCGGGACACACGGTGCGCTCAGCAGCCCCCAAATCGCAGCAGTCGGAAGGAAGCACTGTGGAGTTCGACGTCCTGGTGGAGATCCCCAAGGGTTCGCGCAACAAGTACGAGGTCGACCACGAGACCGGTCGCATCCGGCTCGACCGGATGCTGTTCACCTCCACGGCGTACCCCGAGGACTACGGCTACATCGAGAACACCCTCGGCCTGGACGGCGACCCGCTCGACGCCCTCGTCATCCTGCAGGCGCCGACCTTCCCGGGCTGTCTGATCAAGTGCCGCGCGATCGGCATGTTCCGGATGACCGACGAGGCCGGCGGCGACGACAAGGTCCTCTGCGTCCCGACGCTGGACCCGCGGATGGAGCACATCCGCGACATCGACCACGTCGCCAAGTTCGACCGTCTCGAGATCCAGCACTTCTTCGAGGTCTACAAGGACCTCGAGCCCGGCAAGTCCGTCGAGGGCGCCAACTGGGTTGGCCGTGACGAAGCCGAGGCCGAGGTCCGGGCGTCGTTCGAGAGGTTCAAGCAGACCGGCGGACACTGACCGCCGAGTGGTCGCTTCCGGTCGTTCGAATGGTCGCTTATGGTGGCCGTCGGAAACGTGAGTGCCGATTCGAACGAACCCACGTGACCCATCAGCCTCTGGTGCCGCGGAAGTAGCCCATCGCTCCGGACATCCGCAGGGTCACGTCGGTGAAGCCGGCCTCGCCCATCCAGTCGCGCACCTCCTGCTTGGTGGCACTGGGTCCCATCAGGCCTGCGAGCCGCCCGACCCGGCGAATCGGTGCGGCGCGCAGCCCACCGCCCGAACTCAACGGCGTGTTCAGCAGCGCGCTGCCGGTCAGGACGCCGCCGGCGTGGGTGACCCGCCCCATCTCCAGGACCGCGAGACGGGGGTCGGGGAAGCAGTGCAGGCCGGTGAAGCTGACGACGAGATCGAACTCGCCGTCGCCGAACGGCAGCGCGCCGACGTCGGCAAGCCGCGGTTCGACCTGGTCGGTCACCCCTCGCGCGGCGGCGCCGTCCATCGTCCGGTCGAGCATGGCCTGGGCGATGTCGGCCGCGACGTACCGGAGGCCCTGGCCGGGACGCAGGCCGCGCAGCGCCACACCGCCGCCACATGGTACGTCGAGCACTGCTGCGCCGGCGGGCTGCCGCCCGATCTCTGCTGCCGCGTCGTAGAGCAGCCGCAGGTCACTGCCGATACCGAGCTTCCAGACCGCGCCGCCGGCACCGGGGTGCTCGACGGACCAGTCGTAGAACGACGCCCACAGCGGGTCCTCGCTCCAGCCGCCGAGCCCGGGGATGCTGCCGAGAAGCTTCATGCGAGCATCTCGGCTGCCTGCATCTCGGCCGGTACGCCGAACGCGTCGACCAGGTCCTCGGCGATCGGGCGGAGCTTGCGGCAGAGGTCACCGATCTCGCGGCTGATGGCCTTCGACCGGGACGAGGACAGCCGGCCGTGCTCCATCCACCAGCCGCGGTCGGCCTCGATGACCGAGAGCGCGTAGAGGTCACAGAGGATATGGAGCGCCGACTTGTTGCCACCCTCCGGGGTCGCACGCACCTTGTCGACGAAAGCTTCCAGGACCAGCCGCTCGACATGGGCCCGGGCTGCACCGATGACGTGGTCCTGGCACCTGCTGAACACCTCGGCAGGATCGAGCTTCGCGTCGATCCCGGACTTCAGACGCCGCGCGACGCCGCTGAGCATGTGCTCCTCACGCCAGCGGAACATCGCCAACTGGTACTCGGAGTCGACGATCTCCGCCTCCTGCGCCCAGTCGTCGCCGCCGGGCAGGATGTCCTTGACCCGCTCGAGCAGCTTGTGCACGGCCGCGCGCTCGACGACGGTGTCCACTGCCATCCCCGCGACGAAGCGCACCATCCCGAGCTGGTCGAGCTCGCCGAAGGACGAGGAGTAGTCGGTGAGCAGGCCCTTGGCGACCAGCTGCAGCAGGATGTTGTTGTCGCCCTCGAACGTCGTGAACACGTCCGTGTCCGCGCGCAGGGCGTCGAAGCGGTTCGCCGAGAGGTAGCCGGCCCCGCCGCAGGCTTCGCGACACTCCTGGATCGTCGTGCTGGCGTGCCAGGTGCCGATCGCCTTGGTGCCTGCCGCCCGCGACTCCAGCGCCCGCCGGGTCCGTTCGTCGACCTCGTCGGTCGCGGAGAACACCGCGTGCAGCTGACCGGCCAGCACCTCCTGCGCGAAGTGCAGCGCGTAGGTCCGCGCGATCAACGGGAACAGCCGGCGCTGGTGCAGGCCGTAGTCGAGGATCAGCTCCTCCTCGCCACCGGGATTGCCGAACTGTCGTCGGCCCAGGGCGTACTTCACGGCGATCGAGAGGGCGACCTTGCTCGCGTTGATGCCCGCGCCACCGACGCAGACGCGGCCCTGGACCAGGGTGCCGAGCATCGTGAAGAAGCGGCGATCGGGGTTGTCGATGTCGGAGAGGTACACGCCCGTCTCGGTGACGTCGGCGTACCGGTTGAGCAGGTTCTCGCGCGGGATCCGGACGTCGTCGAACCAGATCCGGCCGTTGTCGACGCCGTTCAGGCCGATCTTGCGGCCGTCGTCCTCGATCCGTACGCCGGGCCGCACCCGCCCGCGCCCGTCGCGGATCGGTACGACGAACGCGTGCACGCCCTCGGAGGCACCACCGATCTCGAGCTGGGCGAAGACCACCGCGGTGCTGGCGTGCGCCGCGGCATTGCCGATGTAGTCCTTGCGCGAGGCATCGTCGGGAGTCGTGATCACGAACTCGCGGCTCTCGACGTCGTAACGGGCGACGGTGCCCAGCGCCTGAACGTTGGAGCCGTGCCCGGTCTCGGTCATCGCGAAGCACCCCAGCAGCTTCGCGCTGACCAGGTCCGACAGGTACGCGTCGTGGTGCCGCTGGGTGCCGAGCTGCAGGATGGCGCCCCCGAAGAGCCCGAACTGGACGCCGACCTTGACCAGCACCGAGAGGTCCCCGAAGGCCATCGTCTCGAACGCGGCGACTGAGGCCCCGATGTCGCCCCCACCGCCGTGACCGACCGGGAAGCCGAGGCCGGTCTGGCCGGTCCCGGCGAGCTCCACGACGATCTGCTTGACCCGCTCGCGGAACTTCTCGCGGCTCATCTCGCGGGCGTCCTCGAGCACGCCGGCGTACTCGACGAGGCGCTTGCGGGTCAGGTTGCGGACCTCGACGTAGGTGCCGTCCAGCAGCGCGGTGAGGGCGGGCACGTCGACGACCGGTGCTTCGCTGTCAGCCATGGCCACACTGTGCCACTACTGCGCGCCACTTTCAGGGCCGCATCAGCGGGCCGAGGTCAGGGGCGGCCGAAGAAGGTCGGCGCTTCCCAGCCGTACATCGACTCGATGTCGACCCAGGCCCCCGTGTGCGGAGCCTGGATGATCATCCCGTTGCCGAGGTACATGGCGACGTGCTCGATCGTGTCCGGCGTCGGACCCCAGAACACCAGGTCGCCGGGCCGCAGGTCGGAGACGCCGATGTGGGTGATCTCGGCGTACTGCGCCGCGGCGAAGTGCGGCAGGTAGATCCCACCGTGCTGCCAGGCCACCATCGTCAGGCCTGAGCAGTCCCAGACGTCCGGCCCGGCACCCGCCCAGACGTAGGGCTTCCCGAGCTGTGCCTTCGCGAACGCGATCGCGCGAGCGACCGCCGCACTCGAGGCGATCGGCGCCCTGGGTCCGTAGCTCGGCGGGACGTACGGCGCAGGTGCGTCACCGCCACCGCCGTTCCCGTGGGCAGCCGCGGCCGCAGCTGCTGCGGCAGCCGCAGCCGCCTTGGCCGCCGCCAGTGCACGCGCCCGCGCAGCCGCGGCGGCCCGTTGGCGTGCGATCTGCTCGAGGGCAACCTGGCGCTGGGAGGCCAGGGCAACCGAGATCTTCTGGGCTGTTGCGAGGTGGGCGATGAGCCTGGTGCGCTGGACGGCGATCGCATTGGCCTCGGACTGGGCACCCGCGGCAGCAGAGGCGGCCGCGTTCCTGCGGGCCGCGGCGATGACGGTCAGGGCATGCTGGGCCTGGAGTGCCTTGGCGGCGCGGTCCTTCGCGACCTTGGCGAGCGCGTTCGATGCGGTGTACGCGTCGAAGTGAGCTTGCATGGACGAGCTGACGCTGTCCATCGCGCCCCAGCGGTTCATCACGTCACTCGGGCTCTGCGCACCCATCAGCGCGGTCACGCCGTTGAGCTCGGAGCCGTCCTGGTAGGTCTGGACGACCAGGGCGGCGATGTCGGCGCGCTGCGCGGTGACCTTGGCCTGCGCGGCGGCAGCGGCCGCGGCTGCGGCTGCGGTCGCCGCCTTCGCCCGGCTGAGCTCCCAGACCGCGCCGTTGTAGGCCTCGGCTGCGGCGCCCGCACGGTCGCCGGCGATCTGGAGGCGGTTGTTGGCTGCGACGAGCTCGGCCTGGATCGTCGCGACGTCGCCGGCCTTCTTGGCGACCGCGGCCGCAGCGGCGCTGACCTGTGCCTTGGTCGGGATAGGCGTGTGCTGGTCGGCGTTGGCCGACGTGACCACACCGAGGATCACAGCAAGCGCGACAAAAGCCGCAAGTGCTCCGCGAGCGCTGGTGCGCACCGTCGTACCCCTGTCGTTCGCCGTGATCGGCTCTGTGCCGGCCTCCCGAATGGAGGTCGCGGTCTCCGACGCTAAGCCCCACAAGTCACTCTGGGACCAACTTTCCCAAAAAATCTCAGATTTTTCGGCGTGTCGGCTTGCAAATTACAACAATGTCATTCTCGATTTTGGGCTCCGGGTAGCGCTGCCACCCGGTCGGCGCGTACGGCGACGCGGACCAGGTCCCCTGCTCGCGTCGAGTACGCCGGATCGGCCACGCCGGACCTGACACCGAGGCCCTCGACCTCGAGCTCGACCCGGACCTGCTCGGGTGTCACCCGTGCCGAGATGATCCTCGCGGCCCATGGCCCGTCGGGATCGACGACCAGCGCGGAACGCCGCAACGCGACCTGGGTCCAGGTCGCGTCCGGGTCGACGACGGTCCGTAGCGCCAGCGCCGGCGGTCCGTCGAGGACATCGGCATAGCCGAGGAATCGCGCGGCCCAGGCGTCGGCAGGGTGCTGCCAGACCTCACCCAGGTCGCCGGCCTGCACAGCCTCTCCGGCGCGCATCACCACCATCCGGTCGGCGATGGTGAAGGCCTCGTCGTGGTCGTGCGTGACGAGCAACGTCGTCGTACCGGCCAGGCGGAGGATGTCGTGCAGGTCACCGGCGAGCCGCTCACGCAACCCGCGGTCGAGTGCACTCAGGGGTTCGTCGAGCAGCAGGAGCCGCGGCTCGACAGCCAGGGAGCGCGCCAGTGCGACCCGTTGGCGTTCACCCCCCGAGAGGGTCTGCGGCATCCGGTTGCCGAAGCCGGCCAGGCCGACGAGCTCCAACAGCTCGGCGACGCGGAGCCTGATGTCAGCGGCGGGGCGCCGGCGAAGTCGCAGCGGGTAGGCCACGTTGGCCGCCACATCGGAGTGCGGGAACAGCTGGCCGTCCTGGAACATCAACGCGAACCCGCGACGGTGGGTCGGCGTCCGGGCCAGGTCCCGACCGTCATAGCTGATCGTGCCGGAGGACGGGCGTTCGAGGCCGGCGATCGCGCGCAGCAACGTGGACTTCCCGCACCCGGACGGGCCGAGCACCGCAGTCACAGATCCTTCGGCCACGTCGAGGTCGACCGACGACACCGCCCGTACGTCGCCGAAGCTGACAGACAGGCCGCGGACCGCAAGTGCGCGCGTGCCGACCATCTCAGAAGGCTCCCACGGAACCGATGCGGAGCCGGTCGACCAACAGCATCACGGTGCCGGTGGCGGCAGCGAGGACGACGGACGCCGCCATCGCCATCCCGAAGTTGGCCGGACCGGGGTGGCTGAGCAGCTGGAAGATCACGACCGGCAGCGTCGGGCTGTCGTCGCGGGCCAGGAAGCTGGTCGCACCGAATTCGCCGAGCGAGACCGCGAACGCGAAGCCCGTCGCTGCCAGCAGACCTCGCCAGGCGTGCGGCAGGTCGACGGCCAGCAACACCCGCACGGGGCCGGCCCCTAGCGACGCAGCGGCTTCGCGGAGTCGCGGATCGACCGCTGACAGCACCGGTGCGACCGTCCGGACCACCAGCGGCAGCGCCACCATCGCCTGGGCGATCGGGATCAGCAGCGACGAGGTCCGCAGGTCGACGGGCGGATGGTCGAGAGTGATGAGGAAGCCGAACCCGAGGGTGACCGCCGAGACCCCCAGCGGCAGCATGAAGACGCCGTCGAACCCGGCCGAGAGGCGACGGCGCCAGCCCGCTGCAGGTCTGCGCGAGACCAGCCACGCGACCACCGAGCCGAGCACCAGGGCGAACGAGGCCGCCTGGATCGCGATCACCAGAGAACGGAGCAGGCCGCTGGTGGCGGTGACCAACAGGGCGTTGCCGGTCCCGGTCGTCTGCAGCGCCCGGTAGTTCGACAGGCTCCACCCGCCACCGTCGCGCAGCGAGGCGAGAGCCAGCGTCACGAGCGGAACGAGCAGGAACACCGTCACGACGGCGGTCCAGAGCAGCAGGCCCGTGTCGCGGAACCCGGGTCGCCGGGCCCGGCGTACTGCCTGGGCGATGGCGGGAGTACGTCGGGTGCGGTGGGAGAGCACGAGGAGGACCGTGATCATCCCCAGCTGCAGGATCGAGAGTGCTGCGGCAGCCTGCAGGTCGAGCTCCTGGGTCGTCAGCAGGTAGATCTCGGTCTCGATGTTGGAGTAGCGCAGACCACCCAGGGTGAGCACGACACCGAACGACGTCGCGCAGAACAGGAACACCACGCTGGCCGAGGACACGACCGCCGGGACCAGGGCCGGCAGCGTCACCGTGCGGAAGACCCGGAACGGCGAGGCGCCCAGGGTCGCCGCCGCCTCTTCGGTACGACGGTCGATCCCCTCCCAGAACGCGCCGACCGTCCGCACGACCACGCCGATGTTGAAGAACACCAGGCCCGCAATGATCGCGGCCGGTGTGCCCTCGAGACCCAGGCCGCCGAGCGGACCGGTCGGCCGGAGCAGCTGGCCGAAGGCCACCCCCACCACCACCGTCGGCAACACGAACGGCAGCACCACCAGGGTCCGGACGGCCGCAGAGCCGGGGAACCGGAGCCGGTGCAGCACGAACGCCACCGGCAGGCCGGCGCCGACCGCGAGCAGTGTCGCGGTACCGGCCGTCCAGACGGTGAACCAGAGGACCCGATGCACCCGGGCCCGTCCGAGCACCTCGAGGACACCGTGCACGTCCAGGGAGCCGTCGGGCCAGAAGCCGCGCGCGACCATGCCGCCGACCGGGTAGAGGAAGAACACCCCGATCACTGCCAGCGGCACGGCCGCGAGAGTCACGACCCCCAGGGTGCGGCGCATGACTACCGGCTGGTCAGGTCGCGCCAGTCGCGCAGCCAGGCGTCCCGGTTCGCGGTGATGTCCGCCGCGGAGACGGCGTACGGGTGCGGAGAGACGGGGGCCCAGCGGGCCCAGTCCGGCGGCAGCGCGACGGTGGTGTCCACCGGGTACACGTACATGTTCTCCGGCAGCGCGGCCTGGAATTGGCGACCTTGCATGAAGTCGATGAACTTCTCCACGCCGGCAGGGTTCGAGGCGCCCTTGAGCACGCCGGCGTACTCGACCTGGCGGAAGCAGGTGTCCAGCAGGGCGCTCGTGGTCGGAGCCGGGTTGGATCCGTTGGCTGCCTTCGGCACGGTGTACGGCGGGGAGGAGGAGTACGAGACCACGATCGGGTAGGTCCCCTGGCCGCCACCCGCGGTGAAGTCACCCTCATAGGCCTCGGTCCAGCCAGGATCGATCTTGAGTCCGTTGGCGGTGAGCTTGGTCCAGTAGGCCTTCCAGCCGTTTCCGAACCGGCCGATCGTGCCGGCGAGGAAGGCGAGCCCCGTCGAGGACGTCGTGGCTGCCGGCGTCACCGTCAGACCCTTGTACGCCGGTGCGGCGAGGTCCTCGAAGGTCTTGGGCGGGCTGAGCTTCTTCTTCGCGAACCAGGTGTTGTCGACGTTGACGCAGACGTCGCCGTAGTCGATCGGCGTCAGTTGCGCGCTGTCCTGCGCGAGGTTGAAGCGGCTGACCGACGCCGGCTCGGACGCCGGCGTGTAGTCGGCCAGGATGCCGGCGTCGACGGCACGGGTGGCAAAGGTGTTGTCGATGCCGAAGACCCCGTCGGCGATCGGGTTTCCCTTGGTCAGGATGAGCTTGTTGGTCAGCTGACCGGCATCGCCGTGCTGCTCGATCCTGACGGTGATGCCGGTCTGCTTGGTGAACGCAGCCATCACGCTCTTGCTCATCGCCCACGAGTCGTGGGTGGCGATGACGATGGTCTTGCTGTCGGCCGTGCTGGACGCGCTGCTGCCACATCCCGCGAGGACCACGATCGATCCGAGCAGGACGGCAACGATGCCTGCGAAACGGGTACGCATGACTCTCCTTCGACTTCCTTCGCCGGTACTAACCGGTGCAGGTTCAAGGGTCTGCGGCGGATCCGCACTCTCAGCGCTTCCCCGGGACGTTCCGGGTACGCGCTCCCCTGTCGTGAGACTTCAATCTATCCCAGGGCGGCGGGCACCGAGTAAGAGCGGGTGCCGTCAGGGGCGTCGGTGCGGACCAGATCGCCGGTCAGCGCCATCAGCTCCAGGTGCGCGAGCGTCTCGAAGGCAGCCAGGACCGCGTCGAACGGGCCGAGCTCGGACCGCTTGCGCTCGTGCCGGGTCCAGGGCAGGACGCCGGCCACGTCCCACGCCGTACGGGCTCCGCCGGCGACGGCCTCGCGGCACAGCACCAGGCGTTCGTCGTGGTGGGCGACCAGGTCGTCCACGCGCTGGTGCGAGCTCGGGGCAACCGGCCCGTGCGCCGGCAGCAGCATCAGGTCGGGCAGCGCGCGGACCTTCGCGAGCGAGTCGAGGAAGTCGCGCAACGGGTTCTCCACCCAGGCCGGCTCGAAGCCGATCGAGGGCGTGATCGTCGGCAGCACGTGGTCACCGGCGAACAGCAGCCCGGAGGCAGTGTCGGCGAACACGTAGTGCCCCTGGGTGTGGCCGGG
Organism: Marmoricola sp.; assembly: GCF_025965215.1. Taxonomy (GTDB): domain Bacteria; phylum Actinomycetota; class Actinomycetes; order Propionibacteriales; family Nocardioidaceae; genus Marmoricola. Next base: position 14,262 of record NZ_JAOPXI010000103.1, read on the forward strand.
GGTCGCGACAGCGTCGATCCTCCGCCCGCCGAGGTCGATCTCCAGGTCACGGTCGAGCCAGACGTCAGGCATCCCGTAGTTGTGGGTCGGTCGTTCCTCGCGGGGCATCATCTCGCGCCAGCCCTGGGCGAGATCCAGTGCTCCGGCGGCGATCAGCCTGGTCAGGTTCGGGTCCCGGTCCAGCGCCGGATCGTGCATGAGGTCCATCGACGCCTTGTCGCCCAGGCCGAGGCTCACCTCCGCGCCGACCTCCTGCCCGACCACCCAGGCCTGGGTGTAGTGGTCGCGGTGCATGTGGGTCACCAGGAACCGCCGGATGTCGGCAGTGGTGTGCCCGAGCTCCTTGAGCGAGGACTCGAACAGCGACCTCGACTCCGGGATCGCCCAGCCGCCGTCGACGAGCACCAGGCCCTGCTCGGTCTCCATCACGTAGACGTTGACCGCGCGTAGGCCGTCCATCGGCAGCGGCAACGGGATCCGGTGGACGCCGGGCGCGACCTGCCAGGCACCGGGTTCGGTCCACAGGACCCCCGAGTCGGGGCTGATCTGGCGAGAGGTCTGGCCAGATGCAGCCGCGTCCTGGGTCATCGGGACATCATGCCTTTACCTGATTCAACGGCGTACGAGTCCGCGGCCCGTGATCAGGGGCAGGTCCTTGGCCACGACGAGGCCTCCGGGTGCTTCGCAGACGGCGTGGACGGCGTTGACCAGCCGCATGGCGGTGGTGATCATCCCGGAGACGTTGTGGTCGCCGTGCTCGCCGTGGTGGACGAAGTCGACCTTCATCGTCGGCTCGCCCTGGATCTCGACCCGGTAGCAGCCGTCACCCTCGGACGGCTGAGGCCAGTGCGGTGCCTGGGCGGGATTGGTCCGGGTCACGTGGTCGAGCTGAACCCGCGGTACGCCGTCCACCGTGCCGACGACGCCGAACTTCACGGCACCCATCGAACCGGCCGGGACGTCACACGAGTCGATGGTCAGATCGACCTCGGACGGGATCCGCTCGTGGTACTCCTCGAGGACCGGATCGAGCTCGAGGTCGAGGCCGGCAGCGATCTGGCGGACCACCGGGCCCCACGCCGCGGTCAGGATCCCCGGCTGCCAGAGCATCGCTGCGTAGTCCATCGGCCGGCCGAAGCCGTAGAGGTCCTGCATGACCACGGGCTGGTAGTAGGTCGAGTAGTCGCAGATCTCGCTGACCCGGATCAGGTCGATCCGCTGCGACAAGCTGGTCATCACCAGCGGCAGGACGTCGTTGGCAAAGCCGGGGTCGATCCCGTTGACGTGCAGGCTGGCGCCGTTGGCGGCCCCGGCGGCATTGATCCGGTCGACGTACGAGTCCAGGCCACTGCCCTCGGGGAAGGTCAGGACGACCGGACCCGACGAGACCACGTTGATGCCGTGCTCCACGATCTCGACCAGGTCCTCGAGCGCGTCGAAGATCCGGTCGTCGGTCATCGCGGAGTGCACGACCACCTCCGGATCGAGGGCGAAGAGTGCTTCCTTGTCGTTGGTCGCCAGGACGCCCAGGTCACGGTCCAGGCCGGCGAGCCGGCCCGCGTCCAGACCGACCTTGTCCGGGTTGGAGACCCAGAGGCCGACGAGCTCGAGGTCCGGGCGGGCGTCGATCCCCGCCAGCGCGTGGCGACCGATGGTGCCGGTCGACCAGGCGACGACCCGCTTGACCGGCGCCCGTTCTGGGGCCGTCATCGGGGCTCGAGGTCGGGCAGCTTGAAGTCGAGGTTCGGGATGTCCAGACCGCCGTCGGCTTCGATCACCTTGCCGGTCAGGAAGGACCCGGCCGGGCTGGCCAGGTAGACGACTGCGGCGGAGATGTCCTCGACGACGCCGACCCGCTGCATCGTGGTCTTCTCGGCGAGCTCGGTCATCACGGCCTCGTCGCTGGCGACGTAGTCCAGCGCGCTGGTCATGATCGAGCCGGTGCCGATCGCGTTCACCCGGATCAGCGGTGCGAGGTCCTTCGACACCAGCCGGGTCCAGTGCGTGAGAGCTGCCTTGGCCGTGCCGTAAGCGACGTACCCCCGACCGGAGACCCGTCCGATCACCGAGGAGATGTTCACGATCGAACCGCCCGGATCCGCACCCGTCAGCATCAGCGGTACCGCGGCGCGGGTGAGGGCGTGAGCGGTGGCCACGTTGAACTTGAAGGCGTCGAGGAGGAAGTCCTCGTCGGTGTCCAGGAACGGGAGCGGCATGGTCCCGCCCACGTTGTTCACGACGATGTCGAGCCGGCCGAACTCGTCGTACGCCGCCTGCGCCAGTGCGGCGGTCTGCTCGAGGTCGGAGAGGTCGGCCTTGACCACCAGGGCTCGACGACCGGTCGCCGC
>NZ_JAOPXI010000114.1 GCF_025965215.1 Marmoricola sp.
AGCTGCCCGGGTTCTACGTGATGACGCGGTACGGCTGGCTGGACCTGTCCACCGACGAGCTGATCCGGTGGAGCCGGATCAGAGCACCGAAACGACCTTGATCACCAGGTGTGCACCGGCTCGTTGGTGTGCATCCGCTCGCGGTACTCCAGCAGCGTGAGCCGCATCGCCTCGCCACGGCCAGACCCGCCCGCCGTGCGCTGGTGGACCTGGTCGCGGAACCAGCTGGCACCGTTCTGACCGGTGCGGCAGCGCTCCTCGATGATGCCGAGCAGCCGGTCGGACTCGTCGGTGTCCACACCCCAGGCTTCCAGGCCGGTGCGCGCCATCGGCAGCAGCCTGCGCAACGTGAGCTCGGCTGCTGAGACCTGGCCGAGGCCCGGCCAGTAGACCTGGGCGTCGATGCCGTCGCGGGCACCGACGTGGAAGTTCTCCTCGGCTGCCGAGAACGACATCTGCGACCACAGCGGCCGCTCGTCCTCGGCGAGCGCGCGGGTCAAGCCGAAGTAGAAGGCGGCGTTGGCCATGGTGTCGATCACCGTCGGGCCGGCGGCGAGCACCCGGTTCTCCACACGAAGGTGCGGCCGGTCCGCGACCACGTCGTACACCGGCCTGTTCCAGCGATAGATCGTCCCGTTGTGCAACCGCAGCTCATGGAGCAGCGGGGTGCCGCCCGATTGGAGCACCTCGAGCGGGTCCTCGTCCTCGGTGACCGGCAGGAGCGCCGGGAAGTAGCGCACGTTCTCCTCGAAGAGGTCGAAGATCGAGGTGATCCAGCGCTCCCCGAACCACACCCGCGGGCGCACGCCCTGGGCCTTGAGCTCATCGCTGCGGGTATCCGTTGCCTGCTCGAACAGGGGGATCCTGGTCTCGCTCCACAGCTCCTTGCCCAGCAGGTACGCCGAGTTGGCGCCGAGCGCGAGCTGGACACCCGCGATCGCCTGGGACGCGTTCCAGTACGGCGCGAAATCCTCGGGGCTGACCTGAATGTGTAGCTGGGTGCTCGTGCACGCGGCCTCGGGAATGATCGAGTCAGCCGTCGTCTCCAGGTGCTCGACCCCGTTGATCGCGATCGCGATGTCCTCGCCGCGTGCGGCCAGGATCTGGTCGCTGAGCAGCTGGTAGCGCGGGTTGGGACTCAGCGTCGAGGGTGAGAGGTGCCCCGGCTCGAGCGTCGGCAGGATGCCGATCATCACCAGGTGGGCGCCGACCTCGTTGGCGCGGCCCTCCGCCTCGTTGAGACTGGCGCGCAGGTCCTCCTCGAACCCGGTGGCTCCGCGGCTGCCGAGCCGCCGTGGAGCGACGTTGATCTCGAGGTTGAACTGGCCCAGCTCGGTCTGGAAGACCGGGTTCGCGATCACCTCGAGCGCCTCGGTGTTGTTCAGCGAGGGCCTGCCCGCGTCGTCGACCAGGTTGAACTCGATCTCCAGGCCGGTCATCGGGTCCTCGGCGTCGAACTGCGCCTGCCGCAGCATCAGCGCGAGGACGTCGAGACAGCGGCGGACCTTCTCCCGGTGACGCGTCCGGTCCGCCCGGCTGAACTCTTGGTGGTCCACTTCCTGGCCCATGACCCGACCCTAGAGCGGCGGCCTGCCGCGCGACAGGGCAAACGCTCAGCCTGTGCGCCGTCCGGTTGCGCCGAAGATGCGCAAGGACGACGTCTGCATGGGTGCCCAGACGCTCGGCGGCGTCGCCGACTCCACCAGCGCCGCGACGTGCTGCCCGAGCCGGTCGTCGGGATCGCCCTCGAAGCACCTGTCCAGGGCGCACCACGCCAACGCACCATCTCCTGCGAGCCAGGCGGCGAACGCGAGCAGTCCGGCGGCGCCCGACCGAAGGTCGTGCGGGGCCCGCCGGACGAGGTCACGCCACAGCTCCACGTGGACGGTCGCGTTCGTCCTGGTCATCTCCGCCCACGCCACCTCGCGCAGCGCGTCGAAGGACGTCAGTACCAGGAGTCGTCCTGCGTCACCGGGGTCGAGCCGGGCACGGTCGTCGAGGTGCATCCTGATCCGCTCCTGCAGCCAGCGGGCGTGCCCGGCGAGCTCGGGTGCCAGCACAGCTCCTCGGTGCCCGACCTCGATCAGGTGGTCGACGAGGTTCGAGGCAGCCTCGGCCACCAGGAGTGCGTCCTCGGGATCGGTGCCGACCAGGCTGTCCGCCAGCGCGACCCGGTTCTCATGGACGACGCGCCCGTCGAGGACGGCCTCGGCGGTGAACTGGTGACCGCGCAGGTCGTACGGCGTCCCGGGGTCCTCCGGGTCATCGACCGGGTAGAAGCGATCCTGCTCGACGCGGACCACGTCGATGATGTCGACACAGTCACGTACCAACCCGCCGACCATCAGGCCGGCGAACGACTGGGCTGCCTCGACGTCGTCGGTGTAGAGCAGCAGGCCGATCAGAGTTGCCCGGTGCCGCGCCACGACATCGCGCAACAGCCTGGCGACCTGGCGCTGCTCGTGTTCGGTCACCGGAAGGTCGATGCGGGCGTGGAACGTCTCCGCACGTCCCGGCGGACCGAGCGGCCTGTCCTCGGAGAAGGTCAGCAGGACGACCGAGTCCTCCGGGTGGAACCCGATGACGTACGGGACGAGGGCGAGGAGGTCGACAGGGGTCCGGACGGTGAAGGAGGTCATGGGATTCACCGTCAGCGCGGCTGCCGACAGCCGGAGGATGCGCTGGCATCGGTTGTGCACGACCGGGTCCCGTGCTGGCCTGTGGAGGGTCGGTCGAGCGCCGTACGATCCGCACATGCGCGCCGAGCCGACGATCCTGCACGTGGATCTCGACGCCTTCTTCGCAGCCGTGGAACAACGCGACAAGCCGTCCCTGCGCGGCAAGCCTGTCGTGGTCGGCGGGGTCGGTGGGCGCGGAGTCGTGGCCACCGCGTCGTACGAGGCACGCGCCTTCGGGGTGCACTCGGCCATGCCGACCGCCGAGGCGCGGCGACGCTGCCCCAACGCTGCCTTCCTGGCCGGCCGGTTCGGCGCCTACCGGGAGACCAGCCGTGCCGTCATGGAGCTGCTGCGCGGCATCAGTCCCCTGGTCGAACCGCTGTCCCTCGACGAGGCGTTCGTCGACCTCGCTGCGGCCGACCTGCCCGACCACTCGGTGGCCAGCGTCAGTGCGTTGGGCCGGGAGCTGCGCGTCCGGATGCAGGAGGTCACCGGCGGGCTCACCGCATCGGTCGGGATCGGGACCTCGAAGTTCATCGCCAAGATCGCCAGCGAGCTCGACAAGCCGGACGGCCTGGTCGTGATCGCCCCCGGCATGGAGCGTGACGTGCTGCGGCCCATGCAGGTCACCGTCATCCCCGGCGTCGGCCCGGCCACCGCGGAACATCTGCGCCGCATCGGCGTGCACACGGTGGCCGAACTCGAGGAGATCAGCCTCGAGGAGCTCATCCGCGTGGTCGGCAAGGCTCACGGCCGCAACCTCTACCAGCTGGCCCGCGCCCAGGACGACCGCCCGGTCGTCCCCGAACGCGAGGCCAAGTCGATCAGCGTCGAGGACACCTACGACACCGATCACGTGGACCGGCGACTCCTGGTCGCCCTGGTCGACCGACAGGCGAGCAAGGTGACCGGCCGCCTGCGCAAGGCACGACTCTCCGGTCGCACGGTGACCCTCAAGGTCCGGCTCCACGACTTCTCCACCCACACGCGTTCGGCCACCCTCCCGGGCCCGACCGACGACACCCGCACCGTGGCCCGGGTGGCCAGGACCCTGCTGAGCGAGCTCGACACCTCGGGCGGCGTGCGGCTGCTGGGCGTGGGCATCTCGGCGCTGACCGATTGGATCCAGGATGACTTGTTTCTGGACAGCACTGCTGCCGACAGCGAGGAGCCCACTGACGAACCGGTCGACGAGGAGACGACCTCGACCCTGGCCACGCTGGGCCGACGGCGTGCGTGGCTACCGGGACTCGACGTCACCCATGACGAGCACGGCGAGGGCTGGGTCTGGGGTTCGGGGCGAGGGGTGGTCACCGTCAGGTTCGAGACGGCCGCCTCGCCCACGGGTCGGGTCCTCAGCTTTGCGGCCGACGACCCTGCTCTGCACGTCGTGGCGCCACCACCCGAAGAGTGAGCAGATCCCCCGGCCTGGCCTGCGCGCAGACCGGCAGGTCCGCGGAGCGCACCACCCCGATCACCGGGTAGCCGCCCGTCGTCGGGTGGTCGTGCAGGAACACCACCGGCTGGCCGCTCGGCGGCACCTGGACCGCTCCGAGGACCATCGGTTCGGTGGGCAGCTCGGTGTCGCGGTTGCGTGCGAGTGCTGCACCGGTCAGGCGGAGCCCGATCCGGTTCGAGGCCGCGCCGACCGTGTACGACGACCCGTCGAGCGAGGCGAGCGCCGCCTCGGTGAACCAGTCCGCCCGAGGCCCGAGGTCGAGGTGCAGCACCGGCGCTGCGGCACGCGGGACCGCCTCAGCGGCCACCGGATCGCCGTACGACGTTCCGATCCGGAGCACGTCCCCGACCGCGATCGGCGTCGGTCCGAGTCCCGAGAGCAGGTCGGTGGAGCAAGAGCCGAGCACCGGGTCGGCGTCGACACCACCGGCGAACGCGAGATAGCTGCGCAGTCCGCTGATCACCGGACCGAGCTCGACCAGCGATCCGTGGGTCATCGAGATCGGAGTGCCCCAGGGCATGGCCCTGCCGTCGACCCGGACGTCACAGGTAGCACCGCTGACCGCCAGCCTGGTCGCCCCGCGCGTCCTGAACCGGATCCCCGTCAGAGTCGTCTCGAGTCCGGCCAGACCTTCCTCGTTGCCGACCAGGCGGTTCGCCAGTCGTAGGGCCGGTTGGTCCAGGGCGCCGGACTGGGGAACTCCGAGGTGCGCGTGGCCGACGCGACCAAGATCCTGGATCGTCGTCAACGCACCCGGATCGATGATCTCGATCGCGGTCATCGTCTGGGAATCCCGACGAATCGGACCTGGGTGCCGGGTGCGAGCAGGGCCGGTTCGGCCAGCTCGGGGAACCACAGGCGCCGGCTCGTCGTACCGATCAGCTGCCAGCCGCCTGGCGAGGTTCGCGGGTAGACGCTGGTGAACTCGCCGGCGAGGGCCACGGATCCAACCGGCACCCGAGGGCGCGGCTCGGACCGCCGCGCGGTGACCAGACCATCGGGCAGACCCGTGCAATAGGCAAAACCGGGCGCAAAACCGCAGAACGCCACCACGAACGTGCATTCCTGATGGATCCGCACGACGCCGGCCACGTCCGTGCGCCACTGTTCGGCCACCTCGTCGAGGTCGGGTCCGTCGTAGGACACCTCGATCTCCACCTCGGGTCCGGCCGGCTCCACAGACGGGCCCAGCGGCTCCCAGGACGCCAGCAGGTCCGAGGTCGCCTCGGGGTCAGCCAGGCCGTCGAGCAGCACGGTCCGTGCGGCCGGCACGACCTCGGTCGCACCCAGCTCTCGGGCCCGCATGCGCAGGTCGGCGTACGTCGCGCGCACCGTCGCCGCATCGTCACAGAGCACCAGCAGGCCGTGCTCGCCCACGCGCCGCGCCTGCATGGGCCCATTGTGGCGCACCGGGTCTGTGGACAGCCAGAAATAGTGTTCCGAGACCTCGCCGCGCGCATTTTCCGCATGAATTGAGAAATGCCATCGGAAATGAAGCGAGGCCCGCGAAAGTATGAGTTTCGCGGGCCTCGCAAGGTGGATCAGCGGTGATGCTCCGATCCTGAACCTGCCGTCCTCCGCGACTCCGATCTCCCCACCACCGGGCGATCTCCCCGCAGGTTTCCCCGTGGGACGGAACCGTGTTCTTCGGCTGATCCCCGCCTCCCTTG
>NZ_JAOPXI010000117.1 GCF_025965215.1 Marmoricola sp.
GTCCTTGGCCATCACCCGGTACGTCGTGAGCTTGCCACCGGCGATCAGCACCAGGCCCGCCACCGGGGCGACCACGGTGTGCTCGCGGGAGATCTTCGAGGTCGGTTCGGTCTCGCCCTTGAGCAGCGGGCGCAGCCCGGCGTACACGCCCTCGACGTCGACGTGGTCGAGGGGATCCTTCAACAGCGTGTTGACGTGGCCCAGGACGGAGTCGATGTCGGCCCGGGACGCTGCCGGGTGCGCCAGGTCGAGGTTCCACGCGGTGTCGGTGGTGCCGATGATCCAGTGCCGCCCCCACGGGATCACGAAGAGCACCGACTTCTCGGTCTTGGTGATGAACCCGGTCTCCGATCGGATCCGGTCCCGGGGCACGACCAGGTGGATGCCCTTGCTGGCCTCGACGTGCAGCGCCCCACGACCGCCGACCAGCTCCTGGATCTCGTCGGTCCAGACCCCGGCGCAGTTGATCACGACCTTGGCTCGCACCTCGAGGTTCAGGTCGTTCTCGAGGTCCCGGATGGTCGCGCCGACCACCCGTTCACCCTCCCGCAGGAATCCGATCACCTTGGTCCGGGAGGCGACATGGGCTCCGTACGCCGCCGCGGTCCGGGCGATGTTCATCACCAGCCGGGCATCGTCGACCTGGCAGTCGTAGTAGCGGATCGCTCCGGTGAGCTCGTCGGTGCGCAGATCCGGCGCCATCCGGGCGACCTGGCGGCGGAACAGGTGCTTGTGCTTCGGCACCCCCATGTCGTACTTGCCTGCCATGGCCATGCCGTCGTACAGCACCAGGCCGGCACCGACGTACGGACGCTCCCAGGTCTTGTGCAGCGGATAGAGGAACGGGACCGGCCGGACCAGGTGGGGTGCCAGCCTGGTCAGCAGTAGGCCGCGCTCCTCGAGAGCCTCGCGGACCAGGCCGAAGTCGAACATCTCCAGGTAGCGCAGGCCGCCGTGCACCAGCTTGCTGCTGCGCGAGCTGGTGCCACTGGCGAAGTCGCGCTGCTCGACGATCGCGGTCGACAGTCCGCGCGAGACCGCGTCGAGTGCGACTCCAGCGCCCACGACCCCTCCGCCGACCACCAGGACGTCGAGTTCCTGGGTCGACATGCCGCTCAGGGCGGCCGCGCGCGAATCGGGTCCGAGGTCCGCGGTCAACGCCATGGAGCCAGTGTTCCAGACCTGCGGGCCCGATCCGCCGGGCGGTCAGCAGCAGCCGCAGCAGTCGCAGCACTCGTTCTCCGACATCGCACACCTCCTCAAGACATCGACAACCTTCTATGTCTTAGAGTGGTCCAGGAGATCGAAGTCTGTCAATATAGATCTATGTCAAAGTCTGTGTCGGTGCTGACCCCGGGCGAAACGGTTGCCTGCTGCTCGCCACTTGTCTCCTCACCGCTCCCCCAGGAGACCGCCGAGCAGATCGCACCGCTGCTCAAGGCGCTGGCCGATCCGGTCCGACTCCGCCTGCTCTCCCTGGTGGCAGCCCACGCCGACGGCGAAGCCTGCGTGTGCGACCTGAACGACGCCTTCGACCTTTCCCAGCCGACGATCAGCCACCACCTCAAGGTGCTGCACGAGTCCGGGCTCCTCGAACGGTCCAAGCGTGGAGTCTGGGTGTTCTACCGGGTGCAGCGCGCTGCACTGGCCGACCTCGCGGCCCTGATCGGCGGCGGGCTGTGAGCCTGTTCCGCAAGGCCGGCGCCGAGTTCGTCGGTACGGCGTTCCTGGTGATGGCCGTGGTCGGGTCCGGAATCGCCGCATCGCGACTCTCGCCCCACGACGTCGGCCTGCAACTGCTCGAGAACAGCCTGATCACCGGGGCTGCCCTGGTCGCGCTGATCCTCACCCTGCAGCCGGTCTCCGCGGCCTTCAACCCGGTGGTCAGCCTCGTCGAGGCCGCACTCGGTCTGATCCGCTGGTCGGAGGCCGGGATCCTGGCTGTCGCCCAGGTACTCGGCGGCATCGTCGGTGCGGTGGTCGCCAACCTGATGTTCAACCTCGGCGCGATCCACTGGGCCACCCACGATCGCACCGGCGGCGGTCTCTGGCTCGGCGAGGTCGTCGCGACGCTCGGTCTGGTGGTCGTGATCTTCGGCGCGGTCCACAGCGGCCGCACCGAGACCATCGCCTACGCGGTCGGCGGCTACATCACCGCGGCGTACTGGTTCACCTCCTCGACCAGCTTCGCGAACCCCGCCGTGACCGCGGCCCGGATGTTCTCCGACACCTTTGCCGGGATCGCACCGTCGTCGGTGCCGATGTTCGTGTTGATGCAGTTGATCGGCGGCGCCTTGGCCCTCGGCCTGGTCCGCATCCTTTTCCCGACCGCAACCGTGGAGCCCTCATGAGTGAGAACCCGACAGTCCTGTTCGTCTGCGTGCACAACGCCGGCCGTTCCCAGATGGCGGCCGGGTTCCTGCAGCACCTCGCCGGGAGTCGGATCGACGTCCTGTCCGCAGGTTCGGAGCCGGCCGACCAGATCAATCCGGTCGCGATCGAGGCGATGGCCGAGGTGGGCATCGACATCGCCGGCGAGCAGCCCAAGATCCTCAAGGACGAGACCGTCCGCGACTCCGACGTCGTGATCACCATGGGCTGTGGCGACGCCTGCCCCTTCTTCCCGGGCAAGCGCTACGAGGACTGGAAGCTCGACGACCCGGCCGGTCAGGGCATCGAGGCGGTCCGGCCCATCCGGGATGAGATCCGCGCACGGGTCGAGGCCCTCATCACCACCCTCTCGCCGATTGGTCAGTAAGAAACGGTCGAGTGGTCACGAGATGTGACCACTCGTCGGATGCAACTGACCATTCGGCGGCTATTGGACGACGACCTCGATCCGCTGGAACTCCTTGAGCTCGGTGTACCCGGTGGTGGCCATCGAGCGGCGCAGGGCGCCGATCAGGTTCATCGTTCCGTCGGCGACCCTGGAGGGCCCGAAGAGGATCTCCTCGAGGGTGCCGACGGTGCCGATCGCGACGCGTTCGCCACGGGGCAGGTTCTCGTGGTGCGCCTCGGCGCCCCAGTGGAAGCCGCCTCCCGGGGCATCGGTGGCGCGCGCGAGCGGCGAGCCGATCATGACCGCGTCGGCACCGCACGCGATGGCCTTGGCGATGTCGCCGCTGCGGCCGATCGACCCGTCGGCGATCACGTGCACGTAGCGGCCACCGGACTCGTCCATGTAGTCGCGGCGCGCCGCGGCGACGTCGGCGACCGCGCTGGCCATCGGCACGGAGACCCCCAGGACGGCGCGGGTGGTGTGCGCAGCACCGCCACCGAACCCGACCAGGACGCCGGCCGCTCCGGTCCGCATCAGGTGGACGGCCGCCTGGTGCGTTGCGCACCCGCCGACGATCACCGGTACGTCGAGCTCGTAGATGAACTCCTTGAGGTTCAGCGGCTCGGCCTGGCCCGAGACGTGCTCGGCGCTGACCGTCGTCCCGCGGATCACGAACATGTCGACCCCGGCGTCAACGACCGTCTTGGCGAACTCCTTGGTCCGCTGCGGCGACAGCGCGCCGGCGACCGTGACTCCGGCGTCGCGCACCTGGCGCAGCCGCTCGGTGATCAGCTCGGCCTGGATCGGCGTGGAGTAGACCTCCTGCATCCGCTCGACGGCAGCGACCTCGTCGAGCGTGGAGATCTCCTCCAGCAAGGGAACAGGGTCCTCGTACCTGGTCCAGAGGCCCTCGAGGTTCAGGACCCCTAGCCCGCCGTACTGGCCGAGCGCGATGGCGCTGGCCGGCGACATGACCGAGTCCATCGGAGCCGCCAGGATCGGAAGGTCGAAGCGGTAGGCGTCGATCTGCCACGCCGTCGACACTTCCTCCGGGTCGCGCGTACGCCGGCTCGGCACGATGGCGATGTCGTCGAAGGAATACGCGCGGCGGCCACGCTTGGCGCGGCCGATCTCGATCTCAGTCACCGGCCGAGTCTAGTGGCCGCTGTAGTTCGGTGCCTCCACCGTCATCTGGACGTCGTGCGGGTGGCTCTCCTTCAGCGAGGCTGCGGTGATCCGCACGAACTGGCCCTTCTCCTTGAGCTCGGTGATGGTGCGCGCGCCGCAGTAGAACATCGACTGGTTCAGGCCACCGATGAGCTGGTGGGCAACCGCCGAGAGCGGACCGCGGTAGGCGACCTGACCCTCGATGCCCTCCGGCACGATCTTGTCGTCGCTGGTGACCTCGGCTTGGAAGTAGCGGTCCTTGGAGTACGACTTCTTGCCGCGGCTCGACATCGCGCCGAGCGAGCCCATCCCCCGGTACGCCTTGAACTGCTTGCCGTTGACGAAGACCAGGTCGCCCGGCGACTCCTCGCAACCGGCCAGCAGCGAGCCCAGCATCACCGAGTCGGCACCCGCCACTATCGCCTTGGCGATCTCGCCGGAGTGCTTGAGACCACCGTCGGCGATCACCGGTACGCCGGCGGGACGGGCAGCCAGCGAGGCCTCGTAGACCGCAGTGACCTGGGGAGCCCCGACACCGGTCACGACGCGGGTGGTGCAGATCGAGCCGGGACCGACACCCACCTTGATCGCATCGGCACCCACGTCGACGAAGGCCTGGGCGCCGGCACGGGTCGCGACGTTGCCGCCGATCACCTGGACGTGCCGGGTGGCCGGGTCGGACTTGAGCCGGGCCACCATGTCGAGCAGCAGCTTCACGTGACCGTGCGCCGTGTCGGCGACGAGGACGTCGACACCGGCGTCGATCAGGGTCGTCGCCCGCTCCCAGGCGTCGCCGAAGTACCCGATCGCGGCACCGACCATGAGGCGGCCGTCGGCATCGTTGGACGCGTGCGGGAACTGCTCGGACTTCACGAAGCCCTTGACCGTGATCAGACCGGCGAGCTTGCCGCTCTCGTCCACGATCGGCAGCCGCTCGCGTTTGTGCTGGCGCAGGATCGCGGTGGCGTCCAGGCGGGAGATCCCGACCGGCGCGGTGATCAGCGGCATCGGGGTCATCACCTCGTCGACCTTGGTGGTCGCCCATTCAGCGACCGGGGTGAAGCGCAGGTCGCGGTTGGTGATGATGCCGAGCAGTCGGTTGTCGACGTCGACGACCGGGAGGCCGGAGACCCGGTACTCACCGCAGGTCTGGTCGAGCTCCTCCAGCGTGGCGTCCGGACCGATCGTGATCGGGTTCGAGATCATCCCGGTCTGGGTCCGCTTGACCAGGTCGACCTGGTAGGCCTGATCGGCGATCGAGAGGTTGCGGTGCAGGACGCCGATGCCGCCCTCACGGGCCATCGCGATGGCCATCCTGGACTCCGTCACGGTGTCCATCGCGGCGCTGATCAGCGGTACCCGGAGGGTGATCTCCCGGGTGAGCCGGGTGGTGGTGTCGATCTCGTTGGGATTGAGATCGGAGGACCCGGGCAGGAGAAGGACGTCGTCGTAGGTGAGGCCCAAAGCGGCGAACTTCGCGGGGTACTGCTCGGGGACTTCGGAGGTCATGCTCCAGTCTAACGGGGTACCAGCTGCCCGATCGGACGCACCCCGGCAAGGCTGACGTGAACACTCAGCCCCTGTTCGGTCAACCGGATCCGGCCACGCATCCCCGATGCGGCCAGGACCGGGACGACGCCCTCCTCGGTCGGCGGCGCCTGCATCACCAGCTCGGTGGCTCCGCGGCCGGCGGCGAGACCGCTGATCTGGCGCAGCAGCTGCCGGCCGATCCCCAGTCGCCGCCACGCGGGCGCGACCTCCAGGCTCGCCTCGACACAGCCGTCGACGATCGCGTGCAGCCTGGCCGCCCCGACGATGTGCGTCCCGATCTTGGCTAGGACCGATCCGTCCTCGACGTCGTAGGTGACTACGGCGGAGCCGGCCGCAGATGCGGGGGGGATATCTGCGGCCGACCGCGCACGATCGGCGAACTCGGTCAGCGCTGTGGCGCGGACCTGTTCTGTTGCTGACCAACTGACCCGAGCGCCCAGCAGCGCCGTCAGCTCCGACGGCAGTGACGCCGGATCGTCCAGCACGGCCTTGGCTGCGCGCAGCCAGGCAGTCGGTTGGTCCACGAGGTCGTGAGTGGCACAGGGGACGACGCTCACCTCGTCTCCTCCCGCGCCACTCACGAGTTCGATGACCGCCGCGGCGGTCCAGGCATCGGGTGTCTCGACGACGAGGTCGTCGGTCACCGCACCCAGTTCCGGGTAGATCTGCAGCGCAAGGATGTTCACCCCGGCGTCTCCGCACTGCTGGGCCAGCAATGCAAGAGCACCCGGGGTATCAGTGAGCCTGGTGCGAACCCGGTAGAACATGTCCTCATCGTGCCGATCGCGTGTTGCACGTCGGCTGCGCCCCCGTTACGGGCGCGTCAACAAGCGCTCACAGGCCACCTCGATCGCGACCGGGCCCTAGCATCGGGTCATGAGTGAGTGGATCTACTTCATCCACCCGCCGCGCGAGCGGTTCGTGGAGACGATCTCCGCCGAGGAGACCTCGATCATGCGCACGCACGCAGGCCACCTCTCGGACCTGCTCGAGGCGGGGGTGCTGATCCTGGCCGGTCCGACCTTCGGCGACGTCAACACCGGTGTCGCGGTGTTCGAGGCCCCGGACGAGGAGGCAGCCCGCGCGGTGATGATGTCGGACCCTGCGGTGACCTCGGGCCTGATGACGCCCGAGCTGCGCGCGATGCGGGTCTCGTACCTGCGCGGCCGGACCTGAGCGCTGCTAGCCGACCGGGGCCGGCGGCCGGATCGGCACCAGGTCCGGGTTGTTCGTGTGCGACGGGGGCTCCCAGCCCGGAGGACCGAACAGGTACCCGAGCTTGTCGCGCAGCGTGTCGGACGCCCGGACGTTGCGGACGATCTGGGCGTAGTCGCCGTACTGGAGCTTGAGCAGGTTGTGCGTCTGCACCGGCTTGGTCAGCCCGTACGTCGGCTTCTGCCTCTCCTCGGTGAAGGTGCCGAACATCCGGTCCCAGATGATCAGGATCCCGGCGTAGTTGCGGTCCAGGTACTCCGGGTCCGAGCCGTGGTGGACCCGGTGGTGCGAGGGCGTGTTCATCACCAGCTCGATCGGGCGCCAGAGCTTGCCGATCATCTCGGTGTGGGTGAAGAACTGGTAGATGAGGTTGAAGCCGAAGGCCAGGTAGATCGTCCACGGGGCGAAGCCGAGGAACGGCAGCGGGAGCCAGAAGAAGAACTCGAACCACGGATTCCACTTCTGCCGCAGCGCGGTCGCGAAGTTCATGTACTCGCTCGAGTGGTGCGCCTGGTGGGCGGCCCAGCCGATGTTGACCCGGTGCACGAAACGGTGCGAGCAGTAGAACGCCAGGTCGACGCCGGCGATCAGCAGCACCCAGTACCACCAGCGGTCGGTCGGCAACCGCAGCGGAGTCAGGTAGACGAAGGCCGCGGTGTAGATGAAGAACGACCCGACCTTGAGGGCCAGGCTGAAGACCAGCGAGACCAGGCCCATGCTCATGCTGGTGCGGGCATCGACTCCGTCGTAGCCGGTGCGCTTGGCACCCACCGCGCCATGCCGATCTTCAAAAACGGCGTCGTGGCCGAGCCACCTGAGCGCGGCGAGCTCGATGGCGATCGAGATCAGGAAGAACGGGACGGCGTACGTCACCGGGTTCCTCATCGGGTCAAGCAGTTCGTGCATCAAGTCCTCCGCGACGCATTCTGATATGACTCACGAGTAAGTTACCACAGGTTCATATCTGGCGCTAGGATCGTTCCGTGGCCACCTCGACGCGCTCCAACGCCGGTACCAAGGGTGTCGCACGTGCTGTCAGGGAGCAACAGATCGTCGATGCCGCCTGCCGCGCGTTCGGCGAGTCCGGTTTCGCAGCGACTTCAGTGGCCGACATCGCGGAGGCCGCGGGGATCTCCAAACCTCTGATCTACAACTACTTCGGCTCCAAGGAAGGCCTGTACGCCGCCTGCCTGCACCATGCTGCCGGCACGCTGACCGCCGAGATCGAGCGCACCGCCGCCAGCGGCACGGTCGGGCTCGCCCGGGCGATCGTCACCTTGGACGGGATGTTCCGCACGCTCGAACCGCAGCCGTGGATCTGGCGGCTGGTCAACGACTCGACCGCCGCACGTGAGGGCGCGATCGGTGCGGAGCTCGCGAAGTACGAGCAGCGGATCTTCACCTTCGGCCACGACGGTGTGGCCGAGCTCATGCAGCTGGCGGGCAACGACGACGCCCGCGACCTCTCCGCGATGCACGCGGCCTGGGAGAGCACCTTCCGCGCCCTGGTCACCTGGTGGCTCGACCACCCCGGCGAGACCCCCGAGCAGATGACCCAGCGTTGCGTCCGCCTGTTCAGCACCGTCTTCGGCCAGATAGACACCTCGGCGCTGACCGCTCCCTGACGGGTCCTGCGGTCAGAAGACCGCGACCGTCTCGCCCGACCTGGCACGTCTACGGGAGAAGAGCGTCCACGGCAGCACCTGCAGGAAGATGCTGACCACGAGCGCCGAGGCGAGCGGGCCGGGTGCTCCCCAGTCACGCGCCCAGATGATCGACAGGCCGAGATTGGCGGGAATGGCCAGCACCGACGTGATCGCGACCAGGCGCGCGCCGGCCGGGTCGATCATCGTCATCGACAGCGGAAAGACGATCGCCTGTAGCAGCGTGACAGCGGCTCCGAGCAGCGGCAGCACGTATCCGAGGTCGATCTTGCCGGCGCTGATCGTGCGCGCGAGCGGGTCGGACAGCAGCACCAGCACTCCGCTGGCCATCAGGGTGCCGACGATGAACGCGGTGAAGATCAGGGCCAGCTTCGGGCCGCTGCCGGCCGAGACCCGCGCCTTCGTGACCATCGGCCACAACGGCTGCGACGCCGCGATGATCAGCCCGGTGACCGGTGCGAAGATCTGCAGCACCAGGGCGTACCGCGCCAGCTGGTAGCTGGTCGAGACCTGGCTCAGGACGATGCGGTCGGCCAGGAAGGCTGCCGGCATCGCCAGCGAGGTGATGAAGACCGGGAGCGCGAGACTGCGCACCGAGGCACCCGGGTAACGGTTCCGGAAAGGCGCACGGCGTACGGCCGTCGCCCACGGGAACCGGTCGAGCCGGGAGCTCACCATCATCGTCGCGACGTTGATGCACAGGATGGCCAGCGACGGGATTGCGACCAGCGCCCGCGCATCGAGGTGCAGCAGGTAGAGCATCCAGACGAACACCGCGGACAGGATCGAACCGAGGGCGCCGACGGCGATGGCGAGGTGGTTCCGCCCGGTCGCGAGCAGGACACTCTGGCCCAGGGCAGGAACGAAGCTGACGGCGTAGAGGATCACCGCGATGGCGACGAACTCGTTCGACCCGGACGCGTTGCCCAGGAGTCTGGGCCACAGGTCGAACAGACCGACGACCAGCGCGAATGCCGACAGCACCACGCCTGAGAGGGTCAGCACGCGGATGGCCGTGGTGGCGGTACGAAGACTCTGCTCGTCATCGACACCGTGGGCTGCGATCACCTGGGTCACCGAGGCGCCGGCGCCGAGGTTGTTCAACGGGATCAGCAGGAGCACCGAGACGATCAGCGCGTAGCTGCTGAACGCGTCCTCGCCGTAGTGCTTCAGGATCAGGTGACTCACGACCAGGCCCGCGATGCCCTGCGGAAGGAAGGCGAAGACGCGCGCGAGCACGCTGTACGCCAGGGCTCTCATCCGGTGCTCACCCTGGCGCCGGCGTCAGTCATCGATTCTGCCGAAGAAGTTGGTCAGCGGCGTGTCGACGGCTTCGGGCCAGGCCAGGACAGCGACCTCATGGATCGCCAGCATGGCGTCGAGCAGGTCCTCGGGGGTCTCGTAGTCGCGCGAGTCCAACGGCGGGTGGAGCTGGAGATAGGGGTGCCCGTGGTCGTCCCGGTGCGCGGTGACAGCCACGACGACGCTGTCGGTCTTCGTCGCGAGCCGGGGAGCGCCTGAGGCGCCCAGCACCCGGCGGTTGAGGAACGTGACCTCGGTGCGACTCGCGACGTCGGACGCGATCGCGACGACTGCCCCGGGGACGAGGATCTCCAGCAGCGCCGCGCTGCCGCCATCGGTGGAGACCAGTTCCGCGCCGCGCCGGACGTTTGCGAAGTGCTGGCGGAACATCTCCATCTGACCGACGGGGTTCAGGACGTCCTCGAGGGCGAGTGCCTTCATCTCGACGCCGTGACGCGCGATGGACCCGAACATGCCGTCGTACTGCCAGTGGTGCATGAAGCTGAGGACCGTCGGCCTGCTCATGTCCCGCTGGGTCAGGTGCTCGATGTCCCGGACGGGCTGCCGGGTGATGTACCGGGGCTTGTAACGCAGGTACCGGCGGCGTACGTCGTGCTCGAGCAGGCCACGGGCCAGCTCCGGGATCTCGGGAGCACGCTCGGTCTCGCCCACGACGTAGGTCATGCTCTCGAGGAAGTACTCGCGCCGTTCCTCGGAGGCCCAGATCTTGTCGGCGCGCGACCGCACCATCGCGTCGATCGCCACCATGGGGAACAGGCCGCGCACCCGCTCTAATCTGTCCCGCATCGCCGACACGGGGGCACTTTATCAGCCGGACGTCGGCCCCGATGCCGGTCTCTGGTCGAGGTGTCCCCAGCGGGTCAGGGGCTGGTCGACCGCCTCCGGCCAGGCCAGCACCGCCGGTTCGTGCACCGCCAGGATGGCGGCGAGAAGCTCCGCCGGATCGGCGTAGTCAGCAGGCTCCAACGGCTCGTGCACCTGCAGGTAGCTTCCCGCCCCGTCGCGGTGCGAGGTCACTGCTGTCACGGGGCTGTTCGTGAGCATCGCGATCCTGGCGGCGCCGAACGAGCCCAGCACCTGCCGCCCCAGGAACGTCACCGGCGTGTGCCCGGCGACATCGGAGGCGATCGCCATCGTCACCCCCGGCTTCATCTTCGCGACCACCGAGTCCGTGCCGTCACCGGCGGGGAGGATCGCCCCACCTCGGGCGATCACCTGCATCTGCTGGCGGATGTACGGCGGCGCCTCGGCCGTGAATGCCCAGGGCATGCTCAGCACCGTCATCTCCAGGCCGTGGCGCCGCAGCGAGCCGAACATGCCGTAGTACTGGTGGTGGTGCATGAAGCTGAGCACTGTGGGGCGGCTCCGGTCGCGGCGGGTGGTCAGCCACTCGACGTCGCGGACCTGCTGGCGCATCATCAGTCTCGGGTGGTAGCGCAACCAGTTGCGCAACAGCGAGTGCTCGGCGTGCCCGCGGGCCAGCGACGCCGCCTCGTCGGCCCGTTCGGTGTGCTCGAGCAGGAACGTCATCGCCGCCTCGTTGCTGACGCGGAACTCGTCCCACTCCCACAGCTTGTCGACGCGACGTCGTACCAGTCCCGGCAACGCGCGCGCCGGTACGGCGGCGCGCACGTGATGCAGAGAACCGAGAATCCCTCCCATGCCTGGGAACCTACCGTCCGTCCACCGGTCCCGCAGCCGGAACGCAGCGACCCGGTACGGCATCGCGGATGAGCGCGATGCCGTACCGGGTCAGTGTCAGGCGAACTTCAGTGGCCGTGACCGTGGCCGTGACCGGCAGCGGCCGGCTCCTCCTCGGCAGGCTTCTCGACGATCAGCGTCTCGGTCGTGAGCAGCATGCCCGCGATCGAGGTGGCGTTCGTCAGCGCCGACTTGGTCACCTTGACCGGGTCCAGGACGCCCTGGGCAACGAGGTCGCCGTACTCGCCGGTCGCGGCGTTGTAGCCGGTGCCGATTCCGCCTTCGCGGACCTTGGCGACGATGACATAGCCGTTCTCGCCACCGTTCTCGGCGATCCAGCGCAGCGGCTCGTCGACGGCCTTGCGCACGATGCGCACGCCGACTGCCTCGTCACCGGTGAGGCCGAGGTTGTCGTCCAGGACGGCGGAGGCGTGGATGATCGCGGAGCCACCGCCGGGGACGATGCCCTCTTCGATCGCGGCGCGGGTCGCAGAGACAGCGTCCTCGATACGATGCTTCTTCTCCTTGAGCTCCACCTCCGTGGCAGCGCCGACCTTGACCACGCACACGCCGCCGGCCAGCTTCGCCAGCCGCTCCTGCAGCGTCTCGCGGTCACAATCGGAATCGCTGGCCTCGACCTCGGCCTTGATCTGGTTGACCCGGCCGGCGACCTCGGCGGAGTCTCCCCCGCCCTCGACGATCGTGGTGTTGTCCTTGGTGACGACCACGCGGCGCGCGCTGCCGAGGATGTCCAGCCCGACCTGGTCCAGCTTGAGACCGACCTCCGGAGCGATGACCTGGCCGCCGGTGAGGACGGCGATGTCCTGCATCATCGCCTTGCGACGGTCGCCGAAGGCCGGAGCCTTCACGGCCACCGCGTTGAAGGTGCCACGGATCTTGTTGACCACCAGGGTCGAGAGCGCTTCGCCCTCGACGTCCTCGGCAAGGATGAACAGGGGCTTGCCGGCGGCGATGACCTTCTCCAGCAGCGGCAGCAGCTCGGAGATCGCACCGATCTTGCCCTGGTGCAGCAAGATGTACGGGTCGTCGAGGACTGCTTCCATCGACTCGGGGTCGGTCACGAAGTACGGCGACAGGTAGCCCTTGTCGAACTGCATGCCCTCGGTGAACTCGAGCTCGGTGCCCATGGTGTTGGACTCCTCGACGGTGATGACACCGTCCTTGCCGACCTTGTCGAAGGCCTCGGCCAGCAGCGCGCCGATCTCCGAGTCACGGCTGGAGACGGTCGCGACAGCGGCCATGTCCTCGACCGAGCCGACCTCGCGGGCCGCCTCGGACAGGGCGTCGGACAGGGCAGTCGCAGCGGCGTCCATGCCGCGCTTGAGGCCCATCGGGTTGGTGCCGGCCGCGACGGCGCGCAGGCCCTCGTGGACCATGGCCTGGGCCAGAACGGTCGCGGTGGTCGTGCCGTCACCGGCGACGTCGTTGGTCTTGGTCGCGACCTCCTTGGTGAGCTGCGCACCGAGGTTCTCGAAGGGGTCGTCCAACTCGATCTCGCGAGCAACGGTGACACCGTCGTTGGTGATCGTGGGGGCGCCCCACTTCTTGTCGAGCACCACGTAACGGCCCTTGGGGCCGAGCGTGACCTTCACAGCGTTGGCGAGGGCGTCGACGCCCCGCTCGAGAGCGCGTCGTGCGTTCTCGTCGAACTCAAGAATCTTGGGCATTACTACCTCTCAAAGCAGTTGTGTGCCTGAGGACGCGCTTGCACGCTTCCTCAGGCACACGACCTGTTGTTGATCAGACGGAGTGATCAGGAAACGACGGCGAGGACGTCGCGCGCGGACAGGATGAGGTACTCCGCACCCGCGTACTTGACCTCGGTGCCGCCGTACTTGCTGTAGATGACCTTGTCGCCGACGTTCACGTCGAGCGGGACCCGGTTGCCGTTGTCGTCGATGCGGCCGGGGCCGGTCGAGACGACCATGCCCTCCTGCGGCTTCTCCTTGGCGGTGTCCGGGATGACCAGGCCGGAAGCCGTGGTCTGCTCGGCTTCGAGGGGCT
>NZ_JAOPXI010000143.1 GCF_025965215.1 Marmoricola sp.
GAGAGGACCGGGGGACAGATGGTGAAGTTGCCGGTGAGCACGTCGACCGGGCGGCGCAGGTCCTCGGGCACGACCATCCAGCCCAGCCGCCAGCCGGTCATGGAGAAGTACTTCGAGAACGAGCCGAAGATGACTCCGGTGCGCGAGGTCTGCCAGGCCGAGCTGGTCCCACCTCCGGTCGTCGATCTCGGCAGGCTCGATCCGAGGAGCAGTGCCGAGGCGCCTGCACCTCGGTCGCCATAGGTGATCCCGTGGTAGATCTCGTCGGAGATCAGACGCACGCCGTTCTCCTCGCACCAGCGTGCGAGGGCTGCCAGCTCCTCGGCAGCGATCATGGTGCCGGTCGGGTTGGCCGGCGAGGCGATCACCAGTCCCGCAACGGGCCCAGGGACCGAGGCGACCAGGTCGACCGTCGGCTGGAACCGGGTGTCGGGTCCGCAGTCGATCTCGACGACCTCGCACCCCAGTGCTCTCAGGACGTTGCGGTAGCAGGGATAGCCGGGGTTCGCCATCACGACGCGGTCGCCGGGCTCGAACGCGGCCAGGAACGCCAGCAGGAAGCCGCCCGACGATCCGGTGGTGATCACGATGTCGTCGGCGGTGACCTCGATGGCCGACGCGTTGCGGTGGTGCTCGGCGACGGCGGCGCGGAGCTCCGGGATCCCGGTCGCGACCGAATAGCCGAGCAGGTCCACGTCGAGCAACCGCTTGGCCTCCTCGCGGACCGCGCGCGGCGCTCCGGTCGACGGCTGACCGGCGACGAAGTTGACGAGGTCGCCGTGGCTCGCCTGCCGGGCTTGTGCCGCGGCGAGCAGGTCCATCACGTGGAACGGCGGCACGTTCGCACGCGCGGCCACCCGCAGGCGCTGGTCCGTCTGAGTCACGGACCCACGGTAGTGCTCAGGCCAGCGTCGCCGCGTGCCGTCCTGCCCGGCGCCCGAAGTACGACCCTTCTGCCAGCTGGGTGCCGGAGGCATAGCCCTTGCCGTCCTGGGCGATGTTCGCCGCGCAGGCACCTGCGGCGTACAGGCCCCCGATGACCGAGCCGTCCTCGCGCTGGACCTGGCCGTCGACCGAGCACCGCATGCCGCCGAGGGTGAAGCCGGCGTACAGCGCCTTGCCCAGGGTCAGGTCGTAGGCGCCCCAGGGACCGTGGTCCTGCGGCGCGACCCAGTCCGGGTGCTTGTGGAACTCGGGGTCCTGGCCCTCGTGGGCGCTCTTGTTGTACGACGCCAGCGTCGCGACGAGGCGGCCTTCGGGGATGCCCAGCGCCGCCTCCATCTCCTCGACCGTCTCCCAGCCGTCGATGAAGGGGCACAGCGGCATCGTCGGGTGCTCGATGTGGGCCGAGTCGACGATCAGGTACGCGGCCTGGTCGGGCTGGTCCAGGACGAAGCCGGAGGTCCGGGAGTGGTAGCTGTCCTCGGCGACGAACCGGTCGCCGTTCTTGTTCACCACGATGCCGGTGACGAGCTGGGACGGCGGGTAGAAGGGGGCGGTGATGAACGGCTGGTCCATGAACTTCAGCTGCGCGCCGGCCGACGCGCCCAGCCGGATACCCAGGCCGTCGTCGTAGGTGTTGCCGAGGACGAAGAGCTTCTCGCCGAGCGCCGGGGTGTTGGCGGCCACCATGTCGGCATTCATCACGAACCCGCCGGCAGCGATGATCACCGCCTTCGCGCGCAGGGTGCCGGTCTCGCTGAACCTGCGCCACTCGACGCCGACCACCGCACCGGACTCGTCGGTCACCAGGTGGGACGCACCGGTCTCGTAGCGCACCTCGACCCCGGCCTCGGTGACGCGCTGGTCGAGCAGGTCCATCACCATCTGGGTGCCGCCGGTGTCACCGGGCACGGGCACCTTGTGGCCACGCGGAGCCGGGATCGCCTGGTCGCGGAAGGGGTAGACCTTCTCGTTGCCCGTGAACATCAGGCCCTCGGTGTTCGGCTGGATCACGGCCTTGCCCGGGAAGTAGGAACGCTCGAACTGGAATCCCAGGGACTCGACCCAGTCGAAGTGCTCGACGCTGTCGTCGCAGAAGACGCGGATCTTGTCCGGCTCCGGGTCGCGGCTGATCGCGAGCAGGTACTTGTACATCTCCTCGGCGCTGTCCTCGTGCCCGGTCGCCTTCTGCACCTCCGTTCCACCGCCGAGGTAGAAGTGACCTCCGGACATCGCGCTCGTGCCTCCGTACGTCGCGGCACGCTCGAGCAGGATCACGCGAGCACCGGCGCGCGCGGCCTCGAGTGCGGCACAGCCGCCGGCGATGCCGAAGCCGATCACGATCACGTCGGTCTCCTCGCAGTCCGCAGGGAGCGTGGCGGCAGCGACGAGGTCGGGGAGGTCGGTGGTCATGGTGACCAGCGTAAGCGGAAACTAGAACGAGTTCTACCCTCCGAGACGGGCGTTGCCCTTCCTGCTCAGGGACCGGCCCAGGACGACCAGCCGATAGACTCAACCTCCGACTACCCGCCGGGGTGCCAGTCATGACACTCGACGTCCACACCCTCAACCAGGGTCTCCTGGCGGGCTGTGGTGTGCTGCTGGTCGCGATCCTCGCGGTGCGGGCGTCGGTGCGGGCGGGCCTTCCGAGCCTGTTGCTGTACCTGCTCATCGGAGTCGGCCTGGGCGACGCCGGCCTGGGTGTGCACTTCTCCGATGCGGCGGTGGCCAACGCCCTCGGGTTCGCGGCACTGGTGATCATCCTGGCCGAGGGCGGCCTGACCACGAACTGGTCCGAGATGCGGCCGGTGGCCCGGATCGGGCTGTCGCTGGCCACCCTCGGGGTCGGAGTCAGTGTCGGGGTGGTCGCCGTGGCGGCACACCTGCTGTTCGGGATGAACTGGCAGATCTCGGTGCTGCTCGGAGCGCTGACGTCGCCAACCGATGCGGCGGCGGTGTTCTCAGTGCTGCGCCGGGTGCCGTTACCCCGACGGCTGAACTCGATCCTTGAGGCCGAGTCGGGCCTCAACGACGCGCCGACGGTCGTCCTGGTCACCCTGATCAGCGCGAGCGGTCATCACGCGATCGGCGGGTTCTTCGGCGAGGTTGCCCTCGAGCTCGCGATCGGCGTCCTCGGTGGCGCGTTGATCGGCTTCGGTGGTGCGTGGCTGCTCCGGCGGGCTGCGCTGCCCTCGTCGGGGCTGTACCCCCTGGCGGTCCTCGCCTTCGCCGTCCTCGCGTACGCCGCGACCGCGACGATCCACGGCTCCGGGTTCGCCGCCGTCTACGTGGCGGCACTCGTCCTGGGCAACTCCGAGCTACCGCACCGCGCCGCGACCCGTTCCTTCGCCGAGGGGATGGCCTGGCTCGCCCAGATCGGGCTCTTCGTGATGCTAGGGCTGCTGGTCTCGCCGGGGCGGATCACCTGGGAGCACGTGGGACTGGCCGTCGCTGCCGGGCTGGTGCTCACCTTCGTGGCGCGGCCGATCTCGGTGCTGGTCGCGTCCCTTGTCCAGCCGATGCCGCTGCGCGAGCTCGCCTTCATCAGCTGGGCCGGGCTGCGCGGTGCCGTGCCGATCGTGCTCGCCACGATCCCGCTCGCCAAGGGGGTGGACGGTGCGCCCCGCCTCTTCGACATCGTCTTCGTGATGGTGGTGATCTACACGGTGGTCACGGCCCCGACGCTGCCGCTGGCCGCGCGGTTGCTCAAAGTCGCCCGACGCAACGAGCCGCGCGACCTCGAAGTCGAGGCCGCACCGCTCGAGCGCATCGCGGCCGATCTCCTGATGGTGACGATCTCGCCCAAGTCACTGATGCACGGGGTGGAGGTCGGCGAGCTCCGCCTGCCCAAGGGCACCTCGGTCTCGCTGATCGTGCGCGACGGCACGACGTTGGTGCCCCAGCCGCGCACCGTCCTGCGTCACGGTGACGAGCTGCTCGTCGTCGCGCCGAGGAAGTCGCGGGAGGCCGCCGAGGCGCGGCTGCGCGCGGTGTCCCATGGCGGCCGGCTGGCCCAGTGGCTGCGGCCGGACTGAACCTATGCTCGTCCGATGGACAGCGCGCGCGAGATCGAGAACCTGCTCTACACCTACGCCGAGAGGATCGATCTCGGTGACTTCGACGGGGTCGCGGATCTCTTCACGCATGCCACGATCTTCGCCTCGGAGGACGGGTCACCCGCGACCCGCTTCGTAGGCCGCGAGGGCGCACTGAAGATGTACAGCATGTCGACCCGCCGGTACGACGACGACGGCACGCCGAAGACCAAGCACATCACGACCAACGCGATCATCCATGTCGACGAAGCCGCCGCCACAGCGACCTGTCGCTCGTACTACTGCGTCGTCCAGGCAACTCCGGCGCTGCCGCTGCAGCCGATCATCGCCGGTCGGTACCACGACACGTTCGAGGTCATCGACGGCTCGTGGTGGTTCGCGACCCGCACGCTGTTCGTCGACCTGATGGGTGACCTGAGCCAGCACCTGCTCTGGTGACTAGTGGCAGGTGACCACGGGGTGCGCGAGCGGGATCCTTTGCGGAGCGTGTCGGGCGAGCTTGGTGAACTGGTCACCGATGAAGACGTCGATCCCCGGACCGTAGTCGGTCACGTCGACGACGACCTTGGTCTGCGGGCCGAGCGCCTCGGCGACGAGCTTGGCCTTCGGGTCGTTGATGATCGTGGTGCGCACCTGGGCGCGAGAGACCACGATGCCGGCGGCGGCGTTGCCGATCGCTCCCGGCTTGAAACCGGCGTGCTCGAGCAGGTTGAGCGTGGCCTGGGCCCGGCCGCTGTGCTGGCCGGCGTTGAAGACGCTCACGGTCACGTCGCTGCGGCGCACGTAGCGCACGATCGTCTGGTTCGGAGCACTGCACGTCGGGCCGGTGCTCGGAGTCGCCGCCGGGGAGCTGTCCTTCTTGATCGGTGCGGTCACAGCGTTGATGCCCCAGATCGACATGAAGACGACCACGGCCGCGGTGCCGGCCAGGGTGACCGCCGTGGTCAGGTGCCCCCGATCCGTCACGGGATCACCAGGTGCACCCGGGCGTGCACGACGTGGCGTTGCTGGAGCGCCGCGCGCAGAGCCCGGTGCAGGCCGTCCTCGAGGTAGAGGTCGTCGCCCCACTGCACCACGTGGGCGAACAGGTCCCCGAAGAACGTGGAGTCCTCGTCGAGGAGCGCGGCGAGCTGCAGTGTGTCCTTGGTCGTCACGAGCTCATCGAGGCGCACCGGGCGCGGCGGCAGTGCCGCCCAGTCCCGTGGACCCAGACCGTGGGCCGGATACGGGCGCCCGTCGCCGATGCGCTTGAAGATCACCACGCCATCATAGGAAAGCCGGGAAGGAGACTTCCCGCACAGTCGATCCGTGGTCTATTGACACGCGTTCAATGACGTAGAACGGTGCGTACATGATCCAGACGTTCGTCAAGACCGTGACGTCGGCCGACGGCACCCGACTGGCGGTGTTCGAGTCCGGCAACCCTGCGGGTCCGGTCGTCGTCGCGGTCCACGGCTACCCCGACAACCACACGGTCTGGGACGGGATCGCCACCGAGCTCGGTGACCGCTACCGGGTGATCAGCTACGACGTGCGCGGCGCTGGTGAGTCAGACAAGCCGACGGCCAGGACGGCGTACCGGATCGAGCGCCTGACCGAGGACTTCGCGGCCGTCATCGACGATGTCAGCCCGGATTCACCGGTCCACCTGCTGGCCCACGACTGGGGCGCCATCCAATCCTGGGGTCCTGTGACCGACCCTGCGTTCCGCGGCCGGATCGCGTCCCACACGTCGATCTCTGGCCCCTCGATGGACTACGCCGGAGCCTGGATGCGCGACCGGAGCCACCTCGGTGCGACGGCGAGCCAACTCCTGCACTCGTACTACATGTTCTTCTTCCAGATCCCACGGCTTCCCGAGCGCCTGGTGCGGCTGGCGTTCGTGGAGCGGGGCATCGCGCGCGTCGAGCTCCTCGGTCGTCCCGACGCCGACAGGGCCACCCCCTTAGAGCGCGGGATCGCGGACAGGACCAACGGCATCAATCTGTACCGGGCCAACGTCCTGCAGCGAGTGACCCGGCCGAAGCCGCAGCGCACGTTCGTGCCGACCCAGGTACTTGCGCCGGTCGATGACCCGTTCGCCGGCGTTGCGGTCGCCACCGGCGCCCCGGTCCCGTACGTCGACGACCTCACCGTCATCGAGATTCCCGGCAGCCACTGGGTTGTGACAGCGCGCCCGGACCTGATCGCGATGTACGTCCACGACTTCATCGAGGCCACGGTGCCCGCCGCCAAGCCCGGGAAGAGGGCCCGCCGGTGACCCCGGCGCACGACCCGGTCCCGGACCGCTCGCCAAGCGTGCCGAGACGCTCGACGCACGCACCGACCGGATGACCATCGCTGACCTCCGGCCTGGACATGAGGCCGATCCCGAAGGTCAAGTCGTCGGACATCGCCGACGCGGTCGTCGGAGGAGCGGAGGGCCTATCGGGCCCGGCTCGAGCTCGAGTAGGTCAGAGCGAGGCGCGCAGCGGTGTGGCCTCGGCCGGCAGGCTGGTGATGAACTCGTAGGCGCTGCGTCCGGTCTCGGTACGCACCGCGATCGTGTCGCTCGAGATCCGCTGCTCGGGGATGGGGCGAGCGGCGGCGACCGTCGGGGGACCGACCAGCGGGATGACGGACTTGGAGGCCTCGATGAGGACGACGGCACATGCCGCAGCGATCAGGATCAGGCCCAGGGCGATGACGAGCATGTCTACCTCCTTCGTCCGACCTCCGCGGTAGTGCGGTGGTGTGCACGGATAAACGACGCTCGTCGCCGTCTGGTTACGGCTTTCGGTCTGGTTTGCCGGAATCTTTCGCACCGACGCTTCGGCGGTGCTCCTTGACACCTCTCCGATCCTCGATCTCGCCGGCACCGATCGTCATCTCAGTGCCGGTCAGGTCTCGTGCGGGTCGTTGATGCTCTGCATGGTTGAGGACATGGTGGTTCCTTCGATCCGTTGGTGCTGGGTGCTGCGAATCGGGTGGTCCCGAGAACCCGCAACCGGGGCCGCCCGAGGGCTCGATCCGGACGATCGAGTCGTGGTCAGGGCGACTCGAACCAGGGGTGGTGCAGGTCGTAGAAGGTCGCGTCGGCCATCAGGGACTGCAGTGCGTCGGCGATCTCGGCCGGCGGGGCTTCGCCCGCCTCGCCGCGTCGGGCACTGGCTTCGTCGGTGAACGCGACGGTCTGGGTGAACGTGCCGTCGTCGGTGATCGCGAACGTGCCGCCGATGATCTCGGGACGCATCTGCCGCAGGGCATCGGTGTCCGACATCATCACCTTGACGAGATCGCGATCGCTGACGTGACCGCGGATCACCTGGACGAACCCGGCGTCGTCCGAGCCGCCGTCGAGGAACTCGGTCACGTCGTTGCAGTCGTGGAACTCGACCGGGCCGTCGAACGCGGCCATGAACTTCTCGGCCCACGCGCCCTGCTCGGGGCGGTCGGAGTTCGCCATCGCGAGCTCCTTCGACTCGAATCGGACCACACCGATGAACTGGTCGTCATCGGTGAAGCCGAACGTGCCCCCCAGCCAGCCGGCTGCGCCGCCGACGTCGGTGTGCCACGCATCCACGGCTGCTCGCAGGTCGTCGCGGCGGGTGCACGGGCCTTGCATCACTTGAATGAACATCGGTGCCTCCGATCGAGCCGCCTCCCGGCGAGGCGATCGCTCGGTTCGACGCTAGACCCGGGAGCGCCTGCGGGGCCATGGCGAGAACGTGACGGAGTTCTTACGCGCCAGCGTGCAGAACGGCGCCGCACGAGTGCGACGCCGTCGAGTGGCGGAGGATAGGGGATTCGAACCCCTGAGGGCTTGCACCCAACCCGCTTTCCAAGCGAGCGCCATAGGCCACTAGGCGAATCCTCCGCCGCGAAGGCTACCCGCCCCGATTCGCTCGCGCGAAATCGGTCTCCTAGACTTCGGGGAACCCCCCATGCGGCGG
>NZ_JAOPXI010000158.1 GCF_025965215.1 Marmoricola sp.
CCACCGTGGTCTGGGCGAAGCCACGCTCGACGTACAACTGCATCGCTGCGTCGCGCAGACGTCCGCTTGCGCCCGGCTCCCAGCGACTCATAGGACGAGTCTAGGGGATGACACTGTGTGACATCACATGCTACGTTGATGTCATCAAGTGACATCAACTCTCTGGAGGTCTTCTCATGCGCATCTTCGTCACCGGAGCGACCGGCTGGATCGGATCCGCCGTCGTGCCCGAGCTGCTCGCCGCCGGGCACCGGGTGGTCGCCCTGGCCCGATCGGACCAGTCGGCTGCCACGCTCGAGGCCGGCGGGATCGAGGTGGTCAGGGGCTCGCTCGACGAGCCCGACACCCTGCACGCCCAAGCCGCGGCCAGCGACGGTGTCGTCCATCTCGCGTACCTGCACGACTTCTCCCGGATGCCCGATGCTGCCCGGATGGACCTGGCCGCCATCGAGGCGTTCGGCGCTGCCCTGGAAGGAACCGATCGACCGCTGTTGATGGCCTCGGGCACGCTCGGCCTTGCTCCCGGTCGGGTCGGGACCGAAGCCGATCGGGCCGACCTGGGGGTCCACCCGCGGATCGCCAACGCGCACGCGGCGCTGGCCCTCGCCGATCGCGGAGTGCGTTCGCTGGTGGTCCGGTTCGCTCCGACCGTGCACGGTGCCGGGGACCACGGCTTCGTCTCGACGCTCGTGGGCGTTGCGCGTTCCCGGGGCGTGTCGGCGTACGTCGGTGACGGCGAGAGCCGGTGGTCCGCGGTTCACCGTGACGACGCTGCCCGGCTGGTCCGGTTGGCGATCGACAAGGCCCCGGCGGGCTCGGTCCTGCACGCGGTCGGCGAAACCGGCGTCCCGACGCGGGCCATCGCCGAAGCGATCGGCCGCGGGCTCGACCTGCCGGTCGTCTCGGTCCCGGCGGAGAACGCGGTCGAGCACTTCGACTGGATCGGGATGTTCTTCGGAACCGATGCCGCCGCGTCGAACGACGTCACTCGCCAGCTGCTCGACTGGAACCCGGCTGGACCTGGACTGATCGAGGATCTCGACGCGGGCTCCTACTTCGTGCCGGTGCGCTCAGATGCGAAGAGCTGAGATCAGCCCGTCGACCAGGGAGAAGCGCTGATCCAGGTCGACGACGCCGCCCGGGAAGTCGCCTTCCAGATGAGTACTCACCACGTAGGCGTCCTCGCCGGTCCGCTCGACGCCGGTGATGTCGAGCGTGTAGGTGAACCGCGAGGCCAGACTCTCGCGCCACGCTCGGATCTCCGCGACGCCGTGATAGCTCTGGCCCTCGTCGATCACGTGTGCATCGGGGACGAAACAAGCGACGAGGGTGTCGAGATCACCGGCTGACGACGCTGCGTAATAGCGGTTGACGATGTCGGGTGCGATGGTCACGTCGTCGAACGTAGTCGCGACTACCGACAGTGCCGTCTCGACCTTTGTCGGTGGCACCGGTCAGACTCGTTCCATGGCGTACGACGAAGACCTAGCCGACCGGATCCGGGAGCTCGTCCAGGACGAGGGGGCGGTCACCGAGAAGCGCATGTTCGGCGGCCTGGCGTTCCTGATCGGCGGCAACATGGCGGTCGCTGCCAGCGGGCAGGGCGGGCTGCTGGTGCGATCTGACCCGGACCGCGCTGACGAGGTGATCGACGGGAAGCACGTGCTCCCGATGGAGATGCGCGGCCGTGAGATGACCGGCTGGCTGCGGGTCGACGACGAGGCGGTGGCCGCTGATGCCGACCTGCAACGGTGGGTGCGGCACGGCGTCGACTACGCCCACACGCTCCCGCCGAAGTGAGCCGATGGATCTCGAGTTCACCGGCGAGGTGTGGTGGTGGA
Organism: Marmoricola sp.; assembly: GCF_025965215.1. Lineage (GTDB taxonomy): Bacteria > Actinomycetota > Actinomycetes > Propionibacteriales > Nocardioidaceae > Marmoricola. The sequence continues at coordinate 1,842 of NZ_JAOPXI010000158.1, forward strand.
AGGGCCCGGCGCCGCACCATTTCGTCCGGGTGCCGGACGAGGAGTGCGGCGCGCTGGAGTCCGTGTCGGCTGCGGTCAGCTACGGCTGGGGGATGATCCCGGTGACGGTGCAGATCGGCGGGACGCGCTGGACCACCTCGCTGTGGCCCAAGGATGGCGGGTACGTCGTTCCGCTCAAGGCCGCGGTTCGAAAGGTTGAAGGGCTCGAGATCGGGGACCGGGCCTCGGTCGTGCTGACGGTTGACATCTGATGCGAGCCTGAGGGTATGGAACCAACCATCTTCGAAGCGATGGGCGGCATGCCCGGGTGCATCGCCCTGGCCGATGCCTGGCACCTGCGTTGTCTGGCAGATCCGGTCGTCAGCCACGCGTTCTCGCACGGCTTCCACGACGACCACACCCAGCGGCTCGCGACGTACTGGGCTGAGGCGCTCGGCGGCCCGGGGGAGTTCTCCGGGGTCCTCGGCGACGAGACCGAGGTCGTCCGGATGCATTCGGGCGAAGGTGAGCACCAGGAGATGGACGACCGAGCGATCGCATGCTTCGTCGGGGCCCTGGCCGATGTCGGGCTCGCCGCGGACGGGCGCCTAGCCACCGCGCTCACGGCGTACTTCACCTGGGCCACCGGTGCGATGTCGACCTTTCCAGAATCGGCGGACGACGTTCCGGACGGGCTGAGGTTGCCGCGTTGGGACTGGAGCGGACTCGTCCCGCGGTGATTCGCCGTGATGCAGACTGGCGCCCATGATCCAGGGCTTCTCGCACATCGGCATCGGCGTCAAGGACCTCGAGCGGTCGATCCGCTTCTACGGCGACGTCTTCGGCTTCGCCGAGCTCTACCGGCTCGACTTCGCGAACAACGAGGTCGCGGCCACGATGGAGCAGGAAGGGATCTTCCGCTCCGCG
>NZ_JAOPXI010000165.1 GCF_025965215.1 Marmoricola sp.
CGACCGCCGTACCCGGCTTCGAGGTCGACGGCGACCTGGCCGGCAGCTTGCGTGCGATCGACGAGGCGAAGAGCTGGTACGACGACGGCGGCACCCTGATCTCGCCGTGGCACCCGTTGTCACGTGCGAGCGAGAAGGTCGTGCCGGTCGGGGAGGTGCAGCGGTACGACATCGAGCTGCACCCGCGGGTCTGGACTCTCCAGCCCGGGCACCGCCTGCAGGTGGTGCTGTCGACGCAGAGCAACCGCCTCGTCCCGACCCTGCCGCAGCTGGCAGCGCTGGCCGGCGGGACCTACTCGCTGGTGGCGCGCGACTCCTGGCTGTCGGTGCCCGTCCTGCCTCTGCACGCGTTCCCCGCCACCCCCGACCCGACGCGTTCCGGGCTTCGCTAGCGCACGATCAGGTACGCGACAGCGGCGAAGGTCATCAGGGCGGTGGTCAGCCAGCCGAGAGTGCTCGCGAGGCGGCCGTTGGTGCGATGACCCATGAGCTTGCTGTCGCGGCTCGTCCGGCTGTTGCAGGGTGGGCCCCCGCGCGGCTGGCTTCTTGTCGGGCTGGTCGTCGGCGTGACGAGCACGGACGTCCGCGCCGTAGGCCGTCTCGACAATGGTCTGGGCATCAACAACGACGAGCAAGGAACGACCATCTACGCCTGCTCCGGACCTCGGGAGAGCTGGCCGCGACTGTGGCCGCTGTTCGTCCACCTCGGCTAGGAGGATTCAGCTTTCCCGGCGATCATGGAGTTGAGGCACAACTCGCGAGCGTGACGCGCGTACACAACTCCATGATCGGCGGGAACAGCGGCGGCGGGAACCGCGGCAGAGGTCAGAGCTTCAGGAGGTCGACGGAACGCTCGCGCATCTCGACCTTGCGGACCTTGCCGGTCACGGTCATCGGGAACTCGTCGACCACCAGTACGTAGCGCGGGACCTTGTAGTGGGCGAGCCGTCCCGCTGCGAACGCCCTGACCTCCTCGACACCCAGTGGGTCGGCTCCCTCGCGCAGCCGGATCCACGCGCACAGCTCCTCGCCGTACTTCTCGTCCGGTACGCCGACCACCTGGACGTCCTCGACGTCGGGATGGGTGTAGAGGAACTCCTCCACCTCGCGCGGATAGATGTTCTCGCCACCGCGGATGACCATGTCCTTGATCCGTCCGACGACCACCGCGTACCCGTCCGGACGCATCACCGCCAGGTCCCCGGTGTGCATCCAGCCGTCCGCGTCGATGGCCTCGGCGGTCTTCTCAGGGTCGTCCCAGTAGCCGAGCATCACCGAGTACCCCCGGGTGCAGAGCTCCCCTGCCTCGCCGCGCTCCAACGTGGCTCCGCTGCCGGGGTCGACGATCTTGATCTCCACGTGCGGGTGCACCCGGCCGATCGTGGCGGTGCGCCGCTCGAGGTCGTCATCGGCACGCGTCTGGGTCGAGACGGGACTGGTCTCGGTCATGCCGTACGCGATCGACACCTCGGCCATCGACATGTCGTTGATGCAGCGCTTCATCACCTCGACCGGGCAGGGCGACCCGGCCATGATGCCGGTCCTCAGGCTGCTCAGATCGGCCTCGGCGAAGCCAGGCGCGTTCTGCATCGCGATGAACATCGTCGGGACGCCGTACACGCCGGTGCACCGTTCGTCCTGGATCGCCTGGAGGGTGATCTCCGGGTCGAACCCGGGTGCCGGGATGACCATCGTCGCGCCGTGCGTGATGCACCCGAGGTTGCCCATCACCATGCCGAAGCAGTGGTAGAACGGCACCGGGATCGCCAACCGGTCCTCGTAGGTGAAGTTGATCGTCTCGGTGGTGAAGTAGCCGTTGTTGAGGATGTTGCGGTGCGAGAGGGTGGCGCCCTTGGGGAAGCCGGTGGTGCCGCTGGTGTACTGGATGTTGATCGGGTCGGTGGCCGCCAGGCCGGCCATCCGGGTGGCCAGCCCATCCTCGCCCTCGCCACCATCGACGAGCGCCGTCCAGTCGTCGGTGGCGAGGAACACCACTCGTCGTACCGGGGTCCGATCGAGGACCTCGCTCACCATGGCGCGGTAGTCGCTCGTCTTACTGCCCGTCTTTGAGCGGAGGGCCGTGGCCGAGATCAGCAGTGACACCCCGGACTGGTTGAGGACGTAGGCCAGCTCGTGCGTCCGGTACGCCGGGTTGATCGTCACCAGGACGGCCCCGGCCTTGGCCGTGGCGAACTGGGTGATCGTCCACTCGGCACAGTTCGGCGCCCAGATGCCGACCCGGTCCCCCTGGGCGACGCCGGCAGCGATCAGCCCACGCGCGAGCGCGTCGACCTCGGCATCGAGTTCGGCATAGGTCCAGCGGCGCCCAGATGCCACCTCGACCAGCGCCTCGCGGTCGCCGTGCTCGGCGACCGTGCGTTCGAAGCTCGCCCCGATCGTCTCGGTGAGCAGCGGTGGTTCGGTCTCTCCGCGGGCGTAGGACTCCATGCTGGTCAGAGTAGATCGGTGCGTCAGGCCGCGGCAGCCTTGTCGGTGTCGATCGTCCGGCCCAGACGGACCGCGGTGATCCAGAGAACGAGGAAGATCGTGCCCAGCACGTACATCGGGACGACCAGGACGCCGAGGGCGATGGCCGCGAGCTGGATCGCCCACCCCAGCCCGTAGGCCCAGCGCTGACGCAGCAGCCCGGCCGTCAGCAGACAGGCAGCCGTCAGGCCGATGCCGATCCAGAGGGCCTGAGCGCGGTCGACGGATTCCACCGAGATCAGCACGGGCGTGGACAGGCCCAGGACGATCGCCTCGAGGAAGAGGATCGCCGAACAGAGTCGACGCTGCATCAGTCGTTCCCGCGCGGCCCGCTGTGGGTGATGATCGTGCGCGCCTCGCCCACGGTGATCACCGAGCCCGTGACCAGCACCCCGCCCGAGCCAAGGCCTTCGCCGAAGACCCCACCGACCTCGGCGAGCGCGGCAGCCTCGTCGATCGCGTTGACCAGCGACCGGGCAACGCTGACCCGGTCCTGGCCGAAGATTCCCCGGGCGACCTCCGCGAGCTCCTCGGCCGGCATCGCGCGGGCCGTGGAGTTCTGGGTGCAGACGACGTGCGCGAGCACCGGTTCCAGGGTGGAGAGCAGGCCCTCGTAGTCCTTGTCCGACATCACCCCCACCACGCCGATCAGGGGGCTGAAGGTGAACGAGTCCTCAAGGGCGGCGACCAGAGCCGTGGCCCCGTGCGGGTTGTGCGCAGCGTCGAGCACGATCGTGGGCGAGCGCCGGACGATCTCGAGGCGTCCGGGCGAGGTCACCTCGGCGAACGCGTCGCGGACGACCTCGGCACCCAAGGGCTCCTCGCCACCGACGAACGCCTCGACGGCGGCCAGTGCGATCGCGGCGTTCTGGGCCTGGTGCGCGCCGTAGAGCGGAAGGAACACGTCGTCGTACGTGCCGCGCAGGCCCTGGAGCGACAGCAGCTGCCCCCCGACAGCAGGCACGCGGGTCTGGACGCCGAAGTCGACGCCTTCGCGCGCCAGCACCCCGCCGACCTCGGCCACCCGGGCCTCGATCTGGGCGGCGACGTCCGGCTCCTGGATCGCGGTGACGACCGTGGCGCCAGGCTTGATGATCCCGACCTTCTCGCGGGCGATCTCGGCAACGGTCGACCCGAGGTACTGGGTGTGGTCGACCGCGATCGGCGTCAGCACGGCGACCGAGGCGTCGGCGACGTTCGTGGCGTCCCACGAGCCGCCCATGCCGACCTCGATCACGGCGACGTCGACGGGGGCGTCGGCGAACGCGGCGTACGCCATCCCGACCACGGTCTCGAAGAACGACAACGGGTGGTCGCTCTCGGCGTCGACCAGGTGCGTATACGGCGCGATGTCGTTGAAGGCACGCACGAAGGCCTCGTCGTCGAGCGGTTCACCGTCGATGACGATCCGCTCGTTGATGTGCTCCAGGTGCGGGCTGGTGAAGCGTCCGGTGCGCAGCCCGAGGCCGCGGATCAGGGTCTCGATCATCCGGGCCGTCGAGGTCTTGCCGTTGGTTCCGGTGAGGTGCACCACCGGGTAGTTCGCCTGAGGTTCACCGAGGAGCTCAGTGAAGGCCTGGATCCTGTCCAGGCTCGGCTCCAGCCGCGACTCCGGCCACCGGGAGAGGAGGGCGTCCTCGACCTCGGCAGAGGTCTGGGCTGGGCGGGCGTCAAAGTTCTCGGTCATCGCGTGCTCAGAGTAGTGGCCTCCCTTCTAGAACCTGTTCCACTATCGTGCTTCAGGTGACCAACGATGGCGTCCTTCGGACGTGGTTCGACTCCCTTCGATCCGCAGAGACGGCACGTCCTGCTGAGCTGGACGGACTCTGGGCCGACCTCGAGACCCTCGACGCCAGCGAGATGCTCGGCGCGTGGCGCGGTGGCGACTTCGCCACCGGGCACCCGGCGAGCGCCCTGCTCGACAGGGTCGGCTGGCACGGCAAGAGGTTCGACTCGCTGCTCGAAGGCCATCCGCTGATCTGTCGCAACCCGGCCGGGGAGCTGTACTCGAACACCGCCGCCGCCGGCGGTGGCCACTCATCGTTGTGGAACGTCGGTTTCCGCGGCGAGGTGACCGCAACGATGGTGTACGACGCGATGGCCGTCTTCGACCACTTCAAGAAGGTCGACGACGACACGGTGATGGGCATCATGAACGGCAAGCTCGAGGCGGCCTTCGGCACTGCGGACCCCTACTACTTCTGGCTGGAGCGTGACCACGCATGAAGACCACTGTGGCCGTCGTGAACGAACAGGGCGGGGACTTCTCGCTCGAGGAGATCGACCTCGCCGACCCCCGGGCCGACGAGGTACTGGTCAAGATCGTCGCGACCGGCCTGTGCCACACCGACATCCACCTCAAGGGGTTCCTGCCCGGCGAGATGTTCCCGAACGTCTTCGGGCACGAGGGTGCCGGCGTTGTCGAAGCCGTCGGCGAAGGGGTGCACGGCATCGAGGTGGGTGACCACGTCGTGCTCTCCTTCCGGTCCTGTCGGGAGTGCGAGAACTGCAAGAACGACCTGGTCGGGTACTGCGACTCCTCGCTGCTGCTGAACTACATGGGCATGCGGATGGACGGCACCACGACCTACTCCCGCGACGGCGCGCCGGTCTTCGGCAACTTCTTCGGCCAGTCGAGCCTCTCGGCGTACGCGATCGCGTACGCCGACAACTGCGTCGTCGTGGACAAGTCCGTCGACCTGACCAAGGTCGCGCCGTACGGCTGCGGCTTCCAGACCGGCGCCGGCACCGTGCTCAACGTGCTGAAGCCGACGCCGAGCGACAGCCTGGTGGTCTTCGGCTGCGGCGCCGTCGGGCTCACGGCACTGGCCGCCGCCCAGCACCTCGGTCTCCGCACGCTGGTCGCCGTCGACCCGATCGCGAGCCGTCGCGAGGCAGCAGCGAGGTACGGCGCGACCGGTGTCGACCCTACCGCCGAGGCCGACGTGGTCGCGAAGGTCAAGGAACTCACCGGCGGCGGAGCGTCCTACTCGATCGACACCACCGCGATCTCGGCCGTCGTCAAGCAGGCCCAGCAGTCGCTGAAGGTCCGCGGCACGCTGGTCGCCCTGGGCCTCGGCCCGGACGAGTACGCGATCGACGCGATCGACCTGCTGCAGACCGGCAAGATCATCCGGTCCTCGATCGAGGGCGACTCCGATCCCCAGGAGATGGTCCCCCGGCTGATCGCGCTCAACGCCGCCGGCGAGTTCGACGTCGACGGCCTGATCGCGACGTACCCGTTCAGCGAGATCAACACCGCGGTCGCCGACGTCCTCGCCGGGAAGGTCGTCAAACCGGTCCTCGTCTGGTAGTCCCGTCATCGAGCTTGTCGAGATGCGGTGACAGGAGCGCTAGCCTCACCTCCATGAGGCTTCGACTCACCGAGGAGGAGGCCGCATTCCGCGAGGAGATGCGGACCTTCTTCACCACCGAGATCCCCCAGGACATCCGCGACAACGTGCGGGCCGGCCGACACCTCGGCAAGGACGCATTCGTCCGGACGATGCGCGCGATGAACGCGGCCGGCATCGCGGTCCCCAACTGGCCACTGGAGTGGGGCGGCAAGGACTGGACCCCGTTGCAGAAGCACCTGTGGCACGAGGAGATGCAGCTCGCGTGCGTCCCGCCACCGCTGGCGTTCAACGCCGGGATGATCGGGCCGGTGATCGCGCACTTCGGGACCCAGGAGATGAAGGAAAGGTTCCTGCCGGCGACCGCGAACCTGGACATCTGGTGGGCCCAGGGCTTCTCCGAGCCCAACGCCGGCTCCGACCTCGCCTCCCTGAGCACCCGCGCCGAGCGCGACGGCGATGACTGGATCGTCAACGGCCAGAAGACCTGGACCACGCTCGGCCAGCACGCCGACTGGATGTTCTGCCTGTGCCGCACCGATCCCGAGGTCAAGAAGCAGGCGGGCATCTCGATGCTGCTCTTCCCGATGGACTCACCGGGGGTGACGCTGCGACCGATCGAGCTGCTCGACGGCACCTTCGAGGTCAACGAGGTGTTCTTCGACAACG
>NZ_JAOPXI010000188.1 GCF_025965215.1 Marmoricola sp.
ACAGCTCGATCTCGCCCATCAGGAGCGAGTGCGCGCGAATGAGGCGCGGGCTGGACTGGCCGGTCACGAGCGCACGGTGAAAGGCGATGTCGAGGGTTGCGTACGGCTCGTCGGCCTTCGCCCCGACCAACTGTGCGTGGTGTGCGGCCAGCGCATCCGCTGGGATCGTGCCTTCGGTCGCGAGGCGAGCCAGCGCGGCGCCCTCGATGATCGCGCGGTTGTCGAACAGGTCGACGAGGTCGTCACGGCTGAGCCGGGGGACGTGGGCGGCATGGTGCGCCTCGCGCCGCAGGAGACCCTCGGCGACGAGCTTCTCGATTGCCATCTTGGCCGTCGGTCGCGCGACACCGAACTGGAGGGCGACGGCCGACTCGGTGAAGGTCGTGCCGGAAGGATCGGCCTGGCTGAGGATCCGCTCGCGCAGGTCGTCGTAGATCGCGCTCGGGAGAACCGTGGATGTTGTCGGATTCGACATCGTGCACTCCCGTCCTCGTTGACCGCGCTCATTCGGCGCCCTTGTTGTATGACAATCTAACAGATTGTTAGACAATCTGACCGTTCAGATTGCGCCGCTAAGTTTGGCGTATGAGTGAACGCTTCACATATGGGGACGACCCGCTGCACTATGCCGATCTTCACCGTGCGGTCGGCGCCGTCCGGGGAACGGTCGTCCTGATCCACGGCGGGTTCTGGCGCTGGAGCCCCGACTACTTCAACGGTCCGACACCGGCCGCCGAGCTGCTCGCGACCATGGGCTGGAACATCTGGCAGATCGAGTACCGCTCGGTCGGTAGCGGAGGCGGCTGGCCGACCACCCTCGAGGATGTCGCCGCCGCGATCGATCGCCTGGCCGATGTTCCAGAAATCGAACTCGGTCGCGTCATCACCGTTGGGCACAGCGCGGGCGGTCACCTCGCGATCTGGGCCCTCGGGCACACCGGCCCGGTCACCCTCGCGGGCGGAATCAGCCTCGCCGGCGCCCTGGATCTGCGCCTCGCCGAGCGCGAGGGCATTGGCAACGATGCGACGGTCAACTTCCTCGGTGGTACCTCGGCCGAATTCCCCGACCGCTACGACAGCGCGAGCCCGTCCGAGCATCCGGTTGCGCACATCCCGGTGCGGATCGTGCACGGCACGGAGGACACGGTCGTCCCGATGTCGCAGAGCAGCAGTTACGCGGCCGCCGCGAAGAAGGCCGGGCAGAGTGTTCAGCTGCAGCGCGTTAGTGGCGACCACGGTGTCGTCATCGACCCGCGGACGGATGCCTGGGCATCGACGCTCGCCGCGATCATCGACCTGACCAGCTAGACGATCTCGTTGTTCCACATCCGGAAGTCGGTGCACACCCCGTCGTCGTCGAACGTGACGACCCAGAGGTTCTCGAACGTGCCGAGCCTGTCGTAGATCCCGGTTCCGCGGACGGCCGCGGTGTCGCCCGTGATCATGAGGATGCTGGACGTGAACGCCCAGCCGCCCTCCTGCCAGTCCTGCCGGCTGAGCCAGCCCTCGACGATCTCGTCCCGGCCGATCCAGTCGGTCTCGTACGGACGCTCGTGGTACTCGGCATCCGCCGTGAACAGCGCTTCGATGTCGCCGGGCTTGCCGCTCGTCCAGGCCAGGACGTAGTTCTCGATCCAGGACTGGACTTCTGCTTGGGATGTCATGGGGCTAGTCAATCAGCGCGGCGAGTAAGTCTTCAGCTCGGTCGACGACGCGACGACGGCGCGCAGTGTCTCGAGATCGCCGTGGATCAGGCCGAGTGCCCGCGCCTGGACCAGCACGTTCCCGATCGCGGTCGCCTCGACCGGACCGGCGACGACGGGCAGCCCGGCGCGATTGGCGGTCAGCTGGCACAGCAGTTGGTTTTGTGATCCGCCCCCGACGATGTGGATGACCGAAACCGGCTTGCCGGACAGTTCGACCGCCTGCCGCACGGCGTGCGCGAACGCGCCCGCGAGACTCTCGATGATGCAGCGGACGAACTCGACACGGGATGTCGGAACCGGCAGCGCGTGTGCGGTCAGCCAGTTCGCAATGCGCGCGGGCATGTCGCCCGGCGCCAGAAAGCTCGCGTCATTCGCATCGAAAATGGGCACGCTCGCCGTCACCTCCGCCGCCGCGCGCAGCAGGGTGGGCAGCTCAATCGTTTCGCCATCCTGCTCCCACGCGCGCACGGATTCGCTCAGTAGCCAGAGGCCCGTGACGTTCTTCAGGTAGCGGATGCGCCCATCGACGCCACCCTCGTTCGTGAAATTGGCGAGACGGCTGGACTCTGTCAGCACGGGCGACTCAAGATCGATGCCGACCAGGCCCCAGGTTCCGCAGGAGATGTAGGCGAAGTCGTCCGAGTTCGAAGGGACGGCCACGACGGCGGATGCCGTGTCGTGCGACCCGACTGCAATGACGTCGATTCCGGCGCGCGTCCTGCCGACGACGGATCCGGCATCCACGAGCTCGGGAAAGATCGAACGAGGCAGCCCGAGGCGACCGATCAGTGAGTCGTCCCACTCGTGCGTCGCCACATTGAGCAGCCCGGTCGTCGACGCGTTGGTGCGCTCGGCGAGTTGGCGGCCCGTGAACCAGAAATTGAACAGGTCGGGCACGAGCAAGAACGAGTCGACCGTCGCCAGATCCTTCTCGGCCTCGAGCTGGTACAGCGTGTTGAAGGGCTGGTACTGGAGCCCATTCGCCGCGTACAACTCGGCTGGACTCACGAGCTCGTGCACGCGATCGGCGGCAGCGAGATTGCGGTCATCGCGGTAGTGGAAGACTTCGCCGAGCGGCTTGCCGTCGCGCCGACGCGCATAGTCGACCGCCCAGGAGTCGACCCCGATGCTGCGGACGTCTTGCTCTTCCCGCTGAGCCGCAGCGAGCCCGTCGAGAACGCAGCGGTACAGCCGGGTGATGTCCCAGTGCAGCTCATCGTTTGCTTCGACCGGTCCGTTGGGAAAGCGAGCGATCGCGGTGAGGCTCAGCTCGTTCGGCCCGACGTGGCCGAGCATCACCCGCCCGCTGGTCGCGCCGAGGTCGACCGCGGCGACGGCATCCGTCATCGCAGGAACGCCGCCGCGACGCCGGCATCCACCGGGATGTGCAGGCCCGTCGTGTGGCTGAGGTCGCTTGTGCAGAGCACGAATACCGCGTTCGCGACGTTCTCCGGCAGCACCTCCCGTTTGAGTAGGGTGCGCTGCGCGTAGTACTTACCGAGGTCCTCCTCCGGGACGCCGTAGACCGCGGCGCGCTTGGCGCCCCACCCGCCAGCGAAGATTCCGGAACCGCGGACGACACCATCCGGATTGATCCCGTTGACCTTGACGCCGTACTCGCCGAGTTCGGCCGCGAGCAGCCGCACCTGGTGTGCCTGGTCGGCTTTGGTGGCCGAGTAGGCGATGTTGTTGGGGCCGGCGAAGACCGAATTCTTCGACGAGATGTAGATG
>NZ_JAOPXI010000054.1 GCF_025965215.1 Marmoricola sp.
CGAGGCCGACCTGACCGTCACGCGCACCGGAGAGCAGTCGTTCCTGGTCATCTCCTCGTCGGCGACCACCGTCCGCGACCTCGACTGGCTGCGTCGCCACCTCGACGACGCGAACGCGGTGGACGTCACCGAGGACTACGCCGTCCTCGGCGTGATGGGTCCGCGTTCCCGTGCGCTGCTCACCGAGCTCACCGATGCAGACCTGTCCGATGCCGCGTTCGCCTTCTCCACCAGCCAGGAGATCACCCTGGCCGGGGTCGGCCTGCGGGCGACCCGGATCACCTATGTCGGCGAGCTGGGCTGGGAGCTCACCATCCCCGTCGAGCACGCCCTCGCCGTCTACGACGCGGTGTCGGCCGCCGGCGCGCGCGATGCCGGCTACTCCGCGATCGAGTCGATGCGCCTGGAGAAGGGCTACCGGGCGTTCCCGCGCGAGCTCAACCCGGCGTACAACCCGGTCGAGGCCGGCCTCACCTTCGCGTGCAAGCTCGGTACCGACCTGGAGTTCATCGGGCGGGGTGCCATCGAGAAGGTGAAGGCGGACGGGCCCCGCCGCAGGCTCGTCTCGTTCGCCGCCGCCGACCCCGAGGTGATGCTGTGGGGCGGCGAGCTGGTGCTGCGCGACGGCCTGCCAGCCGGCCAGGTCACCTCGGCGGCGTGGGGCGCGACGGTCGGAGCCGCCGTCGGGCTGGCCTGGGTCTGGGACCGGGCCAGGAAGCCGATCGATGCGGCCTGGGTGCGAGCGGGCGAGTACGCCGTCAACGTGGGCGGGGCGCTGAGGTCGGTCACGGTGTCACTGCGCCCGCTGGTCGACCCCGACGGCGAGCGGATCAAGGCCTGATCAGGTCAGGCGGGATCCAGATCGTCCGCCGGTGCCGCGACGTGGCCATGCGCCGCGGCGTGTGCACCCTCGACATCGCGGTGCGTCCGGGTGAGGTAGGCGACCAGGAGGGCGAACACGACAAGGCCGACAGCGAAGACGATGCCGTCCCCGACACCGAGCCCGTGCTTGTCCGCGGGCTTGCCGATCCAGTCGGCGATCGACGCGCCGAGGGGTCGGGTCAGGACGTAGGAGCCCCAGAATGCCGCGATCGCGTCCAACGCGCCCGCACGCCACAGGGCCAGCGGGACCAGGATCGCTGCGCCGAACAGCAGCGTGGACCACGAGTAGCCGAGGTGGACGTTGAACGCGGTCGTGTCACCCAGCGCCGTGCCGAGGCCGAAGGTGAGCAGGACGGCGGTCCAGTAGAAGCGTTCGCGGCGCGCCGTGGTGATCGAGTGCACCGACAACGTGCCCTCGGATCGGTGCCACCACACGAAGAGTCCGCCCAGGGCCGCGGCGCAGACAGCCGAGTCGAACCAGTACGGCGTCCCGAGGATCAGGTGCGGGCCGTCGGCGCACATCGTCCCGAAGATCGCGACCATCAGGACCGCGATCCAGTAACGGACCGGGTGGTAGTGATCCGCCCGGAGCTGCGCGCGCATCGCGAACCAGAAGCCGAACACGCCGATCGCGGCGGCGAGCAGCAGGTTGGTCTTCGCCAGGTAGTCGGAGCCGGCTTCACCGATTCCCGTCGTGAGCAGCTTGACGACCCAGAAGAGCACGAAGACCTCGGGAACCTTCGGTGCCCGGAAAACGCGGCTGTCCATCTTTCGTCTCCGTCAGTCGTTGACCGGGTCGGGCTCGCGCCCGACCTCGGAACCGGTGGTGTGCTCGAGGTCACGCTCGAGCTCGTGGAGGACGCGGGCGCCCTCTTCGTCCGCGTGCGTCAGGGTCAGGTAGGCCACCAGGACCGCGAAGCCGAGCAGCCCGATGCCGAACACGGGACCGTCGCCCCACCCGATCCCGCCGTTGTGGTGCGACTTGCCCAGCCAGTCTGCGACCGAGGCGCCCAGGGGCCGGGTCAGCACGTAGGAGGCCCAGAACCCAATAGTCGCGTTCAGGACACCGGACCGCCACAGCAGCAGCGGGACCAGGATCAGCACGCCGAACAGGAGGATCGACCAGGAGAAGCCGAGGCCCATGTCGATCGCGGTCGTGTCGCCGACCGCCGTACCGAGGCCGAAGGTGAGCAGGACGGTCCCCCAGTAGAACCGCTCCCGGCGCGGGGTGATGATCGAGTGCACCGAGAGCGTGCCTTCGCTGCGGTGCCACCGGGTCAGCACGCCGGCGAGGATGGCCAGGTAGACCAGGGAGTCGACGTAGTACGGCGTACCAAGGACGACGTGCGGTCCGTCGGCGACCATCGTGCCGAACAGGGCGACCATCAGCACCGTGATCCAGTAGCGGACCGCGTGGTACTCGTCGGCGCGCAGCTGGAGCCACAGCGCGAGGAAGAAGCCGCCGATGCCGACCACGGCGGCGAGCGGGATGCTCACGGTGCCCAGGTAGTCCGCGCCGGCCTCACCGATGCCGGTCGTCAGCAGCTTGACCACCCAGAACAGGAGGAAGACCTCCGGGACCTTGGGCGCGCGGAAGACACGTGACGTCATGATCCGGAGGCTAGGTCCGGTTACCTGACACCTACCTGACTCGGCGGGATCAGCGGATCCGCCGATAGATCCCGTCGTCGCGCAGTCCGAGGTCGATCCGGGTGTCGTCCCGACCGTAGACCGGCGTCGGCAGGCCCTGCTCGCCGACCGAGGGGTAGCCGACCGTGACGGCTTCAAATCCTGCGGCGCCGGCGCAGTCGGTGAACCGGAAGTTGGCGTGCCGGATCACCAGGAGCCCGCCCGGCTTCACGCAGGCGGCCAGGCCGTCGATGGTCCGCTCGAAGTCGGCGAACCGAAGCACGGCATCGCACCTGGGCGGCCCGTCGTTCAGGTCGCCGTGACGGAACACCGCCAGCGCCAGCACCAGGTCGTACGACGACGCGGCTTCTGCGCTCGCGTCACCCGCGCGCGCGACCGAGACGGTGTCACTCACACCGGCCGCGGCCACGCGCTTGCGCGCGGTCCTGACGGCCAGCGGGTTGATGTCGAGGCCGTGGATGCGTGCGGTCGGGAAGCTCTGCAGCAGGCTGAGCAGCTCCTCACCCGAGGAGCACCCGAAGGACAGAATCGCCGGCGCAGCCACCTCGAGAGCGGCGTGGACCGCGGCGAGCTCGGTGGGATACCGGTTCGACGACGTCGTGGCGTACGGCTGGAAGAGATTGTCCGGCCGCAGGATCTGGGCGACAGCGGTCTGCCTCCGCTGGCCCCCCTCCAGGAGCGCCTTGGTAAGCACCAGCGTCTCCCAGACAGGCGAAGCACGCAGACGCTGCCGGAAGCGCTCGCGTGAGGACATCACAACCTCGGGGTCTCGACGGCCGGGGTCGCAGTATCGCAGCAGAAAGGCCCCCGATCTCGGATCGGGGGCCTGGCTGTGGCAGATGAAGGATTCGAACCTTCGGAGACATAAGTCGACGGATTTACAGTCCGCTCCCATTGGCCGCTCGGGCAATCTGCCAGTGCTCCCACCCGACCGGATCGGCGTTAAGGTGAGCAGCGCAGACGAGGATAACGCACCACCCGGTGCAGTGATAAATCAGCACAGGAGGGAGCGGTCCATGGCCGACTCATCGTTCGACATCGTGAGCAAGATCGACCGCCAGGAAGTCGACAACGCCCTGTCCCAGGCAGCCAAGGAACTGGCTCAGCGCTACGACTTCAAGGGCACCGGCGCCGAGATCAAATGGTCCGGCGAGACGATCGAGATCTCCGCGAACGCCGACGACCGGGCGACTGCGATCCTCGAGGTCTTCAAGGAGAAGCTGATCAAGCGGCAGCAGTCGCTGAAGATCGTGGACGCCACCGAGCCGCGCGCCTCCGGCCGCGAGTCCAAGATCACGGTGACCCTGAAAGAAGGCATCTCGGCCGAGGACGCCAAGAAGGTCGGGAAGCTGATCCGGGACGAGGGCCCCAAGGGCGTCAAGGTCCAGGTCCAGGGTGAGGAGCTCAGGGTGACCAGCAAGAAGCGCGACGACCTCCAGGAGGTCCAGGCGCTGGTCAAGGCCCAGGACTACGACTTCGCGGTGCAGTTCACCAACTACCGCTGATCGACGCCCCCGGATGGACACGCACGACACAGGTAGAGGACTCGTCGAGTCGCCACGTTGGCACGACGGCCGGCTCTGGTACGCCGACTGGACCGCCGGCGAGATCCGCGTCCTCACCGACGGCGGCGGTTCCGAGGCGATCCTCCAGCACACCTCGTTGCCCCTGTGCTTCGACTTCCTCCCGGACGGCACCCTGGTCCTGGTCTCGAACGCCGAGCTCGCGCTGCTCCGGCTCGGCCCCGACGGCACGTTGGCGCCGTACGCCGATCTCGCGCCGTTCTCGTCGCAGGGATCCAACGACATCGTCATCGACGGCCGGGGCAACGCCTACGTCAACTCGCCCAATTTCGACTTCGCGACCGGACCTCCAGAAGGAGACGTCGCCCCGGGCCAGATCGTCCTCGTCCCGGCCGAGGGCCCGGCACGGGTGGTGGCGGACGACCTCGCCTTTCCCAACGGGATGGCCGTGAACGCGGACAACCGCACCCTCGTCGTGGCGGAGTCCTACCGATGCCGGCTCACGGCCTTCGACATCGCCGACGACGGGTCCCTCAGCGGGTGTCGTACCTTCGCCGAGCTCGGGGAGGATCCGCCGGACGGTATCTGCTTCGACGCCGACGGTGCGATCTGGTACGCCGACGTACCGCACCAGCACAGCGTGCGTGTCCGTGAAGGCGGCGAACGTCTCGAGGTCGTCGAGTTCGACCGCGGAGCGTTCGCCTGCATCCTCGGTGGTTCCGACGGACGGACCCTGTACACCGTGGGAGCACGGTGGCCCGGTGCCGCGGGGCTGGGAGACCCCACCTGGGTCTGGGCCGGACACGTCGTCAGCACGCGCGCGCCTGCCCCACGCGCCGGGTGGCCCGGTGGCAACGGGCCCACCGCCCGATCCTGAGCGCTCGGGGCAGGTCGATGGCCAGTGGGTGACGCGGGCCGTAGAGACCGACCGCGGTGCCGTCAGCCCCGACGTGACCCGGGTCGCTCCACCGCCCGGGAGGCAGTTGTGGTCATCGGAAGCGGTCCGGCTGCTTCGGCCAGGACAGTGGCGGTGAAGAGCAGCACCGTGGTGATGTGGACGCCGGTGCACCACAGGCAGATCGCGTGAATTCGATACAGCTCGGCCCAGACGAGGTAGGTGGTCATGCCCAGCCCGGCCACCACCGAAGCGAGCCGAACCCATCGCAGTGCCCGGGGAGCCATTCGCCACACCCGCGGGGACAACAGCACGACCATGGCGATGAAGAACGCCAGACCGAGGTAGGCGACCGGAGCCCCCGCCAGCGTGGAGTACTTGCTGGTGGTGACCTTGACGCAGTTGATGGTCGCCGACTCGGGGCAGGCGAACGATGTCGAGGAGGTTGCGTGCTCGATCGAGAGATAGATCGACAGCCCGAGGCCTGTCAACGAGAGCGGGAAGGTCGTCAGCCAGGTCCAGCGCGGATAGGTCATCGGAATCGGCCTGGTCACCCGGCTGCCCGGACGCCGGGTGAGTCACACACGGCGGCGGGCATGTTGTGGGTGACCTTGCAGATCGTCGCGCTCAGCGCGTTGGCCGAGCCGTCGACGGCCAGTGCGATCGGACTGCTCGGATTCTTCAACGCGGCCAGGATCGTTGCCCGCGACAACGGGGCGCTGGAGCTGTCCGAGGGAGTCACGTGCAGAGCGCCCGGGTCGTACATCACTCCTGCCAGATAGGAGCCGGCGATGTCGATGAAGGGGTAGCCGGTGCCGTAGGTCTGGAAGACCGCCTGATCGGCCGTCGACAGGGTGTCCAGAGTCGCGCGTTGGTTGTCTTGGACCTCGAACGGGCTGAACACGAGATAGGGGCTCGTGTAGGTGGAGCCGTGGAAGCTCAACGTCTGCGTACTGGGGTAGACGTCGGAGGAGGACGACGCCGTCTGACCGAGGTTCGTGAAGGTCCCGAACCGCGAGAGCGCAACCGCCAGGACCCAGCGTTGAGCCGCGCAGTAAGGGCACCATTCCGCTCCGACGAACAGGATCCGCGGCTTGCCACCGACCGCCGGAAGCGGCGTGGTCTTCTGGGTTGCCCGCGCCATCACCGTGCCCGCACCCACCGTGTTGAACACCGAGGCTGGAATGGTGGCGAGGTCCCTGTCGACCGAGGCGGCCGCGTTCGTGGCAGGCCCGCTGTTGTTCGTGCTCTTCTGACCCAACCCGATCCCGACCAGCACGCCGAGCACGATCAGCACGACCAGCACACCCCCGCCGGCGAGCAAGGTCCGACGGCGTCGCTCAGCCGTGACCTGCTGCTGACGCATCGCCTGCACTGCGGCCCGCCGCTCGTTGCGAGACTGCCCAGAACCCGTCGAAGAACCACTCATGGCTCCGAAACTAGAGCCAAAGTCTGGGAATTTGCTGATCTGACGGCACATCGCACCTGAGCGATCCGGTACGGCGGTGTGGGCCTGACCTTGACGTTGCGTCAGGGTTTGCACGACGAATGCCTGAGCCGGCAAGCACCCGCCCCGGCCGTGACCTGGTGGAATCTCGTGTCCCCCTCAGGGGATGGGAACGAGAAGCGCCCTTGTCGCCATGCCAACGGTGTCTGCGAGTCCGTCGATGAAGCGGTCGCGCAAGAACTCAGTACGACGCAGCTCCCAGAGTGTCTCGGCGGTCACCCAGGCGATTTCCCTCGCCTTGTCGATGTCCCACGTGCTGATCAGGTGCACGACGGCGCCGACCCGGTCGTCCACTTCGCGTTCCAGCCCATCCAGGAACGACTGCCGGATCGGAGCCTCGACCTGCGCGAGCACGCCATTCACGGCGTCGTAGTCATGGTGCAGGTCGCTGGGTTCCAGGTTGTGCGTCGTACACGTCGCGACGACGGCGACCGGAAGGTCGTGCTCGATGTGCGTGTTCATCCCCGCGATCGCGTACTGGACCGGCAGTCGCCCCTGGTCGCGCAGCTCGAACAGCGATCGCCACTCGATGGGCACCGTGTGCGCCGTCGCGCCAGCGTCGTAGGCCGCCAGCCACAGGTTCGCGAACGTCACGTCGAGATCGGCCATCACCTCCGGATTCAGGAAGGTGGCGTGACCGGCCGGCTTCGCGAGGATCGCCGCGATGCTCTCGGTCACGGTCAGGTACATCCGGTTGAACACCGCGACGCCGTCGTCAGCGGGAAGCGCCGCGTCGATCTCGTGCATGCGGGCGATGACGCCCTCGACTGTCGTTGGCAGGCTCACAGGAGTGAGTATGGCCGGGTGCGGAAGAGTCAGTCGAACCCGAGAGCCTTGCGACCGAGCACGAATGCACCCGCACCGAAGAACCCCAGCAGGGCGAAGCCGAGCGTCTGACCGCCGTGCACGAACAAGAGCGAGCCACCACCCAGCGCGACGAGCAAGCACAGCAGCGCCGCCACCAGCATCGGCACCTTGATCCTCCGGTCGGTCACGGCCACGAGGATCCCACACCTGCCGCAGACCGCTCGATCACGCACTCGCGCAGGGCAGGCTCAAGCCTGCCGGTCGTCGGCGAAGTGGCCGACTGGACCCGCCAGACCCCGGAGGCCCTCCAGGCATGGCACGTGCGACTCGCGGAGCTTCGCGCAGACGAACGCGACGAGATCATCAACTGATCGACGACCGCGGGCCAAAACCGGCAGCACACCCTGTGGATCGGGGCAGGGCGCGTCCCGAGGGACCGAGCGAAGTGGACCGCCCGCCACGATTGCCTGACCTCGGTAGAAAGTCGCATATATCACCACAAAACGGTCTAATATGCCTGGGTGGGGTGCAGCGGAGCATGATGGCCGTTGGTCCTGCGTCAGTGGGTCAGGTGGCACTGGGCGAAGCCGTCACGTGCCGCGAGACTGGCGTTGAGGCCGTCGTCCGATGCCTCGCATGACGGGTTTCACATCCAGGAGCAGAGGGGGGCGTCGGGCATGAATCTCGTCCCGCCCGCGCAACCCACACCATCCGACCTGTGGCGTCGCTGGATCGCCGATCGCGGATCGCGGGCGATCGTCGGGCTCAGTTGTTTCCTCGTCGTCTACGCCGGCTGGCAGCTCTTCCATTGGGGCGGCCCGGGCCTCAAGCACACGATCGGCGATGTCGCGTTCTGGCCGGTCAATGTGACGGCCTCGGTCCTGGCCTTCCGTGTTGCGTGGACCAAGTCGTTCGGCTCGCACCTGCGGCGCGCATGGCTCCTGATCGGCCTAGGGTTGTTGGCCTACCTGCTCGGCGACGTGTTGCAGTTCGTGTACGCATCCGTGCTTCGCCAGGTCCCTGATCCGTCGTTCGATGACGCCGCCTATCTGGCGTTCTATCCCCTCGTGTTCGCCGGGATCTTGCAATTTCCCCGTGACCGGTTCCAGGGCTTCGCACTTGTTCGGGTGTGTCTTGATGCTGCCGCAACCGTGGTTGCCGGCGCCGCGATCGTGTGGTGCGTGACCCTGGCCTCGGCAACCGCGTCAGGTGGCAGTCACCTGGAGCTGGCTCTGTCGATCGCCTACCCGAGTGGGGATCTCGTGCTCATCCTGGCGCTGACCGCACTGTCCGTGCGAACCCGCCGCCTTCTTGGCTCCTGGGCGCTGAGCCTGATCAAGGTGAGTCTGATCCTGTACATCGCTGCCGACGTCGTACACGGGCGGATGACGCTTGCTGGCACCTACTCCGCCGGTGACTGGATCGACCTCGGCCCGATGCTTGCGATCGCGATGCTTGCTGCCAGCGCAAACGAGCAATACCGAGTCGCGAAGTCGGGTCTGTCGCCGGGCGAAGCCCGCCATACAGAAGGTGGTTTCGCGTTCCTTCCGTACGTCGCAACCGCCGTGACCTTCGCCTTCATGATCTTCACCTTCCGAAGCAATGGGAGGGTCGAAGTCGGCACCCTCGCCCTTCTTGGCGCCGCGCTGGTGATCGTCCTTGCGCGACTCCATTGGTCCACGTTGGACAGCCGGCGCAATTTCCGCCAGGCCGAACAAGCCAGGTCGGAGTTCTTTGCCACGATCTCCCATGAGTTGCGCACCCCACTCACTGCTATCCGCGGGTTCTGCGAACTTCTGGCCGAGTCCGATGATCTCTCGGCTCAATCGAGCGAGTTCGTGCGAATCATCCAACGCAATGCGGTGCGCGAGGAACGCGTCGTCGCGGACCTGCTGTTCTTGAACTCCAGCGACTTCGTCCGCAACCTTGTAGTCACCGATGTCGAGCTGGTCGAACTCGTGCGCGACGCGATCACCTCGAACACTCCGAGCGTCGACCAGGCCGCCGTTGTCTTTGACTGGACCCCACCCGCCGAGGAGATCATCGTGCAGGTCGATCCGGTCCGGATGGGCCAAGTGGTCGACAACCTGCTGTCGAACGCCATCAAGTTCTCGGCTGCCGGCTCGGTCGTCCAGGTGACGGTGAGCGCGAGTTCGGGCACCGCATCAGTTCGAGTGCAGGACAGCGGCCCCGGCATCCCTGATGACGAGAGGGACCATGTCTTCGAGCGGCTCTACCGCGGACGGTTCGCACACAAGAACGCAATCCCCGGCGCCGGACTCGGACTCGCCATCGCCCGCGGAATCATCGAGGCCTTTCACGGGTCGATCTGCCTGGAGCCCCCCAGGGGCCGCGGCGCCGCGTTCCGCATCGATCTCCCGACCGCCTCCGTGCGCCGCGTGCCCGGCCTGCATCACGAAATTATGTGTGTCCCGCACCTCGATGAGCGCCGACGTCAGGAACTGGCGCGCTAGCCGGTCCGTCCGTGCCGGTGGTGCTGCGCGCCCCCAATGACGCCGACGATGTCGGCCTCGGACCTGTTCTGACCACCTTGGGGTCATCGGGGGCTGAGTCGAGCCAGTTTGCTTTGCAGCTTGTGGACTTCGGCCTCCAAGGCCAGGACATGCTCGATGCCTGCGATGTTCAAGCCCGCATCGAGCAGGGCACGGATCTGCAGGAGTCGGTCGACGTCTGCGGTGCTGTAGCGCCGGGATCCGCCGTCGGTACGGGCAGGTGCGAGCAGCCCGTTGCGCTCGTAGGCGCGCAGGTTCTGCACCGATGTTCCGGCCAGCTCGGCAGCTACCGAGATGGCAAAGACCCCGCGGTTCGGGTCAAGCATCACATCACCTCTTGCGTCAGCCATCCTCCATGTGCTAGATAAAACCTATATCAGCCAGTACACTTCTGGCTAGCCATCAGACAAGGAGGATTCGTCATGTTGCTGCGCACCGCAGACCCGTTCCGTGAGTTCGAACGCCTGAGTCAACAGTTTGCCGGAACGACCAATCGTCCTGCGGTCATGCCGATGGACGCCTGGCGTGAGGGTGACGCGTTCGTCCTCGAGTTCGACCTTCCGGGCATCGCCAAGGAGAGCATCGATCTCGACGTCGAACGCAATGTCTTGACCGTCCGCGCCGAGCGAATCTCGCGCAACGGTGACTGGGAGATGCTGGCAACAGAGCGGCCCAAGGGCCTGTTCAGCCGGCAGCTTGTCCTGGGCGACAACCTGGACCTCGACCGCATCGACGCCGCGTACGCCGACGGCGTCCTGCGCCTGAGTATCCCGGTCGCCGAGAAGGCAAAGCCGCGCAAGATCGAGGTGCGCACCCGCACCGAGAACGCCGCGATCGAGTCCTGACACACGACCCCGAAGGCACCAGAGTGGTCTGCCCCGAGCCACCCGGGCGGG
>NZ_JAOPXI010000079.1 GCF_025965215.1 Marmoricola sp.
GATCAAGGCCGAGGCAGGCTTCCCGATGGGCCCGTTCCAGCTCCTCGACGTGGTCGGCAATGACGTGTCGCTGGCGATCCAGGCCGAACTCTTCGCCGAGTTCAAGGAGCCCGGCTTCGCACCGGCAGCCTCGCTGGAGAAGGTCGTCGCCGACGGTCACCTCGGTCGGAAGACCAAGAAGGGCTTCCACGACTACAGCTGAGCCCGACGACCCGAGCCCGACTCCGGCCCTCCCGCCGGTGCGCTCACCCGAGGCCGTCGTCCCGTCCGGACGGCGGCCTCGTCGCGTGCGTAGGCTCTGTGCCGTGGGTCAAGGCGTCTCGACAAACTCGACGACCGGGGGGTGCATGTGAACGACGTCCGCGGGCTCAACATCACCCAGTACGGCCAGGACGGGTCCCAGGTGGCCTTCCTGCACGGCCTCTTCGGTCAGGGCCGCAACTGGACCGGCATCGCCAAGGCGCTGGCCCGTCACCATCGCGTACTGCTGGTCGACCTGCCCGACCACGGCAGGTCGGCCTGGACCGAGCACTTCGACCTGCTCGCGGTCGCTGACCTGATCGGCGGTGTCTTCGACGCCGACGATCCTCCTGCACTGGTCGGGCACTCGCTCGGTGGCAAGGTCGCGATGGTCCTGGCCCTGCGTCGTCCCGAACTCGTCGAGCGCCTCTGTGTGGTCGACATCGCTCCGGTCGCGTACGAGCGCGCCAGCGAGTTCGCCGGCTACGTCGAGGCCATGTGCGGTCTCGATCTCGAGTCGCTCTCCCAACGAGCCGACGCCGAGGCCGCCCTCGCCGGCGCAGTAGGGAACCCGACGGTGCGGTCGTTCCTGTTGCAGAACCTGCGCCGCGACACCCGTCCCGACGGCAGCAGCGGTTGGTACTGGCAAGCGAACCTGGCCGGACTCGGCCGGGACCTGCCGACGATCACCTCATGGCCTGCCGACCGGTTGGGCGCCGCGTCCTACCCCGGGCCGGTCCTCTGGATGTCCGGTGCGAACTCGGACTACGTGACCCCAGACCAGGCACCCGCGATGGACAGGCTGTTCCCGCACAACCGACGGGTCACGATCAAGAACGCCGGGCACTGGCTGCACTCCGAGAAGCCCGAGGTCTTCCTCGAGGTGCTGGAGCGCTTCCTGGACGCTCCGCGGACCTAGGCGTCGGGAGCGGTCTTCGGGCCCTTGTCCTCGTCGTCGCTGCCGAAGCCGGCGACGACGTCCTTGAGGGCTCCGAGCTGCGCAACGATCGCGTCACGTCGCTTCGAGACCCGGCTGACCTCGGCTTTGATGGCGGTCAGCTCGCGCTCGGCATCCGCGTGTCCGGTGCTGCGCAGGCTCTCGGCCTCCTTCTTGGCGGAGTTGACCAGCTGCTCGGCCTCACGGCGGGCCTTGGACAGCAGGGCCTCGGCGTCGGAGGTCGTCTGGTCGCGGTGCAGGTTCGCCGCGGAGGTGGCCTCGCGCGCCCGCTGCTCGGCAGCGTTCGCCCGAGCCTCGGCCTCGGAGACGAGTCGCTGGGTCTCGGCCGTCGCGCTGGAGTGGTGCTCGGCGGCCTCACGGGCCAGGCGCTCTCGCTCGACGGCCAGGGTCCGGCGTGCCTCGGTGACCTCGCGGTCAACGGCGGCCCGCTGCTGCTCGACCTCGCGGATGGCACTGGTGCGCTGGGCATCGGTCTCGGTCTCGGCACTCAGCCGGATCTGGGCGGCCTCGCGGGTCGCCGCCGCGATCAGGTCCTCCGCGTCGGCCTTCGTGCGGGCTCGCTCCGCCTCGAGCTCGTCGAGGGTGCGGGTGCGCTGGTCGTCGATCTGGCCGAGCTGCACGACGCGCATGTCGTCGGCGTCGCTCTCGGCCCTGGCCCGGATCGCGGCGGCATCGCGTTCGGCCTGGGCCAGGATCTGGGCGGCCTTGTCGTTCGCCTCTGCCACGACGTCCTGGGACTGTTCCTCGGCGAGCCGCAGCATCTCGCTCGCGCGCCCGCCCAGACCGGCGTACGACGGGGTCTCGATCTCGGTGGCCTTCTCGCGCAGCTGGTTGTTCTCGCTCGCGAGCGCCCGGATCTTCTCCTGGGCCTCACCGAGGCTGGCGAGCAGGCCGGCCCTCTCGGCAGCCGTGGTGCGTAGGTGCTGGTCGACCGCGTCCTTGTCGTAGCCGCCGCGTCGTACGAGCGGTAGGGCGGCAGCCGTGCTCGCAGCTGCCCTCGGTGCCACCGCCGGCGGCACCGACGACCGCGGTGCGGCCGTCTCCGCTGCGTGGGTCGGCGCCGCCATCACCGGAGCGGGCGCCGGCGGCGGGACGACCTGGGGCACCGGAGCCGGGGTGGGGGCGACGGCAGGCGCCGGCGAGGTCGCTGCCTTCGGGGCAGCGGCCGGAGGGGCGGGCGGGTTCACCGGGTTCGGGGCTTGGGGAACCGGGGCCGCGGGACGAGGCGCGGGCGCGGGAGGGACCACCGGCGCCGGCGGGTTCGTCGGACCGGCCGCGGCATGCTTCGCAGCACGTTCAGCGGCATCTTCGGCGTCCGCGGTCTCGGCGGCGATCTGTCCGGCCGTCTTGGGCGGGGCCGGGGCCAGGTCGTCGACCACGCGCGGGATCACCTGGGTCGGTTCGTCCGCCGTGGCGTCATCGAAGATGGACAGGCCGCGGTCTTCAGTCATGGTTCCCTCGCAGTTGGCATCGTGTGTCCCCTGAAGGGTCAGTGTGTCCGATGCAGCCTCCTAATCCCAAGCCGTGCGCGGGGGTTGAGTGCCGACGGGGCCGAATTCCCCGCTGGCGCAGGAGATTCGGCCCCGTGCGGAGCGCTCGGAAGCTGGTCAGAGTGTCAGCGGACCCGGTCAGACGCCGCGGAACGCGTTGATCTTGGTGAGGTGCTCGGCGCGCAGTTCCTCGTTGCGGACGCCGAGCCCTTCCTCGGGGGCGAGGCACAGCACTCCGACCTTGCCCTGGTGGGCGTTCTTGTGGACGTCCATCGCGGCCTGGCCGACCTCGTCGAGCGAGTAGGTGCGCGAGAGGGTCGGGTGGATCATGCCCTTGGCGATCAGGCGGTTGGCCTCCCACGACTCGCGGTAGTTCGCGAAGTGCGAGGAGATGATCCTCTTGAGGTTCATCCACAGGTAGCGGTTGTCGTACTCGTGCATGTAGCCCGAGGTGGACGCACAGGTGGTGATGACGCCGCCCTTGCGGGTCACGAACACCGAGGCGCCGAAGGTCTCGCGGCCGGGGTGCTCGAAGACGATGTCGATGTCCTCACCGCCGGTGAGCTCGCGGATCTTGGCGCCGAAGCGCTTCCACTCGCGGGGGTCCTGGGTGTGCTCGTCCTTCCAGAACTGGTAGCCCTCCTCGGAGCGGTTGATGATCAGCTCAGCGCCCATGCTGCGGGCGATCGCGGCCTTCTCCTCGTTGGACACGACACAGATCGGGATCGCGCCGCCGTTGAGGGCGTACTGGGTGGCGAAGCCGCCGAGACCGCCCGAGGCGCCCCAGATCAGGACGTTGTCGCCCTGCTTCATGTCGCCACCGTTCTTGCTGACCAGCTGGCGGTAGGCGGTCGAGTTCACCAGTCCGGGCGAGGCAGCCTCCTCCCAGGTGAGATGGCCCGGCTTGGGCATCAGCTGGTTCGACTTCACCAGGGCGATGTGCGCCAGGCCGCCGAAGTTGGTCTCGAAGCCCCAGATCCGCTGCTCGGGGTCGAGCATCGTGTCGTTGTGCCCGTCCGAGGACTCCAGCTCGACGGAGAGGCAGTGGGCGACGACCTCGTCTCCGGGCTTCCACGAGTGCACGCCCAGGCCGGTCTTGAGCACGACGCCGGCGAGGTCGGAGCCGACCACGTGGTAGGGGAGGTCATGGCGCTTGCTGAGCGGCGACATCCTGCCGTAGCGCTCGAGGAACCCGAAGGTGGAGACCGGCTCGAAGATCGAGGTCCACACGGTGTTGTAGTTGATCGCCGAGGCCATCACGGCGACCAGGGCCTCACCCGGGCCGAGCTCGGGCAGCGCGACGTCCTCGACGTGAAGGGACTTGCGCGGGTCCTTGTCCCGGGTCTCCATGCCCTCGAACATGCCTGCTTCGTCCTTGTGGACCGTGGTCGCGCGGTAGGACTCGGGGAGTGCGAGGTTGGCGAAGTCGTCGCTGGTGGTGTCGCCGGCGAGGATCGCGTCGAGGATCTGCTGCACGTCAAGACTCCTGGATCAGGTGGGTGGATCGATGCGGATACGCGCGAGCATGTTACCCGCGAGTTAACCCCCGTGGCGCGAGCTGTGCCGGACGTCTCAGTGCGCTGCCCCGCCCTGAGCGGGCTCGACGAGCTCGACGAGGACTCCGCCGGCGTCCTTGGGGTGGATGAAGTTGATCCTGCTGTTCGCGGTGCCGCGCTTCGGGGCGTCGTACAGGAGCCGCATGCCCCGCTCGCGCAGGATCGCGGAGACCTTGTCGACATCGGTGACCCGGTAGGCGAGCTGCTGCAGCCCGGGCCCGGAGCGTTCGAGGAACTTGGCGATCGTTGACTCGTCGTTGAGCGGCGCGAGGAGCTGGATGCGCTGGGTGGTCGTGTCACCGCCGGTCCCGTTGATCTGCATCATCGCTTCCTCGACCCGCTGCTCCTCGTTGACCTCGCGGTGGGCGACGGTCATGCCGAAGACGCCGGTGTACAGCTCGATCGCTGCGTCCAGGTCCGGAACCGCCACCCCGACGTGGTCGATGCAGACGAACAGGTCTTCGGGGAGATCCAGGGGAGTGCTCATGGGTCCATCCTCGACCACGCGGTCGGGCCGCCTCAACCCGATCGGTCCCGGTGTGACCTCAACGACACCGACCGCAGCACGAGACCCCTCCCGCTGACGACTACCGATGGGTAGTGTCGGAGCGACCCATTTGTTCTTTCCAGGAGGACCCCCATGTCCGGAAATGTCATCGTCGCCGGAGCGCGTACGCCGATCGGTCGCCTGTTGGGCGGCCTGAAGTCCCTGTCGGCCGCAGATCTCGGTGGCGTCGCCATCAAGGGCGCGCTCGAGAAGGCCGGCGTGGCTCCCGAGAAGGTCGACTACCTGATCATGGGCCAGGTCATCCTGGCCGGTGCCGGTCAGAACCCGGCGCGCGCGGCCGGCCTCGCCGGTGGCCTTCCCGCCCGGATCCCCTCGATCACGATCAACAAGGTCTGCCTCTCCGGCCTGAACGCGATCGCCATGGCCGACCAGCTGATCCGGGCCGGTGAGCACGAGATCATCGTGGCCGGCGGCATGGAGTCGATGACCAACGCCCCGCACCTGCTGCCGAAGTCGCGCGAAGGCTTCAAGTTCGGCGACACAAGCCTGGTCGACTCGATGGCCTACGACGCCCTGTACGACCAGGCGACACAGCAGGCCATGGGCGGACTGACCGAGCAGATCAACGCCGAGGGCGTGAAGCTGACCCGCGCCGAGCAGGACGAGTTCGCCGCCGCCTCGCACCAGAAGGCGGCTGCGGCCTGGAAGAACGGCCTCTTCGACGACGAGGTCGTCCCGGTCTCGATCCCGCAGCGCAAGGGTGACCCGATCGTCGTCACCTCCGACGAGGGTGTCCGCGGGGACACCACCGCCGAGTCTCTCGGCAAGCTGCCGCCCGCATTCGCCAAGGACGGCACCATCACCGCCGGCTCCGCCTCGCAGATCTCCGACGGTGCGTGCGCCGTCGTCGTGATGAGCAAGGCCAAGGCCGAGGAGCTTGGTCTGGAATGGCTCTGTGAGATCGGCGCGCACGGCATGGTCGCCGGCCCGGACTCCAGCCTCCAGCTGCAGCCCGCCAACGCGACGGCGCTGGCGTGCGAGAAGGAGGGCATCTCGCCCTCGGACCTGGACCTCGTCGAGTTCAACGAGGCCTTCGCCGCTGTTGGCATCGAGTCGGCCCGCAAGCTCAACCTCGATGAGTCGAAGATCAACGTCAACGGCGGCGCGATCGCCCTCGGTCACCCGGTCGGCATGTCCGGCGCCCGCGTCGTGCTGACGTTGGCCCTCGAGCTCAAGCGTCGCGGCGGCGGTGTCGGTGCGGCGGCGCTGTGCGGCGGCGGCGGCCAGGGTGACGCCCTGATCGTGCACGTTCCGACGTCGTAACAGAGCCGGAAGGCTTCATGTCGCGCAGATCGACTGCGGACGTCCCCGGACTGGTCGAGAAGGCCAGGTCCGGGGACGCTCGTTCTGTCGCCCGGCTGATCTCGCTGGTCGAGGACGCCTCGCCGTTGTTGCGCGAGGTGATGGCCGGGCTCGCCCCCCTTGCAGGTCATGCTCACATCGTCGGTATCACGGGCTCGCCGGGCGTCGGGAAGTCGACCTCGACCAGTGCGCTGGTCGGTGCGCTGCGCACGCAGGGCAAGCGGGTCGGCGTGCTCGCGGTCGACCCGTCCTCACCGTTCTCCGGCGGTGCGCTGCTCGGAGACCGGATCCGGATGCAGGACCACGCCCTCGATCCTGAGGTGTACATCCGCTCGATGGCCTCCCGCGGCCATCTCGGTGGGCTCTCCTGGGCGGCACCGCAGGCGTTGCGGGTGCTGGACGCGGCTGGGTGCGACGTGATCCTGGTCGAGACCGTCGGGGTGGGACAGAGCGAGGTCGAGATCGCCTCGATGGCCGACTCGACCCTGGTGCTGCTGGCCCCGGGCATGGGCGACGGCATCCAGGCGGCGAAGGCCGGCATCCTGGAGATCGGTGACCTCTACGTCATCAACAAGTCTGATCGTGACGGCGCCGACCAGGTACGACGTGAGCTCCGCTCGATGCTCGGTCTGGCGCAGCGACCCGCCGGCGCCTGGACCCCGGAGATCGTCAAGACCGTCGCGACGACCGGCGAAGGCGTCGACGAGGTGATCACGGCGCTCGACACGCACCTGGCGTACCTCAAAGGCTCCGGCGAGCTCGGACGGCGCCGGGTGCGGCGTGCCCGAGAGGAGATCGAGGCGATCGCGGTGACCTCGCTGCGCGAGCGGTGGGGCGACGTCCATGCCCGCACCGAGCTGGACGTCCTGGCCGAACAGGTCGTCGCCGGCACCAGCGATCCCTATGCCGCAGCAGACGAGCTGCTGGAGAGCTACACCGACCGCTGAATGGTTGGATGGGCGCCATGACGAACGTCGGGACCATCGCGACCGGACCGGTGACGCAGATCGCCTGGGTGACTGCTGACATCGATGCCACCGAGCAGTACCTCAGTGCCGGCTTCGGCGCCGGCAACTGGACCCGGATGAACGACATCCGCTTCGGGCCTGAGGACTGCACGCTGCGAGGCGAACCGGCCGACTTCGTCATCCACGTCTCGATCGTCTATCTCGGAGACCTCCAGCTCGAGGTCATCCAGCCGGTGAGCGGGGCCTCGATCTACGCCGAGTTCCTGGCGTCGAACGGCCCGGGACTGCACCATCTCTGCTTCGACGTCGAGGACATGGGTGCTGCGTTGGCCAGAGCTGCCGAGCTGGGGCTCCGGATCCACCAGGCCGGGAGCATGATGGGCGGCGCGATGGACTTCGCCTACGTCGACGGAACCTCGCACGGCGTGCCGTACATCGAGATAGCCCGCATCGGGCCCGACATGAAGGCAGTCTTCGACGCGATCCGCGCGGCGTCCTGAGCGCGCCTCCGGCGTTTGGGCGTCGGACCTTGGTACAAACGTGGATGACATGTGTGCGCTCGGCCATGCGTCGATGCACGCGGCCTCGGCCGGATCAGAACAGGAGTGTTCGATGGCGCTGAAGAAGGTCCTGCCCCTTCTGCTGGTGGTGTTCGTCGGCTACTACATGTTCACCGACCCCAGCGGGCTGGCTCAGATGTCCAAGCACGGTGGAGCGGGCCTGTGGGTCGGGCTCACGAAGGTGTTCACGGCCACGATCGACTTCCTCAACGCGATCGTGCACTGAGGCAGGGTCTTCCATGGCCTTGCTCCCGCGGTTCCTGACCGACCCCGAGATCGGGCGGCACCTGCTCCGCGACGAGGGCGAGGTCATCGTCGACGAGGTGGGCAAGCACTGGGTCGTCTACGTCGTGCCGGTCCTGATCGCGCTCGGTGGTGTCGGGGCACTCGTCGTGTTCGCGATCGCCTCGGTCAACCTCGCCTGGTTCCCGCTGCTGCTTGCTCTGGTGCTGTTCGGGTGGGCAGGCTGGCGAGCCCTCGCGGCCAACATGGATCGCTTCGTCATCACGAACATGCGGGTCTTCCGGGTGCACGGCGTCCTGGTCCGTTCGCTCGCCACGATGCCACTCGGCCGCATCCTGGACATCACGGTGGTCAAGCCGGTGGCAGGCCGGATCTTCGACTACGGCCACTTCACCTTCGAGTCAGCAGCCCAGGACCAGGGGCTGCGCGACATCCGGTTCGTCGGCGCTCCGGACCAGCGCGACCTGTCGATCCAGCGCGTCGTCCAGCGGGCCGGCCTGCGCGGCCCGAAGGTCAACTGACCACGATGCTCGATTTCGACCCGATCGACGAAGCGGCTCGGCAGTGGGCACTGCGCTGGGACGGCGTGCCGCAGATGCATGCGGTGACGTCGCTGATGCGGGTCCACCAGCTCGTCCTGTCTCGGCTGGACGCCCTGCTGCGTCCGCACGACCTGACCTTCGCCCGGTACGAAGCCCTGGTGCTGCTGTCCTTCACGCAGGCCGGTGAGCTGCCGCTGGGCAAGATGGGCGAGCGTCTCCAGGTGCACCCGACCTCGGTCACCCCGATCGTCGATCGCCTCGAGCTCGCCGGTCTGGTGAGGCGCAAGCCGCACCCGGTGGACCGCCGGGCGGTGCTGGCCTCGATCACGCCTGCCGGGCGCTCGCTGGTCGAGATGGCGACCGCGGACCTGGTGGCTGCCGGGTTCGGCCTGGACGCACTGGGGGAGTCGGAGCTGAGCAGCATCTCGGTGCTGCTGCGACCGGTCCGCGAGGCGGCCGGAGACTTCTGAGGCCGGCCTGGTTGTCCGCGGGGCTTCCCAAAAGTAGTTTGGCGTCCTACTATCTTGCTATGGAAGAATACGGCGAGAAGAACGCCCGTACCCGCTGGCAGGAACGCTACGCGGCTTCACGCGTGCGTGAGGCCGACTTCACCACACTCTCCGGGCTCGAGGTCGAGCCCGCGTACGGCACCGACGACAGCGAATGGCCCGGCGAGTTCCCCTTCACCCGCGGCCTGTACGCCGCCGGACAGCGCGGGCGCACGTGGACGATCCGCCAGTTCGCCGGGTTCGGCAACGCCAGGCAGACCAACGAGCGCTACAAGATGATCCTGAACCGGGGCGGCGGCGGCCTCTCGGTGGCCTTCGACATGCCGACCCTGATGGGCCGCGACTCCGACGACCCGCGTGCTCTGGGAGAGGTCGGTCACTGCGGGGTCGCGATCGACTCCGCCGCGGACATGGAGATCCTCTTCGACGGGATCGACCTGGCCGACGTCACCACCTCGATGACCATCAGTGGGCCGGCCGTGCCGATCTTCTGCATGATGCTGGTCGCCGCGGAACGCGCGGGGGTCGAGACCGGCAAGCTCAACGGCACGCTGCAGACCGACATCTTCAAGGAGTACATCGCCCAGAAGGAGTGGATCTTCGGACCCGAGCCGCACCTGCGCCTCATCGGTGACCTGATGGAGTACTGCGCCGAGAACATCGCGGCGTACAAGCCGCTGTCGGTCTCGGGCTACCACATCCGCGAGGCCGGATCGACGGCAGCGCAGGAGCTCGCCTTCACGTTGGCGGACGGTTTCGGGTACGTCGAGCTCGGCCTGGACCGCGGTCTCGACGTGGACGTGTTCGGGCCGGGGCTCAGCTTCTTCTTCGACAGCCACCTGGACTTCTTCGAGGAGATCGCGAAGTTCCGGGCGGCTCGCCGGATCTGGGCGACCTGGATGCGCGACGTCTACGGTGCCAGGACCGACAAGGCACAGTGGCTGCGCTTCCACACCCAGACCGCAGGCGTTTCCCTGACGGCCCAGCAGCCGTACAACAACGTCGTGCGGACCGCGGTCGAGGCGCTTGCTGGTGTCCTGGGTGGCACGAACTCGCTGCACACCAACGCGCTCGACGAGACCCTGGCGCTGCCGAGCGAGCAGGCTGCGGAGATCGCGTTGCGGACCCAGCAGGTGATCATGGAGGAGACAGGGGTCATCAACGTGGCCGACCCGCTCGGTGGCTCCTGGTACGTCGAGGCGCTGACCGACAGGATGGAGGCCGAGGCCAATGCGATCTTCGACAAGATCCTGGCGCTGGGTGGCTCGTCACTGACCTCGACCGACCACGCCGGGCTCGCCGCCGCCACAGCTGCCGGCAAGAACCCGATCACGGCGGGCCTGCTGCGCGGGATCGAGGACGGGTGGTTCTCCTCGGAGATCGCCGAGGCTGCGTTCGTGTACCAGAAGGCGCTGGAGAAGGGCGAGAAGAAGGTCGTCGGCGTCAACGTCAACCTGGAGTCGGTGACGCACGACCTGGAGATCCTTCGGGTCTCGCACGAGGTCGAGGTCGACCAGGTCCGCGAGCTGAAGGCTCGCCGGGCAGGTCGCGACGAGGGTGTCGTCGAGGCGGCGATCGCCACCATGGTCGAGGTCTCGAAGACCGGCGGCAACATGGTTCCGGCGATGCTCCAGGCGTGCCGCGTCGAGGCGACCCTGGGCGAGATCTGCGACGCGCTGCGCGCCGTGTGGGGCGAGTACCGGGAACCCGCACGCTTCTGAGTCAGGCGTCGACCGGGACCTGGTCGGACCGACCCGGCGCCTGCGCGGGGGTGGCCAGCAGGGGGAGCCGGAAGACGAACTCGCTCCCGGTGCCGTGGGTCGCCGGAGCAACGTGGATCGTGCCGCCGTGGCGTTCGACGATCCGGCGGCAGATGGCCAGGCCCAGTCCGGTGCCGACGAAGTTGGTGCCGTGGGCGCGGTGGAAGTTCTCGAAGACCGCCTCGCGCTGCTCCTCAGGGATGCCGATCCCGTTGTCGGCGACGTGGACCTCGAGCCAGTCGTCGACGGGGTTGCCGGTGACCTCGACGACCGGACGCGTGCCCGGTGCGACGTACTTGATCGCGTTGCCCAGCAGATTGTCGAGCAGTTGGCGCACCAGCGCGGCGTCGGCCCAGACCTCGAGGTCGTCGGCCACGACGATCAACGGCGCGGAGTTGGCTGCGGTTCGCAGCCCGGCCAGGGAGCGGACCATCTCGGTCAGGTCGACCGGGCCGGGGCGGATGGAGGCGTCGCCAGCGATCGTGTAGGACATCAGGTCGGCAATGAACACCCGCATGTGCGCTGCCGCGTCGTGGATCCTGGTCACCATCGCGTGCCCGACCATCGGCGAGACCGGGCCGCCCTCGAACTCGTCGGCAAGTGCCTCGGTCCAGCCGTCGACCACGCTGAGCGGGTTGAAGAGGTCGTGCGCGACCACGCCGGCGAAGCTGGACAGGGTGTCGCGGTGCTGGCGATCAAGGGTCACGTCGCGGATGTTGACCATCGCGCGGTGGGGTGCTGCCGGGTCGTGGTTCTCCAACGGATGAGCGCTGATCTCGACCACCCGGCCGAGCGGGACCGAGGGATTGCGGACGTGTAGGTCCTGCGGGGCGACGACTTCGCCGGCCAGCGCACGGTTGGCCGGCAGGTCGGCGTCGGTCACCTGCACGCCGTTGCTGTGGAACAGCCCGTACGCGGCCGCCGACTGGAGTTCGTGGGGCTGGTCGTCCTCCATGCCGAGAAGCTTGCGTCCGGCTGTGTTGCGGACCAGCACCCTGCCGCCCTCATCGATGACGAAGATCCCTTCGTTCATCGACTCCAGGACCGCGTCGAGCAGCTGGGCGCGCTCGTCGGCGGCGTGCCGCGCCTCGGCCAGCTGGCGGTTGGCGGTGTCGCGCTCCACGCGGCTGAACGCGAGTGCGAGGCCGGTGAGGACGGTCATCGCGACGAAGCCCTGCGCCACCAGCGCGCGATAGTGGATCGAGGCGACCGTGGCGAACGGCCCCTGGCCTGCGAGGGTGAGCGCGACGCCGCACGTCCCCATCACGAAGCCGTGGATGACCACGCCGATCGGGGTGTAGCGCAGACCAGCCCAGACCGACATGACGAGCAGCAGGAAAGCGAGTGGCTGGGCGGTGACGTCACCGAAGATCAACAGCGCGAGCGTGACCGAGAGTCCGAGCAGGCCGACGGTCTCGACCGCGCGGGCGGCCGAAGCAGGTCGCAACCCGTCAAGGACTCGGCGGTACGCAGCACCGGGTCCGCCGGCGACGGCGAGCGGCTGGCCGGCCAGGATGCCGAACACGCTGATCACGATGAGCGCGATGGTGTTGCGTCCCCACCAGACGATCAGGGTCGGTCCGTCGATCAGGGTGTGCAGCTCGAGCGCGGCGCCGACGGCGCCGATCGAGATGCTCGCGACTCCGGACAGGCAGGCGGCGATGATCAGCCGACCGAGGTCCTGACCGCGTCGCAGCGGCTCGCTGCCGCCCAGGCCCCAGATCTGCGGGATCCAGCGGCGGGTCATCGCCACGAAGGCGACGACCTGGACCAGGTTGGTGGCGAGGAAGATCGTCGCGCTGGCCAGCGTGGCCCCGGTCGTCATCGTGACCACGACGATCGAGAGCGACAGGGCGATCACGTCGGTCGGCCAGGTCCGGCGGTTGCCGCTGCCGATCCACAGGCCTGCCACGCCGACGGCGGGCCAGATCAGGCTCAGCCCCTTGCCGTCGATGACGGTCGTCCGCCCGACGTACCCGGCGGCCACGAAGACCGAGGTGGCGAGAGCAAGGCGAAGTGCCCGACGCGCCAGCGTCGGCTCCGTCGCGCTCGGTCCCGCGCTCACCACATGAACCTGATCGGCAGCACGGTTGCGGACCTGAGAAGAAGTGGCTGGCTGTTGTCGGCCACAATGGGGGCATGACGCAGCAACCCTTCTCCCGACCCGGCGCGATCGACCTCTCCGGGATGTCCGGTCGTGCTGCCCCGACCGATGCCGCGGGCGCCCCGGGCGTGAGCGGCGCCTACACGATCGACATCGACCAGACGAACTTCCAGACGGTACTCGAGAGCTCGATGACCGCCCCCGTCGTGCTGGCGTTCTACTCCAGCACGCGGTCCCCGACGAGCGTGCAGCTGGCCGATGACCTGCAGCTGCTGTCGAACGAGTTCGAGGGCCGGTTCCTGCTCGGCCGGGTGGACATCGAGACGAGCCCCGAGATCGCCCAGGCCATGCAGATCCCCTCTGTCCCCCTCGTGGTGCTCGTCGCCCAGGGCCGCCCGGTGCCGCTGCTGGAGGCAGCCGCACCGATCGAGGAGTTGCGTGCGGCCCTGACCCAGGTGCTCCAGCAGCTGACAGCCGGCGGCTTCACCGGACGCCACCAGCCCCGTTCCGGCGAGATCGACGCCGAGACGGGCGAAGAGGTCCTCGATCCCCGGTATCTGCCGGCTCAGGATGCCCTGGAGCGGGGGGACATCGCAGCCGCCGTTGCCGAGTACCAGAAGCTGGTGGACGCGAATCCGACCGACACCGAGGCGGCCGCGGGACTGGCCATGGCCAGGCTCCTCGAGCGCACCGAGGGTGTGGACCTGTCCGAGGCCCGTGCCGCGGCTGCGGAAGCCCCCGACGATGTGGCAGCCCAGACGATGGTGGCCGACCTCGACCTCCTTGGAGGCCACGTCGAGGACGCCTTCGTCCGCCTGATCAACCTCGTCGCCCGGACCTCCGAGGCCGATCGGGACCAGGCACGCACGCACCTGATCGGGCTCTTCGCGGCCGTCGGCAACGAGGACCCCCGGGTCCAGAAGGCCCGCCGGGACCTGACGTCTGCGTTGTTCTGAGAGCAACCGGTGGTTGAGGAGGTTGTGCAGCAACCGTCTCGGAACCCTCCGCACGTGTTTCGCCGGTCTCACCTCGCCGGACGACCGATGTGAGCCTGCTCGTACATTTCACGCGCCCGTGTGGGTGACTGCGAGAAACGCTTTACACCTGAGACACGACCATCGTGATGGTCGCGAAACATCGCGCTGACACCTTTCCGATCAGGACCCGTTCCCGGGTCCGTGATCGAAGGAGTCCCGATGTCCGCTACCGAGACGCAGAGCCCAGCAGTCGCTGCGGCCGCCCCCGAGGCCGCGCCCAGCGGCCGCTGGATCGAGCACTGGGAGCCGGAAGACCCCACGTTCTGGGAGAGCACGGGCAAGAAGGTCGCCCGGCGCAACCTCGTTTTCTCGATCGTCGCCGAGCATCTCGGCTTCTCGGTCTGGTTGCTGTGGAGCGTGAGCGCAGCCTTCCTGGCGAAGGCCGGATTCGGGTTCAGCCCGCAGCAGCTCTTCTGGCTGGTGGCGGTGCCGAACCTGGTCGGCTCGCTGCTCCGGCTGCCGTACACCTTCGCGGTTCCGAAGTTCGGTGGCCGCAACTGGACCGTGGTCAGCGCGCTCCTGCTCGTGATTCCGACGATGCTGTTCGCGTTCTTCGTCCAGCGCCCGGACACGCCGTTCTGGGTGTTCGTGGTGATCGCGGCGACGGCCGGCGTCGGGGGCGGCAACTTCGCGTCGTCGATGGCCAGCATCAACTTCTTCTTCCCTTCCGAGAAGAAGGGCTCCGCTCTCGGGCTCAACGCCGCAGGCGGCAATGCGGGCGTCGCGGTCATCCAGTTCTTCTTGCCGGTCGTTGTCGGCAGCGCCGGCGCCTTCGGCCTGGTCAAGGCCAGCCAGCACGGCATCGTGCTGCAGCGGGCGGGGTACCTGTACGCCGCCCTGGCTGTCCTCGCGGCCGTCTGCGCCTTCGCGTTCATGAACAACCTTCGCGCCGCCTACTCACGACCGCGTGAACAGCTCGCGGTGGTGCGCTACCAGCACACCTGGGTCATGGCGTTCCTCTACATCGGCACGTTCGGGTCGTTCATCGGCTACTCCGCCGCGATGCCCCTGCTGATCAAGATCAACTTCTTCCGCTCACCGATCCCGACGGCGTCGATCGGCATCAACTTCGCCTACTACGCGTTCCTCGGCGCGCTGGTCGGCTCGCTCGCCCGCCCGTTCGGCGGCTGGCTGGCCGACAAGTACGGCGGGGCCCGGGTGACGCTCGGTGCCTTCGTCGCGATGATCCTCGGCACGGCCGCCGTGTACTTCACGCTGACCCGCCTCGAGAAGGTCCCGGTTCCTGACCCTGCCAAGGTCGCCACGTGGGTCAAGGATCCGACCAGCTTCCCCGGATTCCCGCCGGCTGTGGTGACGGCGGTCAACCACAACTCCGCCATCTTCCCGTGGTTCCTGATCGCCTTCCTCTTCATCTTCGCCGCGACCGGCATCGGGAACGGGTCGGCGTACCGGATGATCCCGGCGATCTGGAGGACCTACGCGGTCTCCAGCGGGCCGCTCGGCTCGACCGCCCGCAAGGATGCCGAGGCCAAGGCCACCAAGGAAGCCTCGGCTGTACTCGGAATCGTTGGTGCCGTCGGTGCCCTCGGCGGCTTCCTGATCCCGATCACCTTCAGCTCTCCGTGGGTCACCGACCCGGTGCAGGCCACGAAGGGTGCGTTCATCGTCTTCGGCTTCTTCTACGTCGTCTGCCTCGCCGTGACCTGGACGTTCTACCTGCGTCCGTCCTCGCAGATGGCGAAGGCCCGCGTGTGACTCCAGCCGTCGACACGCACTGTCCCTACTGCGCGCTCCAGTGCGCGATGACGCTCACTCCGTCCGAGGGCGGAGTGAGCGTCACGGCGCGAGACTTTTCGACGAACATGGGCGGACTCTGCCAGAAGGGCTGGACGAGTGCCGAGGTGCTCTCCGTGGGCGACCGGATCATCACACCGCTGCTTCGCGGGGCATCCGGTGCGCTCGAGCCGACCTCGTGGGAGCAGGCGCTGGCGTTCATCGCGCAGCGGGTGCAGCTCCTCCAGACGACGTACGGGGTGGACTCGATCGGTGTGTTCGGCGGCGGCGGACTCACCAACGAGAAGGCCTACCAGCTCGGCAAGTTCACCCGGACTGTGCTGCGCAGCAGGCACATCGACTACAACGGCCGCTTCTGCATGTCATCGGCCGCGGCAGCCGCCAACCGGGCCTTCGGGATCGATCGTGGTCTGCCGTTCCCGCTGGCCGACGCAGGGTCGGCCGACGCGATCCTGCTGCTGGGCAGCAACGTCGCGGACACCATGCCGCCGTTGGTGCAGCACCTGGCCCGGGTCCGCGACCGGGGCGGGCTCCTCGTCGTCGACCCACGCCGCTCCGCGACCGCAGCCCTGACTGCCGACGGGGCCGGCGTGCACCTGCAACCGCTTCCCGGCACGGACCTGACGCTCCTGCTCGGACTGCTCCACCTGGTCATAGCCGAGGGCCATGCCGACCAGGCCTACCTCGAGGCCCGGGTGACCGGCTGGGACGACGTCCGCCGGTCGGTCGCGCTCTGGTGGCCCGAGCGCGTCGCGGACATCACCGGGGTTGCCGAACCCGTCCTGCGTCGTGCGGTCGAGGTGCTGGCAGCTGCCGCGCCGGCGCGGGGTGGGCGCGGTGCCATGGTGCTGAGCGGTCGCGGCGTCGAGCAGCACACCGACGGGACCGACACGGTCACCGCCGCGATCAACCTGGCCCTCGCACTCGGGCTTCCCGGGCGCCCCGCCAGTGGCTACGGGTGCCTGACCGGTCAGGGCAACGGGCAGGGCGGCCGCGAGCACGGCCAGAAGGCAGATCAGCTTCCGGGCTACCGCTCTATCGAGGACCCGGCTGCCCGGGAACACGTTGCCTCCGTGTGGGGCGTCGATCCAGCGACCCTGCCGGGCAAGGGGGTGCCGGCGGTGCAGCTGCTCGACAAGCTCGGCACCGAGATCCGGGCGTTGTTCGTCCACGGCACCAATCTGCTCGTCAGCGCCCCGGACGCTCTCGCGGTCCGGGCGCGGGTGGAGGCGCTCGACCTCCTGGTCGTGTGCGACTTCGTCCCGAGCGAGACCGCGCTCCTGGCCGACGTCGTCCTGCCGGTCACCCAGTGGGCCGAGGAGGAGGGCACGATGACATCGCTGGAGGGCAGGATCCTGCGTCGGCGCAAGGCGATCGATCCGCCGGGCCAGGCACGCAGCGAGCTCTCCATCCTTGCCGACCTGGCTCGCGCGCTCGGTTCCACGGTCCGGTTTCAGACTGCTCCGGCCGAGGTGTTCGACGAGCTCGCCCGAGCCAGCGCGGGCGGTGTCGCCGACTACTCCGGACTCTCGCACGCCCTCCTGGACGAGGAGGTGGCCGGATTCCACTGGCCCGTGCCCGTCGGATCGACGGGCAGCCCGCGGATCTTCGGACGCCGGTTCGGGCATGCCGACGGCCGCGCCCGGATAGTCCCGGTCAGCCCGGGTTCACCCCACGACGACCTGCGGCCGGAGGCGCCGCTCTACTTAGTCACCGGGCGGGTCCTGGCGCAGTACCAGTCGGGTGCCCAGACGCGCCGGGTCCCGGCTCTGGGAAAGTCGGCCCCGGCCGCGTTCGTCGAGCTCCATCCCGCCCTCGCCGGGCGCTACGGGATCGAGGACGGTGACGACGTCAGGGTCACCTCGGTCCGGGGGAGTGCGGTGGCTCGGGCTCGGATCACCTCGGCGATCCGTCCCGACACGGTCTTCATGCCGTTTCACTGGTCCGGCGCCGGGATGGCGAATGCAGTGACCAACTCGGCGACCGACCCGATCTCCGGGATGCCCGAGTTCAAGGTGTGTGCCGTCGACATCGCCCGCGTCCCGGCCGAACTTCTCGAGGAGGACGTCCATGAGCTCGCCCGCTGAGAGGGTCCTCGTGGTCGGTGCCGGCATGGTCGGCCACCGCTTCGTCGACGAGCTCGTCCGCGCCGACCGGGTCGGTCGCTTCGAGATCGAGCTGATCGGTCAGGAGACCTACGAGCCGTACAATCGGATCCTGCTGTCCGAGGTCGTCGCCGGTCGAGCCGACCTGAAGGCACTGAGCCTTCCGCTGCCGGACTCCGAGCGGGTGCAGTTCCGTCGCGGGGTCGCCGCTGTCGAGCTGGACCTCGCCGGACGCCGGGTGCTGCTGGACGACGGTACGGCGACACCCTATGACCGGCTCGTCCTGGCGACCGGGGCGCGCGCGTTCGTGCCGCCGATCGAGGGGTTGGAGCGCGCGCCGCGGCACGTCCACGTCCTGCGCACCCTCGACGACTGCCGCAACATCGCGGCCCGGGCGATGAATGCCAAGCACGCGGTCGTGCTCGGCGCAGGCCTGCTGGGTCTCGAGGCCGCTTGCGGGCTGCGCAGGCGAGGGGTGCCAGTCACCGTGATCGACGTGGACGACCACGTGATGGCGACCCAGCTCGACGGGGCTCCGGCGAGGATGCTCGCGGGGCGCCTGCGCGACCTCGGTGTGGGCGTGATCACGAGCAGCAGCATCGCCGAGGTGATCAACGCCTACGACGAGATCGTGGCCGTCAGGCTCGCTGACGGGCGACTGCTCGCGGCCGACCTGATGGTGGTGTCGTGCGGAGTGCGCGCCGACATTCGACTCGCGGCCGATGCCGGGCTCGCAGTCGACCGCGGCATCCTGGTCGACGCCGATCAGACCACGGCATGCGCAGCGGTGCATGCGATCGGGGACTGCGCCCAGGGCCTCGAACCGATGACCGGACTCCTCGCTCCCGGCTGGCGCCAGGCCGAACGACTCGTCGCGGTAATGAGGGGCAGCACCGTCGAGATCGCCGCCGATGCACCGAGGACACCGGTCCGGGAGCAGGTTCGGCTGAAGGCGACCGGCGTCGACCTGGTCACGATGGGGGTCCGTGCCTCGCAGGCGGGCGACGACGACCGCCTGGTCACGCTCACCGACAGTCGGGCCCGGCGTCACGTCGACCTGGTCATCCGCGACGACACCCTGGTCGGCGTCACCTGCCTGGGCGCCCCCGAGATCTCGGCGGCGCTCAGCGTTGCCTTCGAGCGGCGGACACCGCTGCCTGTCGATCCACTGACGATGCTGGTTCCCGAGGGGCGCACCGAGGAACCGGCCTCGCCGGTGCGGATGCCAGGGGCAACCACGGTGTGCCGCTGCAGCAGCGTGACCAAGAAGGACATCGTGACCGCCTGGGAGGGCGGCGCCCGCACCCCCGACGGCGTCGCCGCGGTGACCCGGGCCGGCACCGGGTGCGGCGGCTGTCGAGAGGTCGTCTGCGGCCTCGTCGACTGGCTGAACGCAAGTGATCCGGACATCGCGACGGCGACCGGACCGCCGGCGAGCCGGCATGTCGTAGCACGCCTGTAACACCACGAAACATGCCCGTTGAATCGACTACCTAAGGTGCCTGACATGTCCAGTACTCACCCGACGCTGGCCAGCAACGACGACCCCGCACAGCCGAAACGACTGGTGGTCGTCGGTGGTGGCATGGTCGCCCATCGTCTCGTGGAGGCGTTGCGCGACCGGGACACCGCCGGGCGGTGGTCGGTCGACCTGTACTGCGAGGAGGCGCACGCGCCTTACGACAGGGTCGCGTTGACGTCGTTCTTCGCGGGTCAGAGCCCTGAGGAGCTCGTGCTCCCGCACGCCCTCGAGACGAACCCGTCGACCCAGGTCCACCTCGGGACTCCGGTGACCGCCATCGACGTCACGTCGCGCACTGTTCGGGTCCAGGGACGTGACGAGCCGTACGACGCGCTGGTGCTCGCCACGGGTTCCTCGGCGTTCGTGCCGCCGGTCCGCGGCGCCGACCTGCCGGGCACCTTCGTCTACCGGACGATCGCGGATGTCCAGGCGCTCGAGGCGTGGGTGGCCGAACGCGGGCCCGGCATCACGGGCGTGGTCGTCGGTGGCGGCCTGCTGGGGCTCGAAGCAGCGGGCGCACTGCACGGCCTCGGCGTGACGACGACCGTCGTCGAGTTCGCCGACAGGCTGATGCCGCTGCAGGTCGACGAGGGTGGTGGCTCGGCCTTGCGCCGGATCGTCGAGTCCATGGGCGTGACGGTGCTGACCTCGACCGCTTCGGCAGCGGTGCACGCCGGGACCGACGGTCGGGTGGCCTCGATGGAGTTCGCCGACGGCTCCACCGTGGATGCGGACGTCGTCGTGTTCGCCACCGGGGTGCGACCCCGTGACGAGCTGGCCCGCGACGCCGGGCTCGTCCTGGGGGAGCGAGGTGGTGTCGTGGTGGACGACGGCTGCGTGACGGTGGCCGCCGACGTGTACGCGGTCGGTGAGGTCGCTTGCATCCAGGGCCGGACCTGGGGTCTGGTCGGCCCGGGCTACACGATGGCCGAGGTGGTCGTCGACCGCCTGCTGGGTGGCGCAGCGACCTTCCCGGGCGCCGACACCAGCACCAAGCTCAAGCTCCTCGGCGTCGACGTCGCGTCCTTCGGTGATGCGTTCGCCGAAGCCCCGGGCAGTCTGGAGGTCACCTACGCCGACCCTGTCGTCGGTGTCTACAAGAAGCTGGTCGTCTCCGACGACGCCAAGATCCTCCTCGGTGGGGTGCTGGTCGGCGACGCGAGTGCCTATGCCTCGTTGCGTCCGATGCTGGGTGCCGAGCTCGGCAGCGACCCGAATGCCTGGTTGCTGCCCGACGGCGTCGGGGCTCGGGTCACCGGCGAGTTCCCGGACTCGGCGAACGTCTGCTCGTGCAACAACGTCACAGCCGGGTCGATCCGTGAATCGGTCAGCTGCGGCGGCTGCACGGACCTGGCCGCTGTGAAGGCCTGCACCAGGGCCGGGACGAGCTGCGGGTCGTGCCTGCCGTTGGTCAAGACCCTGATGGTCGGTGAGCTCGAGAAGGCCGGCGTGACGATGAGCAACGCGCTGTGCGAGCACTTCGAGTTCAGCCGGGCCCAGCTCTTCGACATCATCTCGGTCACCGGGCTGCGTACCTTCAGCGAGATCATCGGGCAGCACGGCACCGGTCGGGGCTGCGACATCTGCCGTCCGGTGATCGCCTCGATCCT
The DNA here is from genome assembly GCF_025965215.1 of Marmoricola sp. GTDB lineage: Bacteria > Actinomycetota > Actinomycetes > Propionibacteriales > Nocardioidaceae > Marmoricola. Next base: position 20,830 of record NZ_JAOPXI010000079.1, read on the forward strand.
GTCCTCCCTGGGCACCGGCCACGTGATGGATGCCGACCAGGCCCGGCTCCAGGACACGAACGACCACGTGATGGCCAACCTGCAGAAGGACGGCACCTACTCCGTTGTACCGCGGGTGCCCGCGGGCGAGATCACGCCGGCGGGTCTGATCGCGATCGGGCGGGTCGCTGAGGACTTCGGGCTGTACACCAAGATCACCGGCGGACAGCGGATCGACCTGTTCGGCGCCCGGCTGGAGCTGCTGCCGGCGATCTGGCGACGGTTGGTGGACGCCGGGTTCGAATCGGGTCACGCCTACGGCAAGGCGCTGCGAACGGTGAAGTCGTGCGTCGGCTCGACCTGGTGCCGGTACGGCGTCCAGGACTCCGTGGGCCTGGCCGTCGACCTCGAGCTGCGCTACCGGGGCCTGCGGGCGCCGCACAAGATCAAGCTCGGTGTCTCCGGTTGTGCCCGCGAGTGCGCGGAGGCGCGTGGCAAGGACGTCGGGGTGATCGCGACGGACAAGGGCTGGAACATGTACGTCGGCGGCAACGGCGGGTTCACCCCCAGGCACGCACAGCTTTTCGCCGAGGACCTGGACACCGAGACCTTGATCCGGACCATCGACAGGTTCCTGATGTACTACGTGCGCACCGCCGACCGGCTCCAGAGGACGGCTCCGTGGGTCGAGACCCACGAGGGCGGGGTGGACGCGATCCGTGCGGTCGTCGTAGAGGACACGCTCGGGATCTGTGCCGATCTGGATGCGGCGATGGCGGCCCACGTCGCGAGCTATCGCGATGAATGGGCTGCCACCCTGGCTGATCCCGACAAGCTCGCCCAGTTCGTGTCCTTCGTCAACGCCCCGGACGCGGGTGACCCTGACCTGAGCTACGTCACCGAACGCGGGCAGCGCAGACCGGCGACAGCCCAGGAACGTGCAGCGACCCTGATCGCCGGCGTGAAGCTGGGGGTGCGCGCATGAGTGAGTGGGTCGCGGTCTGCACCAAGGGCCAGCTGATCCCCGAGCGCGGTGTGGCCGTGCTGGTCCGTGACCAGCAGGTCGCCCTGTTCCGGGTGACCGGCAGCGACGAGGACGGCGATCCGGCAGATTTCGTCTACGCCGTGGGACATCGGGACCCGTTCGCCGATGCGAACGTGATCGCGCGGGGCATCGTCGGATCGGTCGGGCACGGTGCCGACCAGCGCGACACCGTCGCCTCGCCGATGTTCAAGCACGTCTTCGCCCTCGCGACCGGCGAATGCCTCACCGATCCGTCCAGGTCGCTGCCGGTCTACAGGACCTGGATCGCCGGCGGGGTCGTCTACCTCCATCCTGTCCCCGTCTCGCTCCTGGTCGCCTGAGGAATTCTCCATGACCGAACTCACCCCGGTCCTCGCCGGCACCAGGATCCTCGTGACCGCACAGCGCCGTTCCGACGAGCTGTCGGGGGCGCTGACGCGGCGCGGGGCAGACGTCGTAGTGGCCCCGGCCCTGGGAGTCGTGCCGCACATCGACGAGGACGAGCTGCTGCGGCGTACTCGCGAGATCCTCGCGGACCCGGTCGAGATCCTGGTCGTGACCACGGGAATCGGCTTCCGTGGCTGGATGGACACCGCGGAAGCAGCGGGCCTGTACGACGACCTGGTCGCCAACCTTGGGAAAACTCGGCTGGTCGCGCGGGGGCCGAAGGCGCGCGGTGCGCTTCAGGCCGTCGGGCTGCAGGCGGACTGGGTCGCGGAGTCCGAGACGTCTGCCGAGATCGTCGAGTTCCTGCTGGCCGAAGGCGTCGGTGACCAGCGGATCGCCGTCCAGCACCACGGCGCCGGTGATCCCCACCTCGAGGAGATGCTCGTCGGGGGAGGCGCCGTGGTGGTCCCGCTCGAGGTCTACCGCTGGGGACCCTCCACGGACCCCGAAGCAGTGACCGAGACGGCGCTGCAGGTGGCAGCCGGCGCCTTCGACGCGGTGATGTTCACCTCCGCGCCGGCAGCGATCGCCTGGATCGCCGAACTCGAGACCCAGGGGATCACCGAGATCGTGCGGGAGCTCGTCACCCTCGGCCGGTTGCTGATCGCGGCGGTCGGACCGGTGACGGCAGACCCGTTGGTCAACGCCGGCCTGCGTCCGGTCCATCCGGATCGGTCGCGGATGGGCGCCCTGGTGCGGCTGGTCATCCTCACCCTGGGTGACGACGCGCACAGCGTGATGACCCCCTCGGGTGTGCTGCACGTGCGTGCGTCGGCGGCGACGCTCGACCACGAGGTCCTCCCGCTGTCGCCCAACGGGCTGGCCATCCTGCGCCGGCTCGCGCTGCACCCGGGTGAGGTCGTCAGCCGCGACCGGCTGCTGGCCGTCCTGCCCGGTGAGTCCGCCGACCCGCACACCGCGGAGGTCGCGGTCGCGCGGCTGCGCGAGGCGCTCGGTCCGCACCCACTGGTGAGAACCGTGATCAAGCGCGGGTACGTGCTCCAGACCGCCTAGGTCGCCCGGCCCGGGCGAGCGCCTCGACCAGCATCAGGACGGCAGGGGAGCGGCCCTGGCTGCGGCGCCAGACGGCAATCACCTCGCGCTCGGGCTTGGGCTCCCGGACCCGGATCGCGTACGTCCCCGGCGGGAGGGCTGACCGGCCGAGGCGCGGCACCAGCGCGATCCCGAGTCCGGCGGCCACCAGGGCGAGGTGCGAGTCGAACTCCATCGAGGTGTGCTCGATCACCGGCACCCGGCCCGTGCCGGCGTACATCCGGCGAAGCCACTGGCGACAGATGGTTCCGTCGGGCGTAGCGATCCAGCGTTCGTCGAGCAGGTCTGCGGGGGTCAGGCTCTTGCGCGCCGCGAGCCGGTGACCGGCGTGCACGATCACCTCGGCCTCGTCGCGGTGCACCGTACGCCGGTCCAGGTGATCGGGAATGTCGATGGGGACGTCACCCCACCGGTGTACGACGGCAAGGTCGGCCTGACCGGTCGCCACCCGGTCGACCGCCTGCCAGGGTTCGACCTCGGCCAGCCGCAGGCGCAGCTCCGGATGGGCACCCATGGCCGCTGCCGCGACCGGACCGATCAGGCCGCGTATCGCTGTGGAGAAGCCGATCAGGCTGAGCTCGCCGGCGACGCCGCCGGCATGGGCGTGCAGATCGGTCTCGAGTCGTTCGAGGTCGGAAGCGATCCGGGAGCCCTCGGAGACCAGGACCCTGCCCGGACCACTGAGGATCACGCCCCGACCGACGCGTTCGAGCAGCTCGACGCCTGATTGTCGTTCCAGGCGCTTGATCTGCTGCGAGACGGCCGATGGCGTGAAGCCGAGGGCGTCGGCTGCGGCGACCACC